>JBEGJP010000079.1:0-10098 GCA_041184525.1 Pseudomonadota bacterium | reverse complement strand
TATTCCAGCGCATGATTTCATACCCCATGCCTCCTCAAATAGCGCTTCGGCTCATTTCACTTGCTCTCAATTTAATTTTTATTTTAATAATACTTTTGGATACTTAACAAACCTCCCAGAGAATCAATCTCAACCCCTTTTTCCCAAAATCAACCCCTTTTTCCCAAAAAATCCATCTTCGAAGGCGCAGTCTGCCTCCCTCATGAAGTCCCCCGCGCCGAAGGCCGCTCTTGCTTTCCAGACTGAGGCAGACGCTAAAAAGCACAATTTGACAGAGCCTCGAGGCTCGCACAGAGTGCATTTATGAATTTGACCAGCGCAGTGCCGTTACACTCCCGAAAGCCATCCCCTGTGCGCGCCTTGCTTCTGATGGTGGCAGCACATTTCTGTTTTTCTCTGATGATATTTTTCATCAAGGCTGCACAGAAGGTGCAATTTTCTTTGCATCCGGATGCCGCGGTTGCCCGATTCGGCACATGGGAGAGTGTGTTTTTCCGTTGCCTGCCTATGACTCTCATGTGTCTTTTTGTAATGGCCCGCCGAAAACGGGGCGGGCATGCTCACCCGCCATTGGGTTCTGAGGAAATCCGCTGGCTCGTGACACGCGGACTCGTGGGTGCCATTAGCATGGCCTGCTTTTTTCACGGCACGCTCACCATTCCGCTCGCCCTTTCCTCACTTTTTTCCAACGCGAGTGTCTTTCTCATCGGACTCTTGGGTCATGTGTTTCTTGCTGAACGCATGACGGGTTCGCGGGTTGTTTTTGCTCTTTTCGGTTTGGCGGGCGTCGCCTTGGTTCTCGGCACGGGGCTCTTTCCCGAAACTTTGGCTCACAATTCCCAGAGCTCGGCTCCCACCGATTACTTGATCGCCTTTGCTGCCGGAGTTCTTTCAGCAATTGCATATTTCAGCGTGCGTAAAATGAAATCCGTCCCCAGCAACACCATCATCCTCAGCCTATCTGCCTCAGGGGTTCTCCTCGCCCTGCTGTCTCCGCTTGTTTTTTCCCCACTGCGGTTCCCCCGCGAGCCCGAAGTCATCACCCTGCTCTGCCTTTCGAGCCTGCCAGCCATAGCTGCGCAGTACCTGATGACGTGGTCGTTCCAATCGGGGGAGGCTGGGTTTGTCGCCCTTGGACAATACTCCGGCCCCGTATTTGCAGCCCTGTTGGGTCTTGTGGCATTTGATGAGCGCCTGTCGTCACTGCAGTGGCTGGGAGCAGCTGTGGCCATCTTTTTCGGGGTCATGATGCCGCTCGTCGACGAGCGGGCTTTGAACAAGCGCTTCGTGCTTCAATCACGCAAGGCAGTCGATTTTTTCAAGGAAAGGTTGCGCAACTCATGAATCCGTTGGTTTTGCCGCTCAACATCGGCAACGATGACACATTCCGCCTCACTTGGAAGAACCGCATGTACAAAGCCAAGGCAGCCATTGTGTTGCCGCGGAAGCTCACAACTCTCACCGATGTCAACGAGGTTCTCGACGCCGCACAGGTGGTCGTGAAGCTCACCGAGTTTGCTGGCGATCTGCGCAACAAGATGCTTTCCGCATTGGCAGCGTCTCAACAAAGCAACACAAACACGGTAGAAATTTTTGGCCTTGTGGCACGGGTCAACATCCGAAGCGGCAAGACTCTGCAAATCGAAGACCTGAGAAAAACCAAGGCAACATCCTCTTTGGAGCAAGTCGATTTCATGAGTGAGAGCGCAGAAGTTCTTCAACTCAGCGACGACGAGAGCAAAGCTCTCATGAAAGCTCTCGATGCAAGCCTGAGTGCTCCGGTTCTCGAAGCCCTGCGCCAGCCCTTTGCCAGTTTCGACCCTGCACTTTCGACCAGTTGGAAAGAGAAAGATCTTTCAGAAATCCAAGCCGATCGTCTGGTTCCCTACCAAATGCTTTTCCCCAATGCGCAGCCCATTGAGCGCTTTGTCGAAGGCGAACGCTTTGTGATTGACGACCTCTATTGCACCAATCCCAAGTGCAGTTGCACGGATGTGACGTGCGTGGTGCTCAAATTCGACCCCGCCAGTGGTCAGGATGTCGCTTGGGGTGGCTTCAAATGGACGTCCGACGCCGACAAATTCAAAACCCTTCCGCAGTTTTCGAGTAAATTCAACGCCTCGGAATGGTTCAAACAATTTGACAAGACGTCGGGCATGGATCTCAAACTGCTCCTGACCTCCCGACAGGCCTTCATGCGCAACGAATTCATCAAGGCCCGCACAGAAGCACGCGGCTGAGGCCAACTTAGAGAGTCGATCCGGCATTTTGGGCTTTGGCCTGAAATGCATTTCTCAATTTCCGAAAAAACCCCAAAATATCTCCGCTTTTCGTGAAAGTTTAGCTTGCACAAGAAAGCAGTTCGCGCTTTGAACCTCCCGCAGCCGGCTTTCAGCGACCCATCGGCTGCTCTTCTGGAGGTTTTTCCCATGCGTCTCATTTCAGGGCTTGTTTTCTTATCCGGAATTTTTGCCCTCGCAACTGCGTGCGGCATGCAAAGCAACTCCGCTCTTCACTCGACTAAAAATCAAGAGACCGCAGAAAAAGTCGGTTTGCTCTTTGCTTCCCACGGCGACATCAACGATCCCGACACGCAGCTCGAGGATTACATTAAGGTGTCCTTCCAGAAGAACGTGGGTATCCCGCTCCCCATCTGGTCGCGTCGTCTTGTTGAAGATCCGGCTTACCGCCTGTCTGTAAAAACAGTGCGTGACCAGTATGACATCATCGGACCAACGCGGTATTACGAAAATTCTGTCAAACAGATTGAAGCTGTGAGCAAAGAGCTCAGCGCTCTGATTCCCGGCGCCAAAGCGTATGTCGGATTCAACTTCGCTTCGCCCTACATTGAAGACACCCTCGAAGAAATGCGCAAAGACGGTGTGACGAAGATTGTGGTGATGAACAAGGGCGCACAGTTTTCCTACGCTTCGAGCGGCGAGAACATGGAAGATGTTCTGAAGTTTTTGAAGAAAAATCCCTCATACGATGCTGAAGTGGTGGGAGTGGCGCACTACGGCAGAGATCCGCGCTTCGTTGAAGTCATGGCAAAATCAATTCGTGACGACATTGCCAAAGCGTTCCCGAATGAATCGCCGAACGACATTTGCATCTTGCTGGGAAGCCACGGGCTCCCGCAGTGGCTCATCAACACCGGTGATTCCGCCATCACGCAAATGAAGCAAACCGTTGTCGATATTCGCCGCGCCATGCCTGAATACAAAATCTATCACGGATTTTTGAACGACGACTTCTTCCCGGGTGCAAAATGGGTGTCACCGACAACTCTCGCGATCGCACCGGAACTTCTCAAGGACAATTGCAAAAATGTTGCCATGGACGGACGACTGTCGTTCACCACACACCACCGCGCCACACTTTATGACCTGAACCATGTTGCCAAAGGCTTCCTCGTATCGGAATCTGAAAAGCTGGTTGCACAAGGCAAACGTGGCGCCGCATTGAATGCGAAACTTCTGCCCAACTTTGACGACAATGCGGATCACGCGAAGTTCATTGCGACCATCACCAAAGAAGCGCTCGAAAACAAAGGATTGACCATCCCTTTGAAGTACAAAGGCAGCAAAGCAGTCGATGTGGGTTCCATCGGCAAACCCGGAACTCTGCTGTTTGGAGTCACACATATGGAAGAAGGTCAGGCTCAACTTTGGAGCCCCGAGCCGCCGAAGTGAATGCGGCTCAAGAAGGTCTCTTTCGGTTGCTCACGGATTCAACGGAAGTAAGTTGAGTCCGAGAGAAACTCCGGATCGGCCGCACGCGCATGCCAACCCGGCAATCCCCAAATGGGAAGTGCGTGCAGATCGTCCGGTGAACGGAGGAGAGTTCTCTGGCTCAGAACAAGAGCTGCCTGTTCGTCGATTCTCGCCAAATTTTCAAGATTGAATTCTCCGGCTCCCAAGACAAAGGGGGCCGGTTTCATTTTCACGCGTATGGCACTCGCATGGATGCTCGGGTGACCATGCAAAGCGCATTCGTAAAGTGCGTGGCCCACCGGATAGAACGCGATGTCACGCCCGAGAGATGAACGCCGATTCTGAAAAAACTCGCGCCAGTCTCTTTCGCAAATCGACTGCCAAAGAGAATCATCGTCCGTCACCACGATGAGACCTCCTTCATCAAACAGGGTCAGAAAATCCTGCTCGCGGTTGCGGTTGCCCGACATCCTTCGCCAAGGAAAGGGCTGTGACTCTTCATTGCACTGAAAGTGTCGCAGATTGAGGGCGGCTTTGACTTTTGGAAAATGAACCCACGTCCAAGCATTAAAAAAGTCGTGCCAGTGTGCAGGGCGTGTGGGCACCTCGCCGGAAAAGAAAATGCGGAGTTGGTAATCGCCCCACCAACCGAGCTCGCCTCGTTGACTCCGACCGAGACGCTGCTGCCGAACGCATTGAACAGGAAAACCACCTCCAGAGCGG
This sequence comes from Pseudomonadota bacterium, assembly GCA_041184525.1. Classification (GTDB taxonomy): domain Bacteria; phylum Bdellovibrionota_B; class Oligoflexia; order Silvanigrellales; family Silvanigrellaceae; genus RFOM01. Next base: position 5,662 of record JBEGJP010000079.1, on the reverse strand, counting down.
ACGGGCGCAACAGGAGACGACGCCATGAGTGCGTTGATGGCAGAGAGCGGAGGGAAAGCCTCAGAATAACGCAAAATCCATTCCGCCCACGGAAGGAACAATTCGAAGAGTCCCCCCTGTTCAAAAAAACAGGGATTCCAGATAGATTGGTGAGTAGACGATTCCAACATCAAAGGCGGTCCCACATGTACATGGCCACCGTGCATATCACCTTGGACCTCGAGCCGGAAGTCTCATCCTCAGATCGTGAAAAAGTCCTGCGTTCCATCCGCGACCGTCTCAAACAAACATTTGGGCAGCGGATCACGGTACGGACCGACGAAGAGGCCTCACTTTGGGTGGCATGGCTGGATGAAAACTTTTCCCGCCTTCAGGAGCGACTCGAAGACGTTCTCGAACGCATCGACTCCGCAGGGCAAGCCCGTGTCCTCGACCACACGGAACAATGGTTCGCTTGGTTCGAAGGCAAATTCACTGAAATCGGCGGCGATGCCTCTTTTCTCGAGGACGACGAAGAGGACGAGAGCGGACTCAACCGGACCGGAGAATTCATGCCCACCCGTTCTGCCTTTCTGACAGGTGGGATTTCTCGCAACCGGTTTGAAAAGACTATTATTTACGAACACGACGATGAGCCTGATCGGAGTCCTGCAATGGGCAGGAACACCCGAAGACAGGTTCGACTGCCGACAAGGAAATGAGCACTCATGTTCAAACGCAAAGGCCTCGCACTTGGACTGACTCTTGGCGCCGTCATGGCCGCGTCCCTTGGTTTTCAGGTGTACGTCTACCCGCGTCTGAAAACGAACTTACCGGCCGCGTCCGCAGGAAAGGAAAGAGCAGGCCGCCCCGCTCTTTCGGGCTTCCTTAGCTGCAGTACCATGCAAATGCGTGTGCGCGACTTTCTGAAATCACATTATGCGTATCGTCGTTTTGATGAGGAACTCTCCAAGAGAACTTTTCAACGTTACTTTCAAATTCTCGATCCCGGTAAGAACTTTTTCCTCGCCGAAGACATTGCTTCTTTCGGGCAATACGAATTGAAGATTCCCGATCTTCTGCAAAAAACCGATTGCAATTTTGTTGCGGATATCTATGCGCTTTATTTGAAACGCATGGAAGAGAGCATTCAGAATATCAACGATATTTTGAAGAATCCGATGGATTTCACGATCGACGAAAAACTGGAAACCGATCGCAAGAAAATCTCTTGGGCCAAGGACAACGCCGAGCGGAGCGAACGCTGGCGCAAGCTTTTGAAATTCACTGCCCTCAACATGCGTGAAACCGAAAAAGACTGGAACGTCGTCTCCGGCCGCATCAACAAACGCTATGCACTTTTCAAGAAGAACATGCAGGAGAAGTCCTCCGACGAGGTCAATTCTTTCTTCTTGAATGCATTTGCCACCTCTCTCGATCCGCACTCGCAGTACATGGCACCGCAAGACCAAGACGAATTCCGCGTTGCTTTTAGTTTGCAACTCGTCGGCATCGGCGCCAGCCTCACGCAACAAGACGGATACACAACCGTCGAATCGCTCATCCCCGGCGGCGCTGCATCGCGCGACGGACGCTTGCAAAAAGGCGACAAAATCATCGCTGTCGATGCCGGCGACGGGAACGGCTTCATCGATGTGATTGACATGGATCTGTCCAAGGTGGTGCAACTCATCCGCGGACAAAAGGGCACGCTCGTCAAACTCCAACTGCTGCGCAAAGACCCGCTGAACAACGAAACCAAACGTGAACTCATCGAACTGGAACGCGATGTCGTTCATTTGGCTGACAGCGAAGCGCATTCCGACGTCATGAAAGTGAAAGACAAGAAGATCGGCGTCATCAATCTGCCCAGCTTTTATATCGACTACCAAGGCAGTAAATCAGGAAAAGCAGATTACCTGAGTGCCAGCAACCACATTGACCGCGAGCTGAAGAAACTGAACGCTGCTCAGGTGGACGGCATCATCCTCGACCTGCGCCGCAACGGCGGAGGCGACCTCGACGAATGTTTGCGCCTCACCGGATTCTTCATCAACAAAGGGCCTGTAGTGCAGGTCCAAAACCGCGACGGAAGCGTAGAAAGCAAAGACGATCCGGAAGACGGCGTCCGTTACGCGGGCCCTCTGGCAGTGCTCATCAGCAAGCAAAGTGCCTCGGCCAGCGAGATTCTTTCCGGTGCCGTGCAGGACTACGGCCGCGGGCTGATCCTCGGGAACTCCAGAACCTACGGCAAAGCAACTGTGCAGAGCGTCATCGACCTCCCCGGCACAGCAGGCCGCGAGTCGGACGGCGCATTCAAGGTCACCATTTCGAAGTTCTTCCGCCCCAGCGGACGCAGCAATCAGGTGGAAGGGGTGCCATCGGATCTCCAGATTCCGGACGTTTTTGAGGTCAGCGACGTGGGCGAAGGTGAAAACGACTATCCACTGCCCCACACCACCATCAATCCAGCTCCGACTCTGAAACCCATTCAAGACCTGTCCAAAATTTTGCCCCAGCTGAAACAGCGCAGCGAGGCGCGAGTCAAAGCGTCGAGCGAATTCCAGCCCATTTTTGCTGCCATTGAAAAGGCCAAAAAAGAGAAAGACAAGACCGAGGTCAGTCTCAAAGCGCCGGACAAGCCTTTGGCAGAAGCCACCCCCGTTGGAGAGGCACCCCAACAGGTGGCAGCTGCAGGTTCAGCCTCTGCCGCTGCAGCGCTTTCGGGCGGGAAGAAAGCATCCACGACCGCAGGGAAATCGCCTGCCGGCAAAGGCAAATCTGAGGACCCCAACGTTGTCATCCGCTCTGATGACGAGCAATTGCGCGAGGCCGGCTCCATTCTTGTTGACAGCATCGAACTGCTTGGTGGAAAGACCGACTGGACGAAATGATCCTTTTGCCGGCAGCAAAAGGATCTGCCAGCGGGGGTTGTCATGAGCACACAGGAAACCATCTTCGATATCACCATTCTGGGTGGAGGCCCGACCGGCCTTTTTGCAGCATTCTATGCCGGATTGCGCAATGCCTCGTGCAAAATCATCGACTCCATGCCGGCTCTCGGCGGTCGTCTGACAGCCGTTTATCCTGAGAAGTACATCTACGACGTCGCCGGCTTTCCCAAAGTCTTGGCCAAAGACCTCGTCGACAATCTCATCACTCAAGCCATGGCCTATCAACCGACTTTGGCGCTGGGTGAAGTCGCACAGACACTCGTCCGCAGGGACGACGGCGTTTGGCAGATCACCACTCAAACCGGCGCAGTTCATCTCACCCGTACACTGCTTTTGGCGGCAGGGGTCGGCTCTTACAGCCCCAAAAAGCACGTTGCGACGGGCGCCGCTGAATTTGAAGGTCGCGGTGTTTCTTACGCGGTGGTCAACAAAGAAATCCACCGCAACCGTGACGTGGTCGTGATTGGCGGCGGCGACTCCGCGCTCGATTGGGCGAATGAAATGGTCAGCATCGCCCGCTCTGTCACGCTCGTGCACCGCTCCGACCGCTTTCGCGCCCATGACGACAGCGTCAACAAACTCAAGGCAACTTCCGCACGGATTCTCACCAACACCGAAGTGGTCGGCTTTGAAGGCGACACACTGCTGCGCAGAATCACGCTCGAGAACACCGAAACACAAGAGAAGAGCACGCTCAATGTCGATGACGCGCTTGTCATGTTTGGCTTCAACAGTTCACTTGGCAAAATCCGCGAATGGGGTCTGGAACTCACGGGAGAAGGCATCAAAGTGAACGAGTGCATGGAGACCAATCTCGAAGGCATTTATGCTGCCGGCGACATCGCCGAGTACCGAGGAAAGCTGAAACTCATTGCCACCGGTTTCTCTGAAGCGGCCATTGCCGTGAACTTTGCCAAAACCTTCATCAACCCCAAAGAGAAAGCTCAGCCTCTCCATTCGACCACAATCATGGAATTGAAGGAAAAGCGGCAGGCCAAGGCGGCAGCTTCAAGCAAATGAATTCTCAAGCCTGTCTTCTGATGACCACCAAACTCACATCATCGAATTGGGTTTGATTATTCTCTTTAAGCAGAGCTCTCATGATGGCGTCGTAAAGCTTTTTGGCGGAAATCAGAATGCCGCTGTCGAGCTCTTCAAAGTATCGCCTGAGAATACGTCGGCTCTTGGTCAGTGGAACTCCGTCCGAGTGGACAATGAGTGAATCTCCGACTTTCATTTCCTTGCGTTCGCTCCGCAGCTCGATATCAGGGGCAAACCCCAGCGGGTCGTTGGCTTTGGCAAACATGGGATGAAAGCGGCTTCCCGACAAGGAATGCCACAGCGGAAAAGGGTGACCGCAGTCTAACGCGAGAATCGTATGCGTTTGGAAATCGATTGTAATACCCAGAAGAGTCGTCGAATGTGTTCCCTTGCCATGCGAATACAGGATCTGATTGAGCTGTTTAGCATACATTTCGACAAACAAATCAGATTCGAACACCTCACGACTTTCAAGACGCATGCCGGAAAGAATCGTTTTACAGCAGGAAACAACCAACGCAGCCTGTACGCCGTGACCTGTGATGTCGCACAAAACAAAATGTCCATAACGCCCTGATGGTGAGCGCTCAAAGAAATACCAGTCGCCGCTGGCAGCATCGAGGCCTTTGTGAAATGCACTGATCCAGTAATCAGGCCAATGAGGAGCCTCCTCAGGCCTCAGTGCCAACGCGATGCGTCCCGCATCGGCCATTTCTTTGGAGAGCCTCTTCTCTTCTATTTCCAATCGCTCGTATTTGACTTCCAGATCATTAAGCAAGGCGTCTCTGCGCAACTCCCAAAGACTCCGCACGGCCAAATTCAAAACTCCGGAGAAACCGACAACGAGAGACGATGTGACCCACGGCACATCCACGGAGAAATTCACAAAAGCAAAGAGAGAGGAAAGTGCGATGCCAACGACAAACACAAAGAGCGCAATCCACGCCTTCACGCCCCGTATCATTTGCAAGAACGCAGTGAGCAAGACGGCCAGCATCAAATAATACTGAGCCCCCTTCAACTGAGAGAGCCAATTCGACGTCAGTGCAGAGTTCAACATCGAGACGTGGATCATCCCTCCGGGCAACACTCCATACGGTGAGGACTGAAGGTCAGAATTTCCCGTGAAGGCCAGTGGCATAATGATGATATGTGCGTTCTGCGGGATTTGTTCCCAGCGTTTCCCTGATGCCATCGCAGCAAAGGCAGATGCCATCGGAGAACCCTGTTCGTAGATTTTAGCTGGCGGGATCCAGTTGATCAAAGCCGCGCCATCAGGAAGAAGAGGGATACTTTCTCCCCCAGAAATGAGGCTTTTTCCATTTATTTTCAAATCCAAGTTTCCGCTCAATGAGAGCGTGGGCAACACTTGATTCTTTCCCAACTTGTACATCGGATAGACTTGGTTCTCTTTGGGATAATCAATATGGCCCATTCTGAAAAAGGGTCTCATCTGTGGAATCGGACCATAAATAAAAGCAGAGCTTCTGTCTTTGAGCGGTGAAAATTTGAGTGCGTTGGCGATGTCGCGTTGTGTGGACTCAGCCTCACTTCGCGTCAAGAAGGGCTTGGCGGAAAACTTCCTGTCCTTGCCGTCCACAAGATCACGACCGGGAATTTGCACCGATGTGGTGAAGGTTCCCACGGACACCGGAGAGCGGACTTTTTTGAAGATCGGAATTGCGTCT
>JBEGJP010000078.1:0-5120 GCA_041184525.1 Pseudomonadota bacterium | reverse complement strand
CGTAGGTAGCAACTATCGCCAAGCAAGTTGACTCAAGGGCAGTCAAGATTCGCCGAAACAACCTTGTGGGTGACATTTTCCCTGAAAAGTCAGGGTGACATTATCGCTGCCAATCTACATACTCCAAATAATTCACCCGTGTCTGTCGAGGTGCACGACACAGGTTTGCACCCGTGATCGCACAAAAACAAGTGCCGGGGCCCCGGAGGGTCTCCCGACACATGCAATGCGACGTTCTCTTTTGCTTGTGTGCTTATTCTGCGTCTTCAGAATCCTCACGCGAAACGCCAAAGTCTGCGGGATAGTCACCGTTGGATGGAGCCGGTGTAGCCGCTGGGGGTTGGACCACTGTCGGTTCTGCTGAAGGTGCGACTGTCGGCTCTGCTTTTGATGCGACTGTCGGTTCTGCTGAAGGTGCGATCGTTGGAGTGACGGTCTGTTCTGCAGAAGGTGTCATCGTCGGTGTTGCCGTCGCTAAAGATGTCGCAGTGGCTGTGGCCGCGGGAGTGGGTGTCGGATTGAGCGCGACAATAGCCTTACAGCTCTGTCCGCCATTGGCTTTGCTGACACTATTTCGCTCTTTGCGCAGCGCCCTTTTGAATTCTTTTCTCATGGCGCAAAAGGGGCGGGGCTTTGGCTTGTGGGTTTTATCCAGATACGTCCTTGCACTGGCAATAGCTTCATATTTCAACTTTGCCTCATACAATCCTGTGTTGGGCATCTTCATGATGTCTTCAAAGTTTTTAAGTGCTGTTTTAAGATTTTCTTTGCCGCCGCAGTTGCTGTCGATCTTTTTCTGCGCGTCGCTCCTCAGGCTATCATACATACCAAGAAAATCTTCTTCGCTGTCGTCGTTCAGAGCAGACACTGGTGCGGCCGTCATATTGGTATTCGAGTTCGACAGTAGCCCGCACGAAGCAATTCATGCTCCGGCCAACAAGAGAAGCGATGCACAAGTCGAACGACAAGTGACCGTGGTTAGCTGATTTTCAAGCGATTTAATCGCGGTATTGGAGGAACTTGTCGGAACTTGAAGAGAAATATTTGTTTTCTAAAGAGCTATTATTACTGATTTTATTGGATATTTACGGATCATCTGCTGACGCGGGCGGGGCCTTGAACCACTGCGGAAATGCAGCGTTGAGGGCCATGGAACCGGCAAAGATGCCTGCGAGCAGAACTGTGAAAACATGCTCGGGAATCTCTTTGTCGATGGTCAGAGAACCCAGAGGCCCGAGTGGAAGATCTTTCAATTTCAGGATCATGTTGATTCCGGCCAATCCCACCAGCACGAACGCTGTTTTGACGAGAACAGGAAAACGATCGATGAGCTTGATGAAGAGTGTTGCCGCGAATCGCATCATGAGAATGCCGAGGAGGGCACCTGCGATGAGAATCCATTCTTGATTGCTGATCGCAAAGGCCACCCCGATGGAATCGACGGAAAACATAATGTCCATCAGTTCCACGGCAAGAATCGTCGACCATAGTGGGGTGAGCTTGAAAAACGCCGTCACTCCGGAGGTCTCTTTCTCCACAATCTTCTCGTCTTCTTCAATTTCTTCACTGAGGCTCTGCCCTTCAGGCCAAAGCTCAGAAACGGCCAGCCAGATGAGGTAGCCGGCAGCCACGGCCTTGATCCACTCGTATTTCATGAGTGTCACGCCAAGAAAAATCACGAGAGTTCTAAAAATGTAGGCTCCCCAGATTCCGTATCTGAGAGCTTTGCGCTGCTCGTCAGGATCCTGCAGACGCGACTTCACCGTGGCGGCCAATGCGAGCGCGTTGTCGAAAGACAGCAGTCCTTCAAGGACAACAAGCATCCCGATGTCCAAAAGATTTTGTGATGTCACGGGACCCCAAGGAGACATCCAGAGTGGGGCAGCGAGATCGATTCCTGCAAGAAAAGGGAGGCTGATATTGCTCATTCAAAGGCCTTTTTCATGATGGAAAAAACATGAAAGACTTCTTTACGGATTTCACTGAGAGGTGCAAGTGCGAGCATCGTTTGCCGGTGCGCCGCCGGATTGCGGAGATCCTGAAGAGCCACCAATTTGTGCGCCAATCGTGTGTAAAGAAGGGGGTCGCTTTTCATTTGTGCAGCACCCCACAGACGCTCGTGTCCGGAAAAAAGGAGAATGAGCACAGCCCATGCTTTGAGTCCATCAATGACCTGCGCTCGTTCGCGGAGGATGCGGCCGGAAAGGACACTGCGCGCCACCATCATCATTTTGCTTGCAGGGAATGTGTTGAGGTCGAAAACGTGCTCGGCCCTCAGGTGGTGCATGACGAGATTGATGTTGGGGGATTCCTGATCGAGTTCCGCCTTGTGGAGAAGATTCTGGAAGACGTGCAGCTGCTGTTCCATTTTAGGGAACAGAATGCGCTGACCGAAGTCTTTCTCCAAAGCGAGGTCAAGAGCTTTGCAGTATTGCACGACCGATGAGGATTTATCGACAGTGCCTTCAAAAAGGTCGGGTTGGTTGAGCGGCAGTTCGGCGCTCCGCAGACAGGCCTTCACCGGATCGGCCAATTTCGCATATTCGGCAATTTTGCTTTCGAGTTGTTTGTCGAGAGCGCGGATGACCTCAGTTCCGGGCAGGTTCGCAGGAACACTCTCATGACTTCCGCTTCTCAGCCGCGATGCCAATTCCAGAATGTCATCTTTGAGACTCAGATCACCCACATGATTCATGGCGTCTTCCAGCAGGCTTGCCGTGCTCGGGTCTCCTTGCTGGGGTGCTTTGAGGCTTCGCAGCACTTTGTCAGTCACTTGAGCATCCGCAAGATGCTTGACGAAAAAACTCACAACTGAATGGCGCGCTGCAGGATGGTCAATCGCCAGAAGGGTGTCGAGTGCGCGGCCGGAAAGAATCTTGGAGGACGATGCGAGGCAGGCAGTCAGTGCAGGAATGGAACGCTCATTCTTGTAGGAACGCAAGGTCACAATCGCCGCGGTGACAACCCGAATCGATTTGTGTTCAGGTTGGCAGAGTTGAAGAACGCTCTCGAGAAGTTGCAGACGTGGATGTGCACTCAGATAGGTGAGGGCGGCCATCGTGTCGTCCGACTTGTCGGTTGTCAGGGGTGTCTGCAGAAGAGCGTCTGTGGGGATATCCTTTTCTGAATTCTTCAGTCGGGCACACGCGCGGAGGAAGAGTCCCGTTTGTTCAGGACGATCGACCAGTGTGGGTTGAATGGCGCGCAGCAATGCCGTGTTTTGATGTTCGTCCTCACGTTCGAGCATGAGCAGAGCACTGGCCTGCAGAGAGGGCGACTGAATGACCTTTTTGTGGAGGTCGTCAGACCATCCCATCGCGCTGAGTCCGAGCTCGCCGAGTGCACGCAACCATCGCCCCAGAACGGTGGGGCTTGCTTCGGCATGGATGAGATCGTGAATCGTCTGAAGCGTCTTTTTCGGCCATGCTCCCGACTTGCGCACAGCCAACGCACAGCTGACAAACGCATTGATGAGTTCGGTTCTGTTTCTTTCATGCCACGGAAGTTCCTCTTTCTCTGAGGACAGCAGATTCAAAATCTTGTTCAGAGGATCCTTCTCAATGCAAATGAGCGTCCGCAGCCATGCTGCGATGGCGGGTGTCGAAGCTTCTGAATGGACCTGAGCTTTTAAATGAGTTTCAAAAATGTTGAGGCAGAGCTGTCGGGAAAAATCGGTGCGGTGCAGGGCCAGACTGGAAAGAACCAGAGGAATTTGTTCCCTCGTGAGCGAACTCACCGTGATGAATGCTGTGTAGTGTTCATCGGCATCGAGGAGTGAGGCCAAAATTTCGCACAGACGAGGAAAATGTTTTGCCTCAGAGGCAAAAAGTGAGAGAGCGGCATTCAGATCGGCAGAGGGAAATGAGTTGAGCTCCAAAGGAAGTGCCCTGTGCATGTTCTCGCCAAAGAAAAGCTTTCCCAGATAATCTTCCAGTGTCCATTGCTCGCGGAATGAAACTTGCGTCTTACATTGCTGGAAAAATTGCGCGTGAAGCATTTCGCTTTCGAAGACACGTTCAAAAGGAGCGAGATCGGAGGTTTGGCGCGAAAGCTTGGAAATGGCTGCGAGCAAAGTGAGCGACGTTGAATCCGGCGCATGACCGGCGTTGGTTGTTTTGTTGCGCAGCATGGCAATGAGGTCCGGAAGCAGTCGGGTGTCCTTCATTTCTGAAAGCGCTACGACGCAATTGCGCAAAAGCTGGGGGTGTTCGTTGCACTCTTTGCTTTTGAGCAGTTCGCGCAGAGTACCCGCGGCACGGAGATCGGGAATGCGCGCCAAGGCACTCACCACCCACGGTTTCAAATAGACGGGCACGGAGTCGAGTTGCTGGAGCAAAAAGGTGGCTGCCACAGGATCGGACGTTTCACCCAGCGCAAGGAATGTTTCTTGGGTGATGCCGATGTCTTCTGTGGCCAGACAGGTGTGCAGGAGGAAGTCGATGGCGCGCTCACTGCCGTTCTTACCGAGTGCACGCAAGATGGAGATGCGGGTGTCGCGCCAGTGGCAGTCGCGGTAAGCCTCAATCAAGGCGCGCGCGGAGTCGTTTGACTTGTTTTGTGCCAGATGGTCGAGGGCCATGTGCGACTCCGTTTCGCAGTAGGAGTGAATTTGTGAAGAGAGGTGTGAAAAGGCGTCGCTGGATGAAGCCTTGGACTCTGCTGTGGGTGTGGCAGACATGGGTGGTGCTCCGGAGTGGAAAGAGTGCCATCCAAGTATAAAACAAGACGCGCAGGAGACCTACCTGCGCGTCTTGTGCGTGTGTCAATCAGAATGCAGAGGCAACTGAGGAGCAATCAGTCGGCGGTGGCCGATGCACCTGTCCGTTTGCCTGCAGGAGCGGAAGCGCTTCCTGCTTTCGCAGCAGCAGCAGCTTGTGCGGGGAGGGCTTTTGCCGCAGGGGGCAGAGCTTCAGCGCCCTTTTTCTCTTGAGCCTTTTCTGCGGCGCCGGGCTTGGCGAGCAATTTCTTGCGCACTTCATGCTCAATTTTTGCCATGGTTTCCGGATGCTCGCGGAGATAGTTCTTGGCGTTCTCGCGGCCTTGGCCAAGGCGCTCTTGGCCATAGGTGAACCACGTGCCTGACTTCTGAACGATTTCATGTTCAGCGGAGAGATCGAGCA
>JBEGJP010000077.1:0-5935 GCA_041184525.1 Pseudomonadota bacterium | reverse complement strand
AGAGCGAGTCGGCCGCCAGCCCTGTCGTCACCAGCCCAGAAACCCTCACTCTGGTTGCGGCGCTGCAATTCCTCCCGACACATGTGCGACGTGCGGCGCGCACGCGCCTTCAATTCCTCGAACGCCGCTTGCAACGGCAAAAGGCCGATTTGCCTTCAGTTCATGAAATGGACACTCTCAGGAAAAGAGCCGAGGGTCTGCGTGCTCATATTTACATGTGGCCCAATGATTTCCCCCAATGGCACGTGCCTCCCGACCTTATCGAGACGGCAGGACTCCCTCCGATCCTCCGACTCAAGCAAGGGCAGTCCCCCGGGGACGTGGTGAATGCGGCTTTTGAAGAGTTGGACAAGCTCGGCCGCCGTCGTTCCGAGTTGGAGCGGCGCGTGGAAGAAAGCCGCACTGCACTGGAGCGATTTGAAAGTGCTGTCCTGCAGGCCGGTGCCGACATTGCTGCTCTTCCCGAAGAAGAACGAACGTCAACACTTTCATTGGCACGTGCTGTCGCTCATCTCGCAGCGGTTCAACGATTGCTGGGCCAACTGGAAGTCACATGGACGGCGGGCCAGCAAAAATCAGCGGCACAAGAGGCAGAACGCGAACGCCGCCTTCCCTACCGCTCGTTCAAGGCAAGCAGTGGGGAATTCATCCGCGTTTCGAAATCTGCGGCAGATGCCGATGCCATGCTGAAACTCATGCCTTCCCACCACACATGGCTCCACGTTGTGACGGGAGAAGGAAGTCATGTGTGGCTCGAGAAACCCAAGGGAGCCAAACCCTCCGACACCGCATTGCGCGAAGCGGCGATTCTGGCCATCCACCATTCCAAACAAACGCGCGCTCAGGAAGCGGATGTTTATGTCGCTTTGCGCGGCGATGTCGACAAACGCAAAGAACTCTCACCCGGAAAAGTCATCGTACGCCGTAGCGAACATCGATTTATCAGGTATTCTCAAATGGAACTGCAAGCTTTTCTGGAGAAGCAGGAATGAGTTCCGTTGCACAGCTGGCCGAGCGCACGCGTCATATGAGAGTTGCCGTCGTACACGATTGGGTCTTTGTGCGGCGGGGTGGCGAAAGAGTCTTGGAACAAATCTTGTCACTCTTTCCGCATGCCGATTTGTACTGCGTTCTGGGCAAGCCGGCGGACGTTCTGAAAACCGTCCACTCTCATAAAATCACAACCTCATTTTTGAATCGTTTGCCCGCGGTAGAGCGTTTCTACAAATTTCTCCTTCCGTGGCTTCCTTTGGCTGCAGAAAGCTTCCGCTTGGACGGTTATGATCTCGTGATCAGCAGCAGCAGTTGCGTGGCTAAAGGTGTTGTCCCGCCCCCGCATGCCAAGCACGTGAGCTATATCCACAGTCCCATGCGTTACGCGTGGGATCAGGAACACGCTTATTTCCCCAAAGCCCTGACGTTGTTTTCTCCCGTCGAATGGCTCCGGCGGGCCATGCTGAGCAAACTCCGCGTGTGGGATGTCACCTCAAGTGCACGGGTGGATCTCCTTGTCGCCAACAGTCATTTTGTCGCACGCCGATGCGAACTCTATTACCGCCGCGCCGCAGCCGTGGTGCACCCTCCCGTCGATGTTTCGCGCTTTTCACCTCAATCTACTGCCCCGCGCGAATCAAGGGTTCTGCTCTTTGGCGCATGGGTGCCCTATAAAAAAATGCTCAACGCTCTCGAGATGTGTGTCCGATGGGGCATTCCCGTCACGGCCGCGGGTCAGGGAGCAGAATTGGCCCTTGCCGCTGCAAAATTCAGCAACCACCCTCTCGTTCGCATTGAATTGCATCCTTCGGACGAACGCGTGGCCTCTCTTTATGCCTCCCACAAGGTCCTCCTCTTTCCTGCTTTGGAAGATTTTGGCATTGTCCCGCTCGAAGCCATGGCATCGGGATGTTGGGTTGTCGCTCCTCGCCAAGGAGGCACCGGTGAAAGTGTCCTTAACGGCACCACCGGAACTCTCTTTGAACTGGGCCAACCCGCTTCTATGGAGCAGGCATTGCGAAAGGCTCTGAGCGCAGACGTGGATGTTCATGCTTTGAACTCCCATGCCCAGTCCTTCTCCCATGCCGGCTTCGCGGAACATCTGGCGGATCATCTGTTGTCTCTGCTTGAAAAAGGCTAAGGATGCGCATTCACAAGCACGCCCAAATACTGAACGTTTTCCGCGGGGGAGTCGATCTCCTTGCTCTGGCAATCGCGTGGTTTTCTGCCTACGGCATTCGCTTCAAAACCGAACTCATTGAGCTCACCAAAGGCAGCGATACTCTCGCCCATTATTCTACTTTGCTGCCGGCCCTTCTCATTGCGTACGGCTTGGTTTTTGTTGCGCTCGGCGTTTATCGCAGAAGCCTCGACAGACGCCGCGTGTGGGAAGAGGCCTTCGACCTCAGCCGCGCCCACCTCATGGCTTTCGTGGTTTTTGTCACCTTCGTCTATTTTCTTTTTGAACACCGTTTCAGCCGTGCAACATTGGCTGTGTTTTTTCTGCTCGCCCCCGTATTGCTGACCCTGAGCCGCAGTCTTGTCCGAAAAATGAACCGTTGGTACTTGCGACGTTCAAACTCACGCGGCCGTGCCGTTGTCGTAGGAAGCGGGCAGGCTGCAGAGCGCATGGCACGCCTCATCCGCAGCCGTGATGATTGGGCTCTCAGTCTCGACTCTCAATTGGATATTGCACACCTTCCTGATGTGCGCGCGCGTCTCAACGCGGGCGATGTGGACGTCGTGTTTCTTGCACCCTCGGCACAGGAAACCCAAAAGCTCCACTGTATCTACGAAGTCCTCGGCAATACGCTTGCAGATGTCTTTGTCATACCCGACTTCGAAGCTCCCGAATTTCTCGCGCCGCGTGTCATGCAACTCGACAGCTTGCCTGCAATTGTCCTCAACGGTTCGAGTCTCGACAGCTACGGCCGCATCCTCAAACGCATGTTCGACGTCACCTTTTCTGCCTTGGCGCTTCTCTTTCTCAGCCCCGTCTTTGCACTGTGTGCGCTTGCCGTGCGCCTCTCATCGCAAGGCCCTATTTTTTACAAACAGGAGCGCATGGGGCTGGATGGCAGAACATTCAATTGTCTCAAATTCCGCGGCATGCGCGTCGATGCAGAAAACCACTCAGGGCCTGTCTGGGCCAGCAAGAACGACAACCGAGTCACGCGTGTGGGAGCTTTTCTTCGCAAAACCAGCCTCGATGAAATACCGCAATTTTGGAACGTCTTGTTAGGCGACATGAGCGTAGTCGGTCCGCGCCCTGAACGCCCGTTCTTCGTCGATCAATTCCGCCACAAGCTTCCGGGTTACATGCTCCGACACAAAGTTAAAGCCGGCATCACGGGCTGGGCCCAGATCAACGGCTGGCGCGGCAATACCTCGTTGGAAAAAAGAATTGAATGTGACCTGTGGTATATTCAGAACTGGAGCCTTTGGCTCGATCTGAAAATCTGCGCGCTCACGCCCCTCAAGGGATTCATTCATCCGAATGCATACTGAATTTTGACTCAATATTTTCAAATCCGACCGTTGTGATACTCTTTGCTGCAGAAGCATCTGAGTGCTTTTAATATTTTTGTATCGTCCTCACTTCGCCTGCGGAGACACACTGTGCAGAAAGAAGCACTTCCCAGCGCCGCGTCATCCACTCCAGCCTTCGAGCTGGAACTGCATGACACCGCCACCGACGGGCGCGGTGTCGGCCGGCTCGCAAATGGAAAGGTTGTGTTTGTGGAGGGCGCACTCGGTGGCGAGGTGGTCACTGCCACCCTGCTGCACGAGACAAGCACAATGGCAGAGGCTCAATTGGTGTCGGTCATCAAGAAGTCCGACATGCGACAAAAGCCCGCCTGCCGCGTTTCAGCCCAATGCGGCGGATGCCAATTACAACATGTCACACCCGCGTCACAACTTGCATTGAAAAAACAATGGCTCATCCAAACGCTCCGCCGCGTGGGCCAATGGTCTGCTGAAAATATCAATATCGCCAGTCGTCTGCTCCGCTGTGAACAAGCTGTTGCGTCGCGCTACAGGCAACGCGTTCGGTGGCACTTCAATGGACATGAACTGGGCTTTTTTGCACGCCGTTCGCACGTGGTGGTGAACTCGGAGGGGTGCATCATTGCCGCAGCTCCATTGGAGCGCGCGCGCGCAGAACTTCTGGCACGCCTCACATCCCCCGAATTGGCTGATGTTTTCAAATCCGTTCAGCTCCTCGACATGCAAATCGAAGCCACAGTTTTGAAGAACGAAGCAGTGACTCTTTGGTTGAAAGACGTCAAGTGCGCTTCAGGAAACACGGCGGAAGCAAAAGTCCGTGAACTCGTGCACAACTTCGTGAAACAATGGAATGGCCGCCAGATCGATGAACGCGGATTCATTCAAATTGCACATCCCGAACTCGATTCTTTCTCCATAGCTCCGCAAGGGTTCATTCAACCTCACCGCAATGCCATGGAGCACTACCGCAGCGAAATTTCACGCCAGCTCAAAACACTCGTGAAAATTCCGGCGCTCGCCGCATTGAACAACAAACGCAACTGGACCGCATGGGATCTGTATTGCGGTGCCGGTGCGTTTTCTGATCTTCCCGGAAAAACAGGCGGAGCCCAACGGCATGTGACCACATGGAGTGTAGAAGGAGTTTCAGCAGCCATCAATGCACTGAAATGGAACCACCCCACTCTGGCGGCTCAGGCCACAGTCGATGACGTGCGCGAGTTCATTGCTGCGCGCGTGCGTGCCAACGAATTTCCAGACCTCATTTTGTGCGACCCGCCCCGTGACGGTATCGGCGCACCCACGGCACGCGCACTCGCTCAGGCTCTCACAAAGAAGAACTCTCCTACCATCGTCGTCTGGATTGCGTGCGACATGGCCAGCTTTGCGCGTGACACAAAGCCCTTTCTTGACGCCTCGTTCCAAATGCATTCTCTTGCACTGTTCGACTGCTTCACTCACACCATCCATGCCGAGGTGATCTCGATTTTCTGGTTTGGCGGAGCGAACACCTAAGTAAAAAAATCACCATGCTGAAATCAACGCAGCTCGCTTGTGTACCTGCGCGGGATCGAGCCGACTTCAGCTCCCAAAATCTCCTTGATTCCCGCCTTCAGAATCGCACGGTCTGAATCGGAAAGATCTTTGATGCTGATCGACGCACGGGTGTAAAGATAAACCAGTGCATTCGATGCGTCGTATTTAAATATGGAACTGATTTCCTCAAGACCGCTCTCAGGAGCACTGCAGCGATCCATGCGGCTGAATTTTCCCGCAGCCACCTTTTCATCAAGTGTGCAGGCTTCGGAAGCCACAGTCAGACGAGAGGACAGTGTGGGCTCCGATGTGCCGGAATCGCTGATGGAATAGCTTTCATTGCAGTACTGCATTTTGCCGTCCTGAACGAGGCGGCTCAATACTGTGAGTGCCGCTTGCCCTTGATCACTCAACACATCAGGTGCCGCCGGCATTTTGAATCCGCCGGAACAGCTGCCGATGAACGTTGAATTCGGTGGAGGTTCATACAGATGCTTCACAAAAGATGTCGACATCGCCATGCTGTCGCCTGCGCCCAAATTGGTGCTGCTTTGTATTGCCACTTTTGAGTCGGAGGACTTGGCCTTTTTGGCGTCCATTTTCTTCGCGTCCACCTGATTCGTGTCATTCATCTGGCTGCAGCTGTTCAACGGAATCGCGACACAGAATCCACACAACAGCAAGACTTTCGGCATCTTTCTGAACATCACGCCATCCCCCTCTTGCTCCCGTTCAGGCTTTTTATACTTATCGGCAGGACGGATCCCTTCCCTAATTTTCTTTTCATCACTGAGAAGAAAATTGCCTGTGTTGAGAAAAAACCAATAATTTCAGATTTATATAAAGTTGAAATTCAACCTCGGGAGAGGGTGACAAACCGGAGTGGTGCGGTATTCTC
>JBEGJP010000076.1:0-13731 GCA_041184525.1 Pseudomonadota bacterium | reverse complement strand
TGTGTGTTCCGTATCAGCAACGGGCGTCAGTGTGGGCTTGCCCTGAGCATCCTTGTTCCACAGGACCTTGCGTGTGCGAAGAGAGCTCACATGGCCGTTTGCGTCTCCTTCAAAACCCAGTGACTCAAGTGACCATTGCCTGTCACCACCTTCTTCGTGCGAGCTTGAGGTGCGCAGAATGGCAGGCCATTCAGGCCATGGCGTGTGCGCGGGACGCTCGCTGCGCAGCGGATGGGTCCCCAAATCCGGTGGTTGGGGAAGGATTTCAAATTGAGTCACTGAGCGGGCTCCCTGCCTCAGCGCAGTGCCCACACAATCCGAGCCAGTGTCGCCGCCGCCAATGACAACGACATTTTTACCTTTCGCAGAAAGCCATTCCGGTTTGGAAATTTGCTCCTGACTTTGAACGCGATTCGACTGGCTGAGGTAAGACATTGCCAAATGAACACCCGCAAGTGATGCGCCGGGTATCTTCAATTCTCTCGCTTGCCCCGCCCCGCAGGCCAACAGCACGGCGTCGAACTCGTCTTGAAGCGCTTCGAGTGAAATGTGTTCACCTAGGCTTCTGTTGCAGACAAATTCGATGCCTTCCTGCGCCAGCAGCGTGATTCTCCGTTCGACAACGCTTTTCTCCAATTTGAAATCGGGAATGCCGTAACGCAGCAGACCACCGGGTTGGGCCGATCGCTCGAATACAATCACACGATGGCCTGCTTGGTTGAGCTGCTGTGCTGCAGCGAGTCCGGCGGGACCACTTCCCACGACAGCAACCGATTTTCCTGTGCGGTGCAGCGGCGGGTGCGGGGTCATCCAACCTTTTTCGAAAGCCAACTCTGAGAGCGTCATCTCGATATGTTCGATGGCCACAGGCTCGGCGTTGATCCCGAGGACACACGCAGTTTCACAAGGTGCGGGACACACGCGACCTGTGAATTCCGGAAAATTGTTTGTCCGCAGGAGTGCCTCGATGGCGGGTTTAAATTCTTTCTCCGAAGCCAAATGATTCCATTCCGGAATGACGTTGCCGAGTGGACAGCCTCGGTGACAAAAGGCAACACCGCAATCCATGCAGCGGCTTCCTTGTCGTGCCAATTCATCTGTGCTGTAGGGCTGAACGAATTCACGGAAGTGCTGCAGACGTGCCACAGGCAGTTCCTTCTTGGGCGGTGTGCGTTGGTGGTTCAGAAAACCTCTGGGTTCACCCATGGATGTCCCTCATGACGGGCTGTGCCGATAGCGGAAGTGTTGGGATATTTTTTTCCGGTGTTGTTCTGATTGCAGGCGGTGTTTCGCCGGTTTTCTCTGAGGCGCCTGCGCGTGTCTGTGTTGCACCCAGCGGACGAATTGCGACAAAGTCCTCCGCCGTGGCGGGCCAACCGGCAAGAATTTTTTCTGCCAGCCTGCTCTCCGTGCGCGCTTTGTGGCTGCGCAGCTGAGACTCCAGAAAGGCCAAATCTTCTCTGCTGACAACACCTTCTATGGTGACCATCTGCCGATTCACGCGCCCTCGATTCGTTCCTTTGGGATCATAGAGATAAGCAATGCCGCCACTCATTCCGGCTGCAAAGTTGAATCCTGCATCGCCGAGAACTATGACGCTTCCGCCGGTCATGTACTCGCAACCATGATCACCGACACCCTCGACCACAGCGTGAGCACCGCTGTTGCGCACAGCGAATCGCTCTCCGGCGCGGCCGGCAGCAAAAAGCGAACCCGATGTCGCGCCGTAAAGGCTTGTGTTGCCGCACAACACGTTCTCTTCTGCTTTTCCGATAAATTCTCTGTCATGCTTGAGCACGACGGTGGCGCCCGAGAGGCCTTTGCCGCAGTAATCGTTGCACTCGCCTTCGAGGGTCGCAGTGATGCCCTGCGTTGCAAACGCCATGAAACTTTGTCCCGCAGCACCACGGAAGTGAAAGCCGAGCGTGTCGGCAGGCAAACCTTTTCGGCCATAGCGAGATGTGAGCAGCGAAGAAACCCGAGTTCCGATGCTTCTGTCTGTGTTGCACACGGGGAGTGAAAACACCGTCGGTGCAACGATGGAAAGGTCAGCTGGCAAAAGAGGAAGAAGAGCGCGTTGGTCGAATGAGGAATCTGTTTCCCTCGTCCGGCGATCGGATTGTTCCCAATCAGCACTTTGTTTTTTCTGCCGGCCTGTCATGAAGAAGCCGAGATCGATCTTCGCAAAGGGGCTCGAGGCGGGCAGTTCTGCCTTCTTCAAAAGATCACTGCGTCCGACCATCTCTTCGATGCGACGGAAACCCAGCTCCGCCATCTTTTCACGCACGCCTTCAGCGAGAAGAAAGATGTAGTTGATGAGGTGTTCCGGTTGTCCTTGGAATTTTGCACGCAATTCCGGATCCTGCGTTGCAATGCCGACCGGACATGTATTGAGATGGCATTTGCGCATCATGATGCAGCCCAGAGTGATGAGTGCTGCCGTGGCAACGCCCCACTCCTGTGCACCCAAAAGTGTGGCGATGATGATGTCTCGTGGCGTGCGCAACTGACCATCGGTCTGGAGCACCACCCGCGAACGCAGATTCTGTTTCACAAGGGCATGGTGTGTTTCAGCCAAACCCAGTTCCCACGGCAGGCCTGCGTGTTGAATGGATGAAATGGGGCTTGCACCTGTGCCGCCCTCACAGCCGCTGATGACAATCACATCAGCATTGGCTTTCGCCACTCCCGCTGCGATGGTTCCGACACCGTTTTCTGCCACCAACTTCACGCTGATACGCGCGCGCGGATTCGCCATGCGCAGATCGAAGATGAGTTGTGCGAGGTCCTCGATGGAATAAATGTCATGATGCGGGGGCGGAGAAATCAAGGTGATCCCAGCGGTGCTGTGCCGCACGCGTGCAATCTCGACATCCACCTTGTGTCCGGGGAGTTGGCCGCCTTCACCCGGTTTTGCGCCCTGCGCGATCTTGATTTGCAGTTCATCGGCGTGAACGAGATAGTCCATGGTGACACCGAAGCGCGCACTTGCCACTTGCCTGATGGCACTGTTCCGACGGTCGCCCTTGGGGTCGATGGTCTGACGGGCAGGATCTTCACCGCCTTCACCTGAATTGCTTTTGGCACCGATTCGATTCATCGCAACGGCAATCGTTTCGTGTGCCTCGCGACTGAGAGAGCCAAAACTCATTGCACCGGTCGAGAACCGCTTGACGATGCTCCGGACGTCTTCCACTTCGTCCAATGGCACCGGTTTGCGTGCGGATCGCAGGCTAAAGAGTGAACGCAGGTGAACGGGTTGTGCGTTCGTATCGATAGCTTCGCAGAACTTTCTGAACTCCTCGCGGGAATTGAGGGAGCTTGCATTTTGCAGATGGACCACCATTTCCGGCGAGTGGAGGTGCGTTTCACCTTCCCTGAGCCAACGGTAGGTACCCGATGCCGGCAATCCTGCATGAGGATCTGCATTTCGACCTTTGAACGCAGTCTGGTGACGTTCGCGAACATCCTGCTCGAAATCAAACATAGAACGACCCGCCACGCGGCAAGCGGTCCAAGTGAAATGGGTCGAGATGAGATCCTCATCCAGACCTACGGCTTCGAAGAGCTGTGCGCCTCGGTAGGACTGCAGCGTTGAAATTCCCATCTTTGCCATAATCTTGAGAATTCCGTCGTTGATGGCCTTGAAGAAATGTTTTCTTCTTTCGTCGGGATGAATTTCGGGGTGGAAGCCGTCCGCGCGTGAACCGTGGGTCAGGCTGTCGAGTGCGAGGTAGGGGCAAATCGCTGCCGCGCCGTAACCGAGCAAAAGTGCAAAATGGTGCACCTCGCGCGGCTCCCCGCTCTCAACAACAAGACTACAAAGTTTTCTCTTTCCGGTGCGAATCAGATGGTGGTGCAGCGATGCCGTTGCGAGGAGCGTGGGTATCGGTGCGTCGGAGGGGCCCACTGCACGGTCGCTGAGGACGAGGATGTCGATACCGCGTGCGATGGCCTGATCGGCCTCTTGTGCCATGCGTTGCAGAGCTTGCGAGAGTGTTTCCTCGTTTACTTTGAAAGTCGCAGAAATTCGCTGCACGCGCGAGCTTGAAAAAGGAGCCTCCAAAAGAAAGTCGAGGCTTTCACGGCAAAGAAGAGGATGCTGGAGTTGAATGCTTTGACAGTGCTCGGCGGTTTCACTCCAGAAGAATCGTTCTCTTCCAAGAAGTGTGGTGAGTGATGTCACGCGATCTTCGCGCAGACAGTCGATGGGTGGATTGGTGACCTGTGCGAAGAGCTGTCTGAAGTAGTTGAAGAGCAAAGGGCGTTTCTGAGAAAGCACAGCAAGCGGCGTGTCGTTGCCCATGGATCCGTCGGGTTCTTTGCCGTTGTGTGCCATCGGTGCCAAAAGGACGCTGAGGTCTTCCTTCGTGTAGCCAAAGGAGCGCTGCAGTGTGGTCAGCGAAGGAGAACTATCAAGTTTCCTGATTTCTTTTTGCTTCTGTACCTGAAAAGCAGTTTCAAAATCAACTCGGTTGTTTTTCAACCAGACACCGTAGGGATGTGCCGATGCCAATGCAGATTTGATCTCGCTGTCCGGAACAATACGACCTTCTTTGAGGTCCACAATCAGCATGTGCCCCGGTGAGAGTCGGCCTTTGTATTCAATTTCCTCGGGGCGCCGCGGCAACACACCTGCCTCGGAAGCGCAGACGACCACTCCGTCCCTCAAAATCCAATAGCGCCCCGGCCGCAGTCCATTTCGGTCGAGAATGGCGCCCACTTTTCCGTCGTGAAAAAAGCTCAACAGCGCGGGGCCATCCCAAGGTTCCATCAGGTTGCTCTGGTAGTTGTAATAATCACGCAGAGCTTCCGGCATCTCAGGATTCTTCTCCCAAGGTTCCGGCACCATCATGGTGAGAATCTGAGTGAGAGGCCTCCCGCTGTGGAGGAGAAGTTCGAGAGCATTGTCGAACATAGCGGAGTCGCTCATCCCCGGTGTACAAATCGGACCCAGTGAATTCAAATCGGGAGCAGCGTGGAACCCGTTCGAGAGCGCAACACGGGAATGAAAGGCCGCCACATTTCCCTTGAGTGTGTTGATTTCGCCATTGTGTGCAAGAAAGCGGAAGGGCTGTGCCAGAGGCCACGCGGGAACTGTATTGGTGCTGAATCGGCGGTGCACCACGGCAAATGCCGACTTGCAACTCACGTGATTCAAATCGGGATAAAACTTCTCAAGATTCTCAGAAAGTGTGAGCGCCTTGTAGCAGATACTCTCACTTGAGAAGCTGGCAATATGGAAGTCATGCTGTGTGGGTCCATATTTCTCGCGTGCGATGTTCTCGAGGCGCTTGCGTAGAACGAAGGCCTTCCATGAAAAAGAGGCGACGGAGTCGTCCGTGCTCTGCATCGAAATAAAGAACTGCCTGATGTGCGGCACGGTTTGCTTGGCAATAGGGCCGAGAACGTCGCTGTTCACAGGAACAGTTCTGCTGAACAGCACCTGCAGGCCTTCGCGCTCCGCCTCTTTCAAAAAGATCGATTGCCACGCTTCAATTTCTTCGGTGCGGTTGGGAAGAAAAGTCATGGCAACGGAATAATGGCCCTGAGCAGGAAGTGTTTTTCCCATTCGGCTTGCTGAAGATTCGTAGAGCTCATGCGGCAGACCCAACAAAATGCCCGCTCCGTCGGTTGTCAGGCCGTCGGCAGCACAGCCTCCGCGGTGTTCCATTTTCTTCAGAATATGAAGTGCGTCGCTGACCACCTGATGGCTTCGCAGGCCGCGCATGTGTGCAACAAACCCGACACCACACGCATCGCGCGGTGCTCCGAAGGGATCAGCAGATGACAAAAAGTCTTGAGTCGGATCGCGCATGCAGAACCCTCAGCCGAAATACAACAGACAACCGCAAGAGCAGCTCGGGTGTTGGACGAAAACAACGGATCAACTGCCGGTGTGATAATTTGAGTTTGAAAAAAAAGTACAGTTTTCCAGAATTGTGAATCGAACACCAACGGGCGAGCGCACCGTAAAAGTCTGTATTGGTGCTGACGAAGTGAATTGCCTCAGCACACTCTTCCTCAATCCTCAGGAAGGGTGTGCTGAAAAATTAGTGCCATAGAACAACTATCAAAGGAGAGAAGAGCGAGTTCCGTTGATTCAGTAGGGGTAATCCATACTGGGAACGATGCTTCCCACGGGGATGATGCTGTCGAAGAAGTTGTAGATCACTGAGATGGTGTTCAATGAGAAATCATGCAGGCGGGCATCCTTGAACTTGAGAACGCCCCGTCGGTTCACAAGCGGCTTGCCTGTGGGGAAAATATTTTCCTTGTAGAGAGGGGAGGAGATTTTTGCAGAAACAAAATAGCTGTCTTCAGGGAGCTGTGAGAGGACGACTCCCACGAGGTCGCCCTTGATGCCTGAGGTCAGGCTGGTCGTCACCGCAGTGGCCGCCATCGCACCCGTCAGCGCAGCAGCGCGACCTTTCTGTTCATTGGTGGCGCGTGCTTTTCTCAGGTAACCGAGAAACTCTGTGAAGTTCCTGATGAGTGCTGTTTCTGTCGCGGTTCGTGTGTCATCGCGCCGTGTCTGCGGGATGATTCGCGTGATTTGTGTGAAACGTGCCCACCACTGCTCTTCGCTCACTGACAGAAGTGTGTCCATTCCGTTTTGGTAGATAAGAACGTCGACCATAGTCACAACAGCACCCCACTGATCTTTGTTCGTGTGGAGAGCCGGCGAGAAAGTAATAAAGTTGGGGTCCGCCGCCGAGGCTTGGCAGAGGTGTACCGAGTCGTCCTGAAGCTCTTGTGATGAGGTAGAGGAATCCCACTCGCGGATGTTCAATCCCAAAATGGTGTCCTTCATTTCGCCGTTGTCCGTTTTGACTCCCATGAAGAATGTCTTCACCGTGTCGCGTTCATTGATGTCGAGAACCGGAGCCGTCCAGAAGTTCTCATTTAGATTTTCAATCTGGAACTTATCCACTGATTGCAGCGGTTCGTCCGAATCGGATTCGGAAATGTCCGCCTGCGTTCGGGTGTCGAGCGAAGTGACGAGATTGAACAGGTTGAATCCCCATTTCTTGTTGACGAAGTCAGCATCGATTTCCTTGCGCGAGGCAATTGCAGGCAACGATTCTGTGCGCATGGAAGTGGCTATCAGGCTGAGAGCCTCTCTTGCCCTCACCTTCGACTCCGTCGAGTCGGCTTTGATACTCCAAAGGTCGCGGTTGATTTCACCGCCACGCAGACTGCCTGAGAAAAATGGAAATCCTAACTTAAGAAATGCGACGCGCAATGTCGCAGCCACACGGGCACTGAGTTCCGTGTAATGGGAGTTGTCGATGAGGATGTCCACTTTGCCGTCGTTTCTGTCGCTCACCAATGTGCGCTTCAAATAAACACGCGCCAAACTCGTGGAGGCTTCCAGTGTGACGGGTGTGTATCCCGAGACCGCGAGCGTGCCTTTACCCTCGACGTAGTCTTCAATCAATAGCGAATGCTTGTTGGGGAGTTTCAGCGTTCCCGGTGCGTAGGGAAGGAAAAGTGCCGGCAGATAGGCCAGCTTGTAGGCGCCTTCCGTTTGCTGCGCCACGGGATAGATGAGATTGAAACTGCGGTAATACGTGATCGCACTTCCCACATTCACAAGGTCAGTGCCCAATGTCCAACCGATGACCATCTGATCGTGCACCAGAAAGCGCTCACTCATGCTGTGGGGTTGTTCATTTCGCACAATGGAACGGTGGACGCGGATGATGATCCCCGCGGCGAAAGGGAGGCCCAATCCGGCGAGATCATCACCTGTGATTCTGATTTCCGTGACAGGCTTCAGCGCTCTGTCAAATGCTGCGTTGAAAAGGCTCGTCTGGATTCTCAGGAGTGAGGGACCCAGATACTCGAAGACAGGCTTACTCATGGATTGAACAATGGCTAGAATTTTGTCGTGAGACTGAGGAGAATTGCCGCCCAAGAAGCCGCCGGAGCCTTGGATCGACATGTCTTCTTCCGAGTCGGGAGCAGCCACGGTGCTGTCGGCGCTCAGTGGAGCAAATTCGTTTTCGAGCTGGAAAGTCGTCACGAGTTGATTTCGTCTCGCGATGAGTTTCTCAAGAAGCACTTTTGCAACAGAAGGTGTCCAGTCGCCGGCCTGCACTGCACTGTGAATTTGGTCACGTGTCAGGCGCGCAATGAGCCGCACCATCCAGCGTGCATCGTCCCATGTGGTGAACTGAAAAAGGTCGCTATAGAGCCAAGTCATGTAATTGAATGCGACAGAATCTTTTCGTTCATCCTTAATAATGTTCCATTTGAACCAAGAGACCGTCTCCGGCATCAGAAAACTGCCGAACGCCCAGCCTAGATCGCCTGACACGAAGAACATCTTTTCAGGTGGCTGATTGACGTCCAGGACAGTTTTGTTCTGTCCTGACTCCTTCATGTCGTTGTTGGCAATCCATGCCATGAACACAGGGAGCGCTCGCACCTCGCGCGTTTCAGGATGTCCGTTCTGCGTGTAGGACCAAGCACCCACACGGAGCAGATTCTCGGAGCGTCCTTCGAGCAGAGCCTCTCGAAGCACCATGTAGTCACCGTCGTCATCCCGCCCCTCGTCTACAACGGCCTGCTGGATTTCCCAGAGGCTGTAGTAACTTTCCATATCGCGATGGAAGACCGGCTTTTCACCGTCCTTGAATCGGATTTTGACATTCTTGATGCGTCGCGAGGGGTCGGTGTTGAATCCTAGTGCTGCGAGAAGTGTGGCACCGGTCACTTCACTGTGTGTTTCCATCAGGAACTTCAGTTTGAATTTCCTTTTCACACCGCCGGATTTCCAAGTCACGTCGAATTTGGGTCGGCTTTGCGAACGTTTCACTTCGTCAAAATCGAGTGTTTCGCCGTCTTTGGGCCATTCGTAAGAAGTGTTTTGATAAAGAGGAGCCGATCGTTGAAACGTGTTGAGTTGAAACTGACGTGCAATGTCGATGTTTGTCCAATATGTTCCGTCGCCGACGGGGTTCAACGACGATACATCACCGCCTTGCGCCTTCAGATCCATCAGCTCTTTTTGAGTGTAGAACCGTGACTCAGCTGGATTCCAAAGGTTCGAAGCTTCGCTCTGTGCGCTGTTTCTTCTCTTCACTTCGTAGCGTTTGAAGATTCCTTTGGCATAGCCGCCTATTTCTTCGTAATCCATTCTGCGGCCTTCGGAACGCACTGCGTAACCGAGGTGGAGCGCAGCTTCACCAAGGGTGTAGGCTGTGTTTCCGGTGGAGGTCTTCAATTTCGAGAGAACGCTTTGGAGGCGATTGTAAGCTTGGTTCAACGTGGAAGAAATCGATTTTTTATCGGCTTCCTCCGGCGATTTGTTGCCTACTTGAATGTAATAATCACGAAGGCTTTTTTGGATTTCACTCTGAGCCAGCTCGACATTTCTTTGAAAAGCGTCGATTTTTTCGGATGAAACCTCTCCGTTGTTCATAAAAGTGGCTTCGATCTGACTGCGGAGCAAGGGCCCCTGCCCTTCGGATGCCGATGCCGATGCAGTGTCCAAGGCAAACGCAAGTACCAGCAAAATCAGTAATCTTTGAATACCCATACGCCCTCAGCTTGAGTCCTGCTGATGGGGTAGGAAGGATTGCGGCCGGTCGCAACAGGAATCTTCGTTGTGCATTTTCCCCTGAACTGCTGAGGCCCATCTTTGGTCTTTTTTTCAAATTGCCGGAAGTATGAATCTTTTTCAAAAAAGTGAGAACTTTCTCGAGCGTCGGACGATGACTCCTCTGGAGGCTACTCTGGCATGCAGCTTCAGGACATTTTGCGCATCTTTCGATTGGAGGAGGTCGATCCGTTCGGCACGCAGCTCGACGTGCTGATCATTGAGCCTCAGAACGAGGTGCGGTTGATCATCGCTCAGTTTCTCCAGAAGAGAGGCTTTGGAAACGTGCGCGCGGTGCGAGATGGAATCTCGGGTATCAACGAGCTCCGCAGTAAACCCGCTGATATTCTGATTGTCAGTAATTCACTCGAGGGACCCGTTGCCAAAGATGTGATTATGGAGGTCCGCGAGGACAAAAACATCGAGAGGCGCGCGATCATATTGCTTTCAGGTCCTTTGAGCAGAAAGGACATCATCCTCATAGGCGATTTGGGACTTGATGCCATCATCTTGAAGCCCGTGGTGCTCACAGAAGTATTGACCAAGATAAAGCTGGCGCACGAAAATTTTTCAAATCAGAGAAATTTGGAGCGTTATTTTGAGTTGGCCAAGCTGGAACTCAGGGAAGGTCGCTCGGAAAAAGCGGAGCAGGTGTACAAGGCTCTTATCAAGATCAACGAGCAAATGGCGCGACCCTTCTTCGGCTTGTCGAAAATTGCGGAGGAGCAAAGTCATCTCGTCGAAGCGATTGAATTGGCAAAGAGTGCGATTTCGAGGAACGAGAGTTATTCGCACGCGCACTCTCTTTTGGGTGAACTGATGCTCAAAGAAGGCGATGTGGCTGGCGCATTGGAGAGTTTCAAAAAGGCCGTTCAATTGAGTCCGCTGAATTTGTTCCGCTACGAGGCCATTTCAAGTCAGTTGATGCAGAGCAAACTTTATGACGACGCGATCACGATTCTCCAGATTGGTTTCGATGCCAAGCTAGATCAGTCCATGATTCCGGAGCGCCTTGGCCTCTGCTATTTCTACAAGAAAGAATTTCCGAAAGCTCTTCGTTACTTGCGGCTCGCGGTAGAGCGGGATCCGGAAAACATCCGTTTTTTAAACTCGTTGGCCATTTGCTACCGCGATGCCAGCCAGTTCGACAAAGCCTTGGAAATTTACAATCAGATTCTCCGCCGCCACAACGAGAACTATGCGGTTTTGTTCAACAAGGCTCTGTTGCTTTCGATGATGAAGAGGAAAGAAGAGGCGCTCAAATTGATGGAGCGTGTCTTGACCATTCGTCCTGACTTTCAAAAAGCCAAGGAAAAGATTGATGAATGGGGTGGCGCTGTAGAGTGAGGGTTTTGACAGCAGGTTGTTGTTTGACTTGAGCCTAAGCCGCTGAAATCGCCCTATGAATTGAGATCACGGAATTTTCCCGCGTTGGCTCTATTTTTAGCCGTAAGTTCCGATGCGTTCTTGGGGGAGGGCGCAGTTGGAATTCCCTAAGTTTATAAAGATGCACTTGTTTCTTCTGATGGTCTGTTTCTTCGGATGCGGGCCTGCGCCGAAGCGTGCCGTGAGTGGAAGCCCGAGTCCTGAAAGGACCCTCCCTCCTGCGGGTAATGGAACGCTTCCGGTGAGTCCGTTGGCGTCATCGTTTCTAACGGTGAACGTCCTGAAAGCAGATGGCACACCTGCGGCGAGCAGTGTCTTCAGTGAGCTGAATTCGGGTTTCGAAGGAATGACGGGTGAGCTCGGTGAATTGTCTGTCCCCTTGAGCAAAGTTCTTGGTCGTTCTTTGAATTTGAAAATTGCGCTCCCGGCCCCCCTCGGGTTGATGTTGGTTGCGGATCGAACGACGGTTTATTCCGACGTGGAGTTGCCGGCTGATCTTGTTGATTCCATCAATGTGATTCGAGCGAAGGTGGGACTTTCGCCTTTGGAGGGAACGTCACTTCCCGACGGCGTTGTTCCTTCCACCGGAGCGAGCGACCTCCCTGCTGTTCTTGAGCGTAAGTTGGCTCTTCAGATGCCTGACAATCTTGTTCAATCAACCGCCGCCAGTGGAGGTGACGCGGCTCCTGCAAAACAAAGGATTGTTGCGTCGTCTTTGCCGGCGGATGTGCCTCAGTCTGGTAAAGCAGTTGGACTTTGGACCATGGTTGAAAATCGAAGCACGGAATCGGCAGCGCGGTTTGTTTGGTCGAACCCCTTTGGCAAGGCCTCGCCTGTGAGACTTGCTTTCGCGCAAGATGAGTTGTCTCTGTCGCTGTGGGATGGAGGTGCTCTCACGCTTCCAATTTGGCCGGAGCAACCAGCCGGCACGAATCTCATCTCGGATTTCTCTGGTTGCACAGATTCGGATTTCAGAGAGAGTTCATCCGGAGTGATGACTTCAGCCACCGGAAGTCGGTGTGGCTTTTTGCGCGGTCAATTTCCTTTTCATTCCTCTTCCGATGTTTATGTTCGGCTTGTGGCTGAATCAGAAAATGAAGTTCGCATGTCTGCTGTTTTTAAGATGAGACTGACGGGCAGTGCTCCTGTATTGAGCGTGGTGAGCGGTCAATCGATTCGGATCAACGCCAGCTTGGAGGGAGTGAAGGTCAATCTCACTGATTCCGACTCAACGCTGACGTGTGTGGGTTCTTTATCGGTTGTTTCTTCGAACGTTTCTTTGGTTCCCAATTCCAATGTGTCCATCGGCGGCACTGCGCCCGAGTGCCTTCTGTCGTTGACGCCAGTGATGGGCGCGGCAGGCAATTCAGACCTCACGATTGTTGCGAGCGACGGATCACTGACGTCTTCAACGAAATTCAATTTGGTGGTTTCGGAATCGAATATGGCTCCCGCTCTGAGTGCGGTTTTTGATCCGCAATCGCCGCAGTCAACCGATGAAGACACAACAAGTCAACCCATCTTACTGACTGTAGAGGATGTGGATGGGCCCCAGCAGACGTGCAGTTCCCTCTTTTTTTCATATGAGAGTTTCACGCCGGCGATTGTTGCACCAAGCGGCGCAGTTGTTTGGGGCGGCACGTGGCCCAACTGTTATGCGAAAGTGACGCCTGCGCCCGACGCGTTTGGTACGGCTCTGCTCAATTTTTTTGTTTCAGACGGAACAAAAATGAGTGCGGCAAGGCAGGTGAGTTTGGTTGTGAATCCGGTCAATGATGCACCCTATTTTGAAAAAATCTCTTCTCAAACGACCGCTGAAGATACGACACTTGGTCCAATTGATTTGGTGATTCGAGATAGTGACGTAGGCGACGTTCTCGATTGCAACACATCAATCACGGTGACTCAAACCTCTGATCCCTTGATCATGCCTGTGGCAGGGATTGTTTTGAGTGGACAAGCTCCCAACTGCAAAATTTCGTTGTCGCCTGCTCCCAACCGGAATGGTGACGTGACTGTCACACTTCAGGTGAAGGATAACCAACTCGCGACAAGCGCGACGATGTCGGTGAAGGTGAACGCAGTCAACGATATACCAGTGGTTTCTCACATTGGGGATTTGGATACGCTCGAAGACACTTCAAAAGCGATGACTGTGACAATCAGCGATCCTGATGGAGCCCTCAATTGCAGCGGCAATCTGACTGTCTTCAGCAATTCCAATCTCAGTTTATTTCCAAGCAACAGGATTTCAATCTCCGGAACCACACCGGATTGCTCCGTTCAATTTTCACCGGCTTTGAATCTTTCTGGATCCTCTGACATCGGTTTTATCTTCAATGATGGTTTTGTTGCGGTATACAGCAATATATTCAGGGTCAACGTGGCGGCTGTGAATGATGCACCCACGATTGCAGCCATAACGGCCCAATCGACGAACGAAGACACTCCCTCTGCGGCTATTGCAGTCAACCTCAGCGACGTGGATGGTCCTTCTCAGAGCTGCAACAGTGCTAATCTGGGCTACACATCAGGAACGCCGACAGTTGTCGCTTCCACGGGTGCTGTCACGTGGGGCGGCACGTGGCCCAACTGCACGGCCGTCATAGCGCCTGTCGCGAATGCCAGCGGAACATCGAGCATCACTTTCACGGCGAGTGACGGAACCCTGACCAGTGCTGCACAGAGCTTTATACTCACAGTCACTGCCGTAAACGATGCCCCCACCATGACCACTA
>JBEGJP010000075.1:0-13478 GCA_041184525.1 Pseudomonadota bacterium | reverse complement strand
TCGGCGTGAAAATGGCTGAACAGTTGCCCGTGGCCGGATCGCACACAAAGGGCGAAACGAGACCATTGGAAGACGCAAACGTGTCGACCATGATCTTCGGCTCGGAGAGTTCAGGCAAATAATCGGCTGGATAGAAGTAGCCATTTCCTATTGCGAGAACGACAGTCTTGGCGACATTCTGAACACCCTTCGATGTTTTCCCCGTTGTTCTGGGAACCGGCTTTATTTGAACTTTGAACTGATTCTTTGTGTAAGACTCCAGAACACCAAGAACAGGGTCGTTTACTGCCACTGAGTATTCGAAAGTGCTCGTTCCAAATGTATTTCCTGTCGTCGGAGAAGTGTAGATTGCAGAACATATTTCACTCACGGAATTACACAGGAAAGCACTGAGGCTGCCCAAAGCACCCGACATTGGAACCACAGAGACGGTGTTTGCAGGGAGATGGAATGAAGGACCACCATGCGCATAACCTTTCTTCTCTGCTTTTGCTCCCCAAAGAAGATCAACCTGCTTGGTGTCGCCTTCCTTTAAGTATAAAGTCGAAGTTAACCCCGTGGGTTCAGGCACAGCACGGTAATCAATTCGATAGACTTTCCAAACGCCTTCAACGTCACCATTGCCATCATTGGCAGAGGCAAGCACGGGGTCGTTGACGATCAAGCGGTATTCAAATTTGGCATCGTTGCCCCAGTAATATTCACCATTGGCAGAATTAGGTTTGAACGTGGAAAGGCACAGGCCAGTGGTTGTATTGCAGGAAAACCCATCATTGTTACCGGTGTCCCGCAAAACGCCGTTGATAAGATTGCGCACTTCGACGCGGTATGCCTTGTATCCATAAGCGTGCGTATAAACGGGGTTGGACGTGGGTGCCGTCGTCAGAGACACCGCGAAGTCTTGTGCTTGCTTCTGTGCAGCAGACACATCCTTGCCTTTGGGCAAAGGACGCACCTTCACTAGCAAAATCGAAGAGTCACTTGTGATGGTTGCATTGATGTCAGTGTCATACATGGACACCGAATAGGGAATGGTCAGATCGCCATACCATGCATCTTCTCCATTTCCTTGTGGCGTAAACGTACTCTTACAAACTCCCGGCACGGTGGTGCAATCCCAAACTGTGAACGTGCCGGCTCCCGAGGGTGAGGCTTCTCCAGAAAAATCAGCCCCCGTGGCAAGCCGCTGCGGTGTCGCCAAATCGGTATAACCGGCTGTCGCTCCCGCCTTGAGTTCAACTGCGAATGTTTCTCCTTGCTTTTTAACCACAGTGAGTCCCGTAGCCACAGGCATGGGGCGGACATTGATCTTCACCGTTCCGATGTTGGATTTGACCAGCGGTAAACCTGTGATGCCGTCCGGACATACGCCAATGGTGTCCAGCGGAACACCGTCCTTTTTAACATAGACGTAAAAGTCGAAACCTGCGCGGTCCTCTGCGTTGAGACTGTAGTAGCCGGCAGAAGGAGTGAAAGTCGCTGAGCACTTTCCTAGGGTGTTGCAGCTGAATGCGGACACTGTTCCGTTGCGCGGGTTTTCTGTCTTCACGCAATAAGCTTTATCGCCATAGGGATGCTGGTAGCCTCCCCCGTTGGAGTTCAGTACCGAGTTGGGTTCAAGTGTCAGCGACTTACTTTTGTTTTGAAGCCCCACAACGACGACGTCCGTTGCGACAGGTTTGGGATAGACAACGATCTTCGTGTCCGTTGCCGCAGATTCCAAGAATCCATTGAAAGGGGGGAAATTCACGAGTCCGTCAGGAACCTGAATTTTGAAATTGACAATGGCATCACCGAAGAACCTGACACTCGGAGTGAATTCAAAGGAACAAATTCCGTCTGCCGTGCAGCTCCCACCGGTTGCGACTCCGTTTTGAGAATTCACAAGAAACATCTTGCTGGCCTTCGTGTTGTAAGGATGGGTGTATCCGATACCCATCCGAACAGAGAAGGTCCGAGGCAAATCCTCGACAGTGACAAAAACAGGCGGACCATTTGGCATCTCCTGCCGTCCAATGGCACGAGGAACAGGACGCACGTCGATCTCTGCTTCCGCGTTGTTTGACGTCAGCAAGCCGAGATCGGGATCCCGAACACTCACACTATAACTGAATTTGCCTTCACCATATCCCACCCATTCATCATTGACGGGTGCATGAGAGAAGGAGCCTGAGCAGGTTCCGTCGGTTGAAGAACACACAAAGCGTTCGCCGCCGCCCAAGTCGAGCACATCGCCCATCCTTTTGGAATTCCCATTCTGCAAAACGATCCCATCCAGAGGAAAGGTTTGTGCCTTCTCCGCTTTCGTAGTTCCCAAATAGGTGTAGCCAGTTTTATCAGGTGCTACCCCAAACTTTAATTCGAATGGCTTGAGCACACCTTCAACTGCAATGATCTTGTTCGCGCCAGAAAGACCAGTGGCTTTGGGCACAGGTCGCACCAAAATAGAAATCTTGCCCTTTTCCGTGCTCTGCACGTTGCTCTTCATCAGAGGATCGTAAACTGTGACTTTGAATTCAAAACTCGTCGAGCCAGTGAAATTGGCTGCCGGTGAGTAGTTTGCTGTGCAGGCAATCTTGTCGCAGGAGAAAGCACCCCCTGCAAGGCTTCCTCCATCCGGAATCGAACCTACAATCTGAATACTTTGAGCAGAGATATCACCGATTGGATACTGATAACCGCCGGATGTGCCATTGACTGCTGTTTGTGTACCCTTTGAAATAACAATCTGAAACTTCTTCCCTTCAGGAATGATGAAAGCGAGATCATTCGGCCGCGGTATCGGCCGAATCGTAATGGTTGCGCGTCCCACATTGGATTCCAAGTCTTGCTTTGCAGGCGGCAAGCCACTGTCTAGAGCAGCCTTCGTAATGACGGAGTAATCAAGATTCATCGCGCATTCCGTCCAGTCGCCGTTGCAGGGATCAGGATTTGTCAAAACGTTGAAAGGACATGCACCACTTTGACAAAGCAAATCCTGAGCCGCGCTGTCGCCCATCTCCACGATATGTCCACGATTTTGAGAGTAACTTTTGACCCTCAAGAGAGTCGCATTGTCGCCATAGGGATGATGGTAACCTGTGCCGCCCGTCAGTGTTCCCGGCATGATATTCAATGAAGTGGCTGTGGACTCAAGAACGAAATACTCAGGGTCAGTGGCACGCGGTTTCGGATAGAAATGAACCTCCGTCTCGCATGAAGGTGGTTCACACCAATTGGAAGTGACCGCCTTCTGGTTGCGATTGTCCCAACCGACCATCTGATAAATATAATTCGCTTTCCCGTATCCGGGCCACGATCCTCCCGCCAGAGCGGAGGGAGCAATTGCTGTGCAGGTCACTGCAGCGGAATCGCACACAAAGCCCAAAGGGCCAGTTCTGTCAGCGCCATAAACAAGCGCAGAATTTCTCACGTTCACACCGGTGACGCTCACGTCAGCCGATGTGCCGTCAAAGCCGGTGATCGCATCGCTCCCTTCGGGCTGTTCGCTGAAATCAATTTTTCCATCTTCGCCTTCCACCACGGTCATTTTATGACCAATCGCCCGCAAGCTGGGAACAAAATTGATTTCTCCCCGCGCATACTCCGAGGGAAGTCCATTCACATCAACAACGCTGTAATAGAAGACAGCGCTGCCGTAGTAACCCGCCACCGGCTTGAACAGAAAAGGACAGATGGAAAGAAAAGGATCGTCTTTGAGCTTCTGTATCTCCGCGCTCGCTAATTTCCCTCGCGTTTGATAAATTTCCTCGACTTCGGAGGCAGTGGGTGGTCGGCATTGAATCTCACACTCTGTGAACGCCGACTCGCTGGGTTTTGGACTCGCATTCGACTCAAGAAGAGTGAAACTTTGTTCGCGGCAGGTTACCGTTTCGCCTTTGCTTCGCATCAACTCGTAATCGAATCCCCCATTGGGCCGTTCTGAAATCTGATCAGAGGCATTGAGAGAGAGCCGCGTGTACATCTTCGTAATTTTAAGACTGCTTTCGTATCCCATCCAACCGATGCCATTCGTAAATCCACGTGCAACTCCGCTCAGAATACGGCGCTGAGCATCGTTGGACGCAAGATAGGTTTCGTCTTGGTGACCGTCTTTGAAATAAAATGTAGTCGCACGTGGCGTAGGACGGACGTTCACCCGAAATATGCCGCGCGATGTGTTGAACGGTGATGTCGTCGAGTCAACACCCCCTGCAACTTTGCGATTGGCAATATTGATCATGTACTCTATTTCAACCATTGAATCTTGGAACGTGGTACTGGTGGTGGGGTCAGTGAAGTGATCCAGCTTAGGCACGAACTGAAATTTACATGTTCCATCGGTTTGACATGCAAACTCCTTGGTCATGCTGCTCGTCCATGAACCTACGGAAGCCACTGAGCAATTGCTATCCGTAATCGAGCAGACATTGCCGTTTTTAACCTGTGTGATTGTGATACTTGTCGCGGCGTCGGCATCAAGATCTGTGTATCCTGAGCCAATGGAGATATTCACCTCGCGCACGGTATTACGAATTCCATAAAGAAATGACGGATAAACACTGCTAGCTGAGACATCAAAAATGGTTGTCGCAACCACAGGTGTATCGGGAATCAGGAACGAAGTCCCCACCCCTTCCGTGCTGATCGGTTTAAACTCGGGAGCACTGCTGCGGATGTGCTCTCCGCCGAACCCATCTTGAACAATCACATCACACACGAGAACGTCACCACGTCTGTCGGACGGTGTCAGGGTGTAGGTCGACTCAAATATTCCCGCAGCGAGTGACCTTCTCACAAGTTCTACGTCGCCCACCAGCTCACGACTTCGATTTTTAAACACGAAGGTCGGTTTGAGCACCTGCCACGTATCCGAATCGGAATACTCGGCGGTGCACGTCACACTCTCGGGTCGGCCTGATGTCGTGTTGGGTGTGACAGTCACTGACGCTACGACAGGCGGATGATTCACAAGTTCGAAAGACTTGACGATTCTGTTGTCGTCTTCACGCTCGAAAGAGTCCACAGCACGCACTGCGTAAGTGTAGGATGCGGCGTGCGGCAGGTTTTCCTGATCGAACGTACACCAGATCCGGCTTTCACCCTGACTTTCCTGCATTTTGCAGACATCTTTGGCATTCAGTTGTGCAATGCTTCTGCGAAAGGTTGTTCCCAGATAAACGCGATATTGGTTCACATCACGGCGCGTGGAAGGTTTCCACCACACCCTCAAAGCCCCCTGCGCAGGCGATGTGATGTCTTCGACTCCCGCAAAACCGCCCGTCTCTTCTTCCGCTGTGCAGAGTTCCTTGACGTTGGTGTCGGAAGGAAAATCTTGAATACGATGTTGAACAGCAAAACAGATCGACTGAGAAAGCGGAATATGGGCCGTTTGATAAAACGATTGATCGCTCATGGCCAGCGGCAAGAATTCGGCTTCGCTCTTTTTCCTCGAAAGAATTTGAAAAACAGCACCAGAGAACGGAGGCGGATCCCACCTCAGCATGTAGGTGCCATCTTTAAGGCTGACGAGTTCCTTCAAACCTTCAAACGCATAGGGCTTATGGTTGGTGCACACTTCGTTCTTATTGGAATCGACGCTGTTCCCAAATTGTCTGGCACGGACGATAAAACAGGTGTTTCCGACCAAACGGAGATCAGACGAACGAAATGTGTTGCCGGGGGTGTTGGTTTTGGGGCGCTCGAAATTGTACTCTTCACCTGCCTTGATCTGAAAAACGTCGTAGGTCACGCCATCCGAAACGGCCAGAGCGGGCCACCAGAGGGTCCATGAACCATCACTGTTCGGGGAGACCTTTCCGGCTCCAAAAAACTGGGCTGTTTTGAAGTCCGTCCAACCCTCACCGACCTGCGCCCCGCAACCAACAAGTCCCCCTGCAGCCAATGCGGCCGCAAGGAGCAGCTGAGTCTTGCGAATATAGCGCTGCAAAAACGACATCTTATATAACCTCGAAGGAAATCTCTCCCTTCGAGACTTTAATCGGCAGACGGGTCGGAAACTTAAACCTACGAAAGATGCGAAAAAATTTCCCTTGGGAAAATTAGGAAACGTCTCTCAAATAAAGCCAAACAGCAGTCATATCGTCCACTTGCAAATTCTCTTCCCAGATACTACGCCCCTCGCCGACCACGGCTGAAAGAGTGGCTTCGGGGTCCTCAGTGGCGGCGAGAACACGGCTGAGGTGACGTTTGGACAATCTCCGCCCGCCGTGCCCCTCGTTCTCAATGAGACCATCGGTATAGGCAAACACGCCATCTCCGCTTTTCAGATGATGCTGGACGAACTCGTAATGGCCTTCACTTTGTGAACCCAGAGGAGACCCACCCGCAGGGAGAACGTGTGAGGACCGTTTCATCCGATCGACGACCAGCGGAGCCGGATGACCGGCATTCAAAACAGAAAGCAGGCCCGTGGGAACATGCAAAGCCAAGAAAAGCATCGTCATGAAAAATCGTTCCTGCCCAGCTTCGAGAATCGTTGAGTTCACCATTTCAGCCATCAGCCTCAACTTCAATTCAACATCACCGCCGGCAAAATCCCCGTTCAAAACTAACTTTTCAGCGGAGCAGACCGCACCGAACGCAACCGCCGTCATCATGGCAGAGGGAATGCCGTGGCCCGTCACATCGCCGACAAAGATGTAAAGGTGGTCATCGTCCTGCGAATAGTGAAAATGGAACCAGTCTCCGCCCGCACGTTCGGCAGGCGAAAAAAATGCAGTCAAAGCGGTACGGTCCATTTGGAAATCGCGTGAGATCAGACTTCTTTGCACGGTTTCCGTAGCAAGTATTTCACCCTCCATCCGCGCCGAATGACGGGTCTCTTCAATCACATTCACATTCCGCAATGCGATACCGACGTTTCCACTCACGGCATCAAGAAACACCTTTTCAAAAGGTGGAATTTTCTCATGCAAAAAACCTTCGACAACAAAAAATCCGACCGAGCGTTCTTCGAACAGAACAGGGACATAGAGCAAGCGTGTTTGCGGCTCGAGAAACGGTACAACCGACTTTAAGGTTTCATTCGGGTCTTTGGCGTGGGGACAGTCCCCGAAAACAAGAAGAGCGGATTGACTGATGCCTCGTGAGACAAGCTGCGCACTCAGGAATTCGGGAGCCGAGGAGGTGTCGTCGTTTCTTCTGTCCGAATGGGCTTTATCCAGCAGATAGAGCCAGATGTTGCATTCTTTTGTCAGTGAAATAGCCCCCTGCAAAACACTGGCGCCGATGGCAACCACAGTGTAGCGGTCTTGAACTAAGGTCATCTCACGACTACCAACGAGCAAACGCTCAAAGCCTTCTTTCATGCCTTCGAATTTCTTGTCACGTGCAACAGACTCAACCCCGAGTTTTTGTATCGTTGCATAGAGCTCAGAAAACTCGTGATCCACGCGGGAACGATCCTGTTTCTCAAAAACACCCTTCATCAGTAGCTGAAGCACGTAAACAAAATTTTTCGTGGGTTTCAAATAGCTTTGTGCATTCTGATGCCCAATCCATCTGGCAACAAGACTCAGGCTGACGACGAGCACCACGCAAGTCAGGAAGATTGACCGCAACAGAACCCAATCCCGCTGAGCTTTTGTTTCGATTGCAACAACCACGTTCGATTTCGGCATTTCAAAAAACGCACCAAAAATCGGACCCGAGGCCGGCCGGAAAAAGTCGCCGCCGAACAGGCCCTGTGAAGACTCATAAAACTGAACCAGCAATCGCTTCGAAAAAGTGTCAGCACTGACACTTTCGGTGTTGGCTCCAAGAAACAAACCCTGCGCAGTAAACCAATACGATGTATGCTCAGAAGAACGCCAAGGAGAGGGAAAGTAAGACATCGGAGCATACCAGACCTGACCCGCGGTGCTCCGCCCAAACACCACAAGACGCCCCCCTTTTTCACCCACAAAATATTCACCCTTTGCAGGCCATCGGGGAAGTTTGTAAGTCTTGAAAGAGTCAATCGTTTCGCGCGAAATCGTGATGAACTCACGTGGACCTGCATGATCAGAAAAATTGGCACGCCCGCTCATCGCAACCGACTGAGCGTGCTCCAGAGTCGAACGAGACAATCCTTCAATACGTATTTTCTGAATCTGATCGATGGCAACAGACGTCATCACCAACGTACCTATGAGCGACGTAGCCGCGACAATGAGCGCAAGACGAGTGCTTCTGCGCAATCTGTGCCAACTTTCAAAGATACGATAACTCTTTGCATCCTCTAACATAACAACGAGCCTCTCCTTGGCCCACAGGTATTTCTAATAAGAAACGGTGAAAGGCTGACTGAAGACAGGCAAGCTCTCACGTCTGGCTGTATCGATTGCAATCACACAAATTCTGTAGCCGCCACCTTGGGAGCGTGGAAGATTATTGAGAGTGCACTTTGACACTCCAACAATCCCAGAACCGTCAGCCCCAGCACACACCGCAGGCAACTGGCATGCATAATCGAGAAAAACTTTGTAACCGGTCACATCTGTCGTAGAAGACTCCGGCCATGTGACAACTCTGGAATCGATGGAATTTCCGCTGGAAACAACAACAGGACCCTGAAGTTCAATTGCAGGCACGTTCTTCGTGCAAAGCTCTCTCTGGTTGGTGTCATCACCGTATCCCGGATGAACAACACGCACCAAATAGCATTTGCTGATACCGCGCGGGATCACTGCGGTGTTGTAAAAATCTGCGGATTCCTGAAAAGACGGATAGGAGAAATTGTAGTTGGACACGCTGTCTCTATCAAAAATCCAATACACAGCATCGTCGACGGGAATTTTATCCCAGCGCAACAAATACGAACCGTCGGATTGAGAAGCAAGGCTCTTCAGACCCGAAAAAAAGGTGGGAGAAGCATCGTTGCAGATGATTTTCTTATTCTCATCCGTCCCACCCAAAACCCGAACCGCAAAACATCTTTTGGGTTCGGAGAGCAAGTTGTCCGGCATGTACTTATATGAACTTTGCGAGGTGGTAAAAAAGGGTTCATCATATTTCATGGAGCTCTCGTTGTCTGCCCGATAAATCCCGTAAACGGCATCACGGGAAGCGATCGCAGCCCACGAAAGAAGCCAGCTGCCGTCACTCTGCTTTTCAACAGAGGCAATGCCGACAAAATCAACAACGGTGTCCGCACCGCTTGTTTGAGATGTTTCGGGCGCGCTGCTTCCGCAGCCTGCCAATCTCAGACAGGAAATCAGTATCAGCCATGCCCTGAAAATGAGAGCCGTTGAAGGCACGCAGGCTCCTCCTCTGTCGCATCAATTTCCATAGGATGCATCGGCAAGATGACTCAAAACTAAAGCAACCCTAACAAATGAATACAAATTTTGATTCCCTCGCCCGATCGAACCCATCGGCCGTCCGACGGGAAATTGAACTACGATTTCAGTCATTTCTCCGGCATCTTCAATAGGATGCACTTTAGGTGCGTGGTAAATTAGAGAACAACCGAAACTACCGACGCGGAGATGGCATGAAACTTTTTCCGGCAGCACAGAAACCAGTTGTTTTCATGCTCTTGGGTGCAGGTGCGGCGACGGCATTTTTTTTGACGAAAGAGAAATGGAAAACGGAAAACGCTCTGATATCAAACGCCCTCTGCTTTCTGAAAGATGCACCCGAAACCAAACCCATTGCTCAATTCGAGAACATTCCATTGACCAAGGAAAATTTACCTGCAGATCTGTACACAGCCTACCTCGATATTGAAAACGAGAACTACAAGCGGATGGAGGATCTCGGCCGCCAAATGGCTTTGCGTTTGGACGCGATGGGCACCACCCAAGGAAAACGTGACCCCAGAAATGCCCCTCCGTTGTCCGATGTGCTCAAGAAAGGAATCACAGATCAGGATACTCTCGAATTTTACAACAACAATCCTAAGCCTTTTGCAGGTGCCAAATACGAACAGGTCAAAGACCTCATCAAGAACATGTTGCAGAACAGGCAAGACAAGCTTCTTGTCCAAAGTAAAATCCAGTCCATGGAGAAAGACAACCGGTTCCATATGCTCCTGTCCGCTCCCTGTGGGGCAGAAACAAATATCCCATACAGCAACACACTGCCTGGCCGAGGAAACACCACTGCAAAAATGAACCTTTTGGTGACATTCAATTTCGATTGCTCTCAATGTCGTGCTGTCGCGAATGAATTGAAACAGTTCAGCAACCAGAACTTGGACAAATTCAGGCTTTGGCTGATGCCGGTGCCGGGCGCACAAGGTTCCCGCAACTATCACTTTGCTGCCCTTTTTCAGTGCGCGTTTGAAAATGACCCAGCGAATATCGTCACATTCTACGAGAAGATTTTTGATCTTCCTTTTGCACGTGATCCAAAATCTGATGGACGGAAAGAGCTCGTCGAGCTTGCGGGCAAATCCGGCCTTGACTCAGCAAAGGCCGAGAAATGCCTGAACGATAAGGGCATTGAGAAAACTTTGGCGAGCTACTCAAAAATGGCCGCAGAGCATCAAATTGACGGGCAAACGCCGCGTTATTTTCTGAATGAACGGGGCATGGCGCCTGACCTTGGTGTCGATCTTATAAAAACAATGAAAGTGGTTCTCTCGGAACGAGAGCGCTTGAGAGAGGCCCTCTAAGATTTGGTCGGCCTCGGGGGAATCAGAATGGAGAAAAGAGTTGTCATCACTGCGGCTGTTGGCTTCCTTGCAGGAATTGGCACAGTCCTCGCCGGCCAGTTCATCAGGGAAAGTCAAAGACTGAAAGCCGACACTCCAACTGCTTCCTGCTTTGTCGGCGAAAAAAAAGTGCCTCTTTTTGAACTCAATGGAAAGGTCTTCACCCTCGACGACCTCCCTCAAGATATTCACCAATCCTTTTTGCTTGCTCAAATGGATGCGTTTCGGCGCACCAATGAGATCATCGAAGAACTTGCCGTTCGCGCTTCCATGACATCGCAAGCTGGCATCCCGAAGGGTCAGGACGTTTTCACTCCGGTCCTGTCAAAAGAGGAGGAAATCGAAGCTTATTATAAAGCCAATTTCGCCCAAGGAAAAAATCAAATCCCGTTCGAAAAAGTGCGTGAGGCCATCAAAACGTCATTGGATCAACAGAAGATCATGACGTTTGTCGCCGAACGTCTTCCCAAACTCAAGTCGGAACAAAAGTTTCGGAATTTGATCACAATCCCCTGCGGTCCTGCCAAAGAAATAGATTTCAAGAACAGTTCATTTGTCATTGGAGAAACATCCGGCCCCATTGATGTTGTTTTCTTTACTGATTTTATGTCGCCGCGGGTCCGGCAGATCATTTCCCCTCTGAATCAGTTGGCAAAGGAAGGCAAGGAAAAGTTCAAACTGCACGAGGTTTACCTCTTTTCGGAGAAAGAGGGAATTGCCAATGAACTCGCAAAAATTGCTTTTTGTGCCCAACGCGAAAATCCGAAATTGTATCCGGTATTCCGAGAGAAGGCTTACATGACAAGCACTCTTTTCACATCACCTCACGCCAAGGAATCACAGCCTCAGTTTTATTCAAAAATCACACTCGACATGGCAAAGGCGGCGGGCCTGAAAGAAAACACCCTAACTGAATGTCTGAAATCAAATCAGTTGCAGGAATTTATCACGAGAAGCAAAAAAGCGGCCCAATTGGCGGGTGTTTCCACAGCGCCTGCTTTTTTTGTCAAGGGCCGCTTGCTGGCACTTCCCGCTTCAAACGATCCGGTTTCTACACTGGCTGAACTTGTCCGGAGCTTCAAGCACTGACTGGATACTGCACAGGATTTTCCGCTTTTAGATAAGCGTATCCCAAAGCGATCACGTCGCTCATGAGCATCAACCATTCCAGTTTCATCCTTGACAGTGTGTTGACTCCCTTGCCGGAACAAAGAAGGAATCCGATCCGGTCTTCTCCACACACAACCGGAAACCGCACTTCCGATTCTGACACGAGCTCGGATTGATGTCTCCCACAGAAATTCCACGCGTCTTCCACACTCCAACCTTCGTTGCCAACGTCTCGAAGGGACGGTTCAGCGACAGGAATACCTGAGAGCATGAGAAACATCTTTTTGAATATTTTGCTTTTCACCTCTTGGGACGCGTCGTCGTGAGAGGGGTTTGCAAAGAAATAAAGTGTCAAACTGGGTGAAAGGCACTCCTCTGCGAGAAGCTTGGCCATGCTGTTTGCACCGTGGACAAGAAACTCCTGAGCCGTGGAGGCGGTCGGCATGAAATCGAGGAGTGCAAGTAAATCCTCTTTGATGGACGCAGACTTCGAATTTTCAATAAATCGGGCCCTCATTTTCATTGCAACGAGCGACAGCTTTTCATTGAGAAACGACAATTCGCTCAGTGGCGGAGACAGGGATGGCACGTCAGAACCTCTCTCGAGAGCCTGATAACGCATGACAACGGCGTTCAAGCCGGCCGAAAGTCGGGTGGCAGCAAATCCTGCAAATGCAAATGAAAAAAATGCCACAAAAACAAATGCT
Organism: Pseudomonadota bacterium; assembly: GCA_041184525.1. Taxonomy (GTDB): domain Bacteria; phylum Bdellovibrionota_B; class Oligoflexia; order Silvanigrellales; family Silvanigrellaceae; genus RFOM01. The sequence goes on along the minus strand of JBEGJP010000075.1, from coordinate 1,022 downwards.
GAAAGCATGCCACCGGAAAGCTTCCTGAGTACTCGCAAATAGCCAGACACACCGGTTTCTGAATAAAGGACGAGATTGGTACCCTTCACGGGCAAACGAACCGCAGCCGACTGAGAGAAACCGAGGTCTTCTCCAAAAGCAATCTGCGGCAGTTCGCGTTCCACAAGAGAGAACATCTGCGGAGTTTTCTTGAACGCAGCATCCGCATTTGCCCCCTCGACGAATTCTTTGTTGCTGCCAAGCACGGTTCCTGATGAGTCTGTGATGAAGGAGAACTCTTCTCCACCCTCCCAGAATTGCCGAAATCCATCCAAGTCACGAAGCCAGATTTCATCAGGACTATCCCAGCCTGCGACATAGACACTGCCATTTCTCTTGAAAACGATCAGTTCATCCTGACGGGTCAAGGGCAATAATTCGGACTTGCCGAACTCAGCGTCCCATTGATCAGCTGCACGCCGCACAGAACCGCTTCTTTCCAAAAGGTGTGCCTGCAAACGTGCTTCGATCACCTTCGCCTTTTGAGTCAGAAACTCACCCAAGAGCGACTCTTTGTGGGAGCGATAGCCATGTATTGCCAGCTGTGTCACGAGCGAAAGTCCGAATCCGACGGCAACCATGACCACAACGGATGTTCGGTGTGAAAGGGAATAGCGGACCAGAAATCCCCACGGTGACGGGCTGTTTGTGCCGGAGGTTGATTTTGGATTCATCGTCAATTCACCTCAACACGAGCACTCTCTTTCCTTCGAACCGGTCCAAAGCGAATTCTTTTTCGAAAATCGATTTGATGCTCTCACGTTCCGGATTTTTCAACGTGACGTATATCAGGGGTGAGACGTACTCGTCGTCTTCCGCCATCGCCTGAAAAACATACTCACCGGGTGCGGGCAATGTCACTTCTGAAAACGCGTGCCCTTCCACCAGACCTGTCCAGACAGGACGTGCTGCTCCCTCTTTCTTCCAAAGGTAGCCGTATATCTTTTTTACCGTCGGCGGTTTTTCGAGCCGAACAGGAAAGC
>JBEGJP010000074.1:0-8132 GCA_041184525.1 Pseudomonadota bacterium | reverse complement strand
ACGACAAGGTGATGGAAGACAATGCCTATGCGCGTGAGCTGAGCGGAGCCAAGAAGGAGCAGGAATCGTTCTGGCAGTTGCTCAAATCACTTCGATTTTTGTTCAGCACCTATGGCAGGGTGGAAGTCGCATTTGGCACTCCGATCCGATTCGGTGATTTCTGGTCCGATTTTGTCGCGCGCACGCAGTCTTCTCCGCAGGCTTCGTCGTCGCTTCCCGAGCGGGAAGCGTTGCCTGCCGCTTTGTCTGATTTGCGCAGTGACTTTGATCTGCGCGATTCACGAGTCCAAGCGATGGTGAGAGAATTGGCGCGCCGTGTGAACCAAGGCATCAACAGTTCTGCAACCGCATCGGAAACGGCACTGCTGGCTTCGATTGTGCTCACTGCAGGCTACCCGCATGCAGGCGGAGAGGCGTTGAAACAGGCTGTGTGCTTGGAGCGTGTCGACCGCTTGCGTCAGGTCATCGGGCGTTTGGGTGCCTTATTGGGATGGGCCATTTCCGCAGGCGATGCACCTGACAATGGAATACGAGACGAAGTCGAGATCATTTCCAATGCCGCTGATCACACTCTCGCCGCGGATGAAGTCAAGAAACGTCAGCCCCATCTGCTGGCTTCAGCGGTGCGTTGGGGTTTCCTTCAAGCCGTCAATCATACCGATGCCAACGCCGTCATTCGCCCTTCGGAAACGGCACAATTGAACCTGTGGTGGTACCGCGGGACGATTTTTCATTTGTTGGCCATTCCCGGGCTTGTGGCGTCTTTCCTTCTCAAGGCCGGTCATGCCGTCGGTGTCGCGCGGGCTGATGTCGGGCGGCATTCGATTTCACTCGCACTGTTGGAAGGCCAGCTTGCTGCCCTTCGTCAGCTCTGGGAGGAAGAGTTGTTTTGGCCTGAAGCCAGTTCGACAGGTGTCTTGGTGAGTGCGGCACTGACCATTTTTGAAGAAGCGGGGCTCGTCGTTTGGGATAAGTCTGCTCAAACGGTGCAGCTGACCGACAAAGGCATGGAGAAAAATTCAGACTTGGGTTGGCTGGCTGCACTCGTGGAGCCGGAAGCAGAGCTCTACAGCATTCAATTGGGTGCTGCATTGCAATTGACGCAGGAAGCAGGTCTGTTCAAACGCGATGAGCTTCTGGCCTTCACGGTGAAACTGCATCGTTCTGCCTTCCTGCGCGGTCAGATTCAGGTGCAGAGTCAGTTGAGTCAGGTCTTCGGGGGGAGAATTTGCGATGCGTTCAACCGCACGCGTTACTTTATTCTGGCAGAGGGCGCGGGACTGACGGTCAGTTACGGTCAACTCTCACAGATCTCTGCGTTCCTGAACGTGGACCGCTGGCGTGATTATTCGCTCTGAAGGATTGAGAAAGTTTTGGGTGTGAAAGAGTGGCGGACTCAAGTGCGTCACCTCTGTGGCGTTGAGCCCGAGTCATGCAGAGCGCTTATCTTTTTATTCTTTCACGATGTTCATGAACTGAACTTTTTTCCCCTGAGTGGCAACAACAATGGCCTTGGTTTTTCCTGGCCCCGGGGGCTTGACCGAAGCGCTGCGGCTGCGGAACTGTCCCGGATTTGTGAATGCTGTCGCAATCAGATTGCCTCGTGGCATGTGCGAAGGGATGAGCGCAAAATTTCCCACGACCAAGGGCTTGGGAGGCGTGGTTTCTCCCGGCGGGGGTTCAATCAGAGGGCCTGAAAGGGTGCGGTTGGAGGCTGGGATCTGCATTCGGACATCCGAGGGTTGGGCGAGGGCACGCGTGACGTTTGCGAGCCTGAGAGCACGCCTGCGTTGTGGTGCTTCATTGCCCGATTCATCAAGTCCGACTGTGTTGTCGATGAGCCAATCCGGATGCCACATTTGCAAAGAGATGAGCTTTTTTTCGGCCGAGAGACTGCCAAAAAACGTCGATCCGCGCGTGAAGCCGATCAAACTGATTTCCTGAACCTGTGTGAGTTTGGGATGATTTGTCCACCAGTTTTGCAGGCATTGAAACGACTGCGGTGTGTTGGTCAAAAGAATCGTGACCCGTTCAATCCCTTGGAGTTCGACGGAAGAGTTGGCTGCGGATGACGTCGGGCAGAGCGCACCCAGCACCGCTGCAGAGTCTTTGGCAGCGCGGGAAAACTCTGCGACGTCGAAGTCGCCTTCCGCCAGCGCGTGGAGAATGACGCCCGCATTGGCCTGTCGGGTCGGAAGATTGGCTGGGACTTTTTTCGAGACAACATCGAGGAATTGGCCTCGTGTGATGGCGAGTCCTTTGGCCTGATGTCGGTATCGGGGCGTGAGTGTGACGTTCAAGTTTTTCACGCCTTGGTTTGCGAGTTGCTCTTGCATGGTGAGGAGTTGCTTGCGCCATGCAAGGTAATCCACTTCACCGTTTGCTGTTTCTTCCGGCAGGGCTGTGCCGTTTGACGGATCGATGTTTGCTGCCGATGCTGCTGCATTCCCAGTTTCAGTTTTGGCAGAACGATTCTTGTCAATTTTGGAATCAGCTTCTTTGCCTCCCGATTTGGCTTTGGCGGGATCGGCTTTTGAAGTTCTGCCGCTCGCTTGCAGCAGCTGTGCCGGATCGGAATCATCGATGTCTGTGGCAAATGAGTCGTCCGGCGCGCGTGCTTTGAGCGCAGTTTTGCTTTTCCTGCTTCCATTTTGTCCGAGATTTTGCGGAAAATCATGCCTACAGAAACAGCCAGCACGACTCCCGCGAAAAAGGCCACAACATTTGGCGGAACGAGCAAACGTTTTGGATTTTGGCCTGTTGTTTGCGACATAGTGTAACCCTTGTTTTAAGTCGGTCTTGGTTCAAGAGTAACTGAGAAGGCAATCTTCTCCCAGTGCTCTGTCCCGTTTTCGACGTTGTACCTTGAGGGGCGCCGCGCGACACTGGAAGTGTTTTCGGAAGATGCGGGTGTTTTTTGCAAAATACTGAAACTAAACACATTATTGTCATCGGGACAGATGTCATGGGGCCTCTTGCAACGCGAGAGGTTTTGGAATTGCTGCAAAAAAATCCATCGATGATTGGTGATATTCAGTGGATATCTCCGGCACATCAGACGCCTCTACTGCTGCGGGAGTGGTTTTTTGATTTCGCTCCCGATGTGGATCTTGAGGCGCTGAAGGCCAAGGTCCCACTGCAGGCGGAAGGCGAGCCGTTTGCTGAAAGTACTGACGACGTGGAGGATGTTGAGGACGGCACGCCTGCGATGAATGGCTCGTCGAGGGACGACAGAATTCAGACCTTCCATCCTTTCGCTTCCGAAGCTTCCGCAGGTGAAGAGAGTCCTGAGGACGGTGAAGGCCTCGCCGATAAAAAGAAAAGGCCGCGCTGGCGCGACTGGCTTGGGATTTTGGGTCTGGGTGTGCTCGGTTTTGCGTTTTTAACCGTGGGAGCGCGAAGTTTGCGTCCTCACAAAACGGCCTATTCAGGCAAGTCTACAATGAAAGCCCAAGTGCTGGGTTCCACTCCTGATGCTCTTCGAGCATATCAATCACTTTTGGAAGCCAAGATCGCCCGTGACCCAAAAAAATATGCTCGCGCTTTGGTCCAAATCCAGCGTGACAAAGGAATGTATCCCGAAGGTCAAATTCCATCGGCGGAAATGACAGCCGCGATTGCTCTCGTGAATCTTTCGAATACAGAGTTGGACAAGCGTGATGATTGGAAACAGATTCTCTCAGGACTTTCTTCGGAATCGCGTCAACGCGGGATTGCTGTTGTTGCCTACGAACTTTCGCGGGTTTTTGATGTGCGCAGGCAACTTCTGACTTCCCCTTCAAATAAAAAGAAAAAAGCAGAGCAGGAGAAGAAGGCCATTGATGAAGTGGCTGTCGTCCTCGAACGTCTGACGCGTGTGGTTCCGGCCGGTGAACCCCGCGTGGATGGTCTGCAGGGACTTTTTCTAGCGAGAGTGTTGTCACAATCATTACTGACAGTTCTTGAACATCATTCTACTGCAAGCAAATCGAATTCCCTGAAGGAATCTGTGAAAACGGTTCCTGCTTTGTATCCATTCTTGAATGCTGTCGACAAAGGAGTTGTTTCAGTTCTTCATGATCTGGTGATCCGCAAATGGGAAGTGCCGGCAGCGAAGACAGACTGGAACGCAACGCTGAGTTCTTTTGTGCAGTTGAATGAAACGTCGCGGTTTCTTTGTCAGTTGAACGAGTCGGGAGCGGCCGTTGATGTGATTCTTTATACGCTCGCCCGAGCCGCGTCAGAAAAGTCGGTGCTTCCCGAAATTCCCGCGCTGTTCGATGAGTGCTTTGTGGGATTGCGCGTGTACCCTCGTGTGGTCGGGGCGACATCACCCTCGTCTGATGTTTCTTCTCCGCTGGAATATGCTGGTGTGGGACCACAGGATGAAGCCTTGCTCAGGGATTTTCGCCGTGAGTTTCCCACCGCGCATCCTGCACTCAGCCGAATTGCCGGCAATAGAAGCGCAGCAGGAGATTGGCTCTTGGCTCTTCACTTCAATGGAGTGACGGGAGGTCGTCTGACCGGAAAGGGCAGGCCTCCTAAAGAAATACAGAGTTGCGAGAAGGCCAAACAGAAGAGCCGTTTGTGCCAATGGGTGACTTGGGTGGAAGGGACATCGAAGTGGCGGGAAAAGATCAATCTTTTGCCGGAGGCACAGGAGCTTTCCAAGCCTGACGAAATTGCTCAACTCACGCGATTTTATGTTCTGCAATCCGTTCGGGATATTCATCTTGTAAACTCAAAAGACAAGAAGAAAGAGATACTCGAAGTGTTCAGGGCGACAAAGGCAATGGGTACCGAGGACGATCCGCAATTGCAGTTCATTCTCGATTATGTTCAAAGCCTTGATGGCGAAAGTTGAACGGGAGTTGCATCGTGTCCATGTGTGTTCTCGTCCGAACTGAAGAATTTGATGCGCGGCCCTTAGCCGAGCAGGACCTCATTGAGCGCGCGGTCCGAGATGTGCCCGGCGTGCGCATGATTGAAAATGAAGAGTGGATCACAGTCCTTTCCTCATTGGGCAAGATGGGAACTCCTGTGGTCATGGTTCTTCCGCTTTCGTTGAAAACTGCCCAGCGCGAGTTGCAGCGGCTGCTTGCCGAATTGGAGCGGAGAATGCCATTGCCTCAATTCCTCGGCATTCTTCTTCTCATCCAGAATGCCGGCGATGCAGCTATCGAAAACGAAGGCACATTGCATACGGTCAGCTGGTTGGAACGTATTGATCAGTTTTTCGACAATGCACTCCCTGTGCAGTTTCTTTTTACTTCAAATGAGAATCCAAGACTGGTTCAAATGAATGTGTCAGCCTCTGTGAGCAGTCTTTGGAAGACCTTGGAATCCATTCGTGAATTGAAAACTCTCTCGCAGGAAATTGATGTTCTGCGACATCAGGTGGAGCAGCTCGAAGGAACTTTGCGTCCGTGAATGTGCTTCCGCACGGAATCGAACATGTAGAGTGCGAGACCTATCCAAATCAATAAAAATGAGATCAGTTTTCCCGTATCAAAGTGTTCCGCGAAGACAAAAACTGCAATCAGGAACTGAAACGTGGGCGAGATGTATTGATAGAATCCCAAGGTGCTGAGCGGAAGGCGTTGGGCTGCCTCGGCAAACCACACGAGCGGAAGGGCTGTGAGTGCGCCTCCCAGTGAAAGAAGAAGAGCGAGGCTCATGCGGTTGTCCTGTGCCAAGACATTCACCGGTGCGAGCGTTTGATTGCTGAGAATGAGCAGGGCCACGGGAACGAGCATCAGACTCTCCACGGCGGTGCCCTCGGTGCCTTTGATGCTCGTGAGTTTTCTGATCACACCATAAAGACTGAAGGTGCCTGCCAGTGACAATGCAATCCATGGAACTTTCTGTGCCGTCAGGGTCAGCAGAAGCACTCCACTGCAAGCGAGCGCAAATGCGCCCCATTTCCAATGGTTGAGTTTTTCTTTGAAGAAAACGGCACCAATGAGGAAATTAAAGACCGGGTTGATGAAATAACCCAAACTGGATTCGAGTGCGTGTCCGGAATTGACAGCATAGATATACAGACCCCAGTTGAGCCCGATGGCCGCAGCGCTGGGCAGACACTGGAGAAGCAGTCTGCGATTCTTCATCAATTCCAGCCAAGATGAAATACTTTTTCTGACAAGGAAAAGGACAATGAAAAAAAACAACGACCAGAGGATTCTGTGTCCAAGAATTTGGAGCGGCGGGATGGTCTTCAGTTCGCGCCAGAAGAGGGGAACGAATCCCCAGCTGGTGTAGGCCGCGATGGCATAAAGAGCGCCTCTGTTCTTGAGTGATTCTGACATTCACACCGACCGGATGGACGGGGGAGAAGAAAAGATGTCCGGTTTCTCTGCCAAAAGCTCACTCAGGAACCATGCCTCCGAAGTGCATGTGGAGGATTGTCCGCCACGGCCCCACCGCCGGCACAGCAGGGCCGCCAATTTTTCACATTCTGCGCGGTAGGTGGTGTATTTGCCGCCATAAATGGAAAAGAGTCCGGCGTGTGTCTCTTCGATGATGGTTTCTCGCGACAGAGCGGAAATATTCAAGCCTTCACTCGATTGTAAGTAGGCGGGCGACGCAAACGGGTTCTCGATCCATTCTTCTTTCAGTTCCGCACCAAGGCTTTCGCCGCGACGGGCAAGGATAGGCATCGTCCGCACGCCGGCAAAGCTTTCGGCAATGTGTTCGGGCGTTGTTTGAATCTCGAGGTTCAGGTGCGCTGCTTCCAGCAAATAGTTGATTTCCTCGGGCGTGGGGTGCAGGCCGCGCGGTGTTTGTGCGGGAAGCACAGATTCCGTAGTGCCAAGCAACCATTGTCCATTCCAAGGGATGAAAAAGATCACCCGTCCGTCTTTGTTTTGCAGAAGGCAGGCTGCGGATTCCTTCGGATTCGCGGACGGGACCGCACTTGTTTTGAAGAGGATATGGCTTCCTTGGTTCAATAGGCAGCGCGTTTTGGGCATGAATCCCCAGCGGATGAGGTTGGCGTTGTTCCATGCGCCTGCCGCGTTGATGACTGTCTTCGCAGTGACCTCTTTGGTGCCGTGGGTGTTTTTCAAAACGACGCGGTAGCCGCCGTTGTTTGGCAGCGGAGTGACCGAAGTGACAGTCGTGTTTTCTTCATAACTCGCTCCGAGGCGACACGCGGCCTCGGCTGCAATTCGGACGATCACGTCATCGAGCATCTGCGCATCATAGTAAAGGAATGCGCCTGTGGTCTGACTCTGAATTCTTTCGCGTTTCAAATAGGGGGATGCTTCAAAAATTTCATTTCCGCGGAGAGTCCGTGAACGCGGGAGCCCGCCATCGCCTGCCATGGTGTCGTAGATGAAGAGTCCGGCGCGCAGCATCCACGCAGGTCTGTCGCCCTTGAACACCGGAAGAACGAAGGGAAGAGGTTGAACAACTCCCTTGAGAAGCCGCAAGAGCAACGCGCGTTCGCGCAGCGCCTCATGCACAAGCGGCCACTGCGCGAGGTGTTCCAGATAGCGAAGGCCTCCGTGCACCAATTTTGTCGAGCGACTTGAGGTCCCGCTCGAAAGTGTCTTTTCTTCGACAAGATGGACGCCCTTCAGACGCCGAGAGGCAAGGTCGTGGAGCATCCCGACACCGTGGCATCCGCCACCGACAATGAGGACTTCGAGATCAGTCATAGGTTGTCCTTTGCAGCGCCTGAACCCGTGCGGCCCGCTTGTGCTGGATAGGTTCGAATGCATGCAAGGATACCACGAGACGAAGACGTCATCATGGATCGTCGGCGCGCTTTCGGAGAAAGAAATTGTCAGTTTTTCGCCGCAGGCCAGACAGCTGAATGGCTGCGCAAGGCAAGTGCGTGGCTTGCGATGAGATCGGCGGCACGCCGCATTTCAGCTTCGGTGTTGCTCAGCCCGATCGAGATCCTGAAACTTGCCAATGCTTCCTCTTCATCCATTCCCATGGCTTTGAGGACGTGGCTGGTGGTGGCTTGCAGAGTCTTGCAGGCACTGCCCGCGCTGACACAGAGGATTCTCATGTTTTCGATGAGCTTCATCGCGTTGACGTTCGCAATCCGGATGGTGAGAATGCCGGGGACACGCGGGCTCTCTTGACCAGCGACGGTGGTATCGATTTGTCCTTGAATAGAGCTGACAAAGAGAGACTCCAGA
>JBEGJP010000073.1:0-12980 GCA_041184525.1 Pseudomonadota bacterium | reverse complement strand
GAGGAAAATCAGGATGAGGATGAGTGAAAGCGGCCACCTCATTGCAATTCTCCAGCAAAGTCTTGCTGTTCGTCTCCACTAGAAGATCGGCACGAGGCTGCAGTAATAAAGGGGTTTTATTTTCCGCTGTCAGAATTAAGGAAAGTTTATTTTTTTCGGCAGCTTAAAACTTGCAAAGTTGCCTCATTTTGCCTTCCGCGGGGGGGGCAGAATGCGGTCGATCGTTTCGCCTGCGTCCAATGGGGGAGGGATCGCGACCCGCAGGCGATTCAGAAAAAAGGCGGGAGGCGAAATAATGTTTAAGCTTTCCGCATACATCCTGTTTTCTTCAATGAATCTGGAGGCTTCTAATGACTGCACACAGGTTTCGAATGTTCGGCTGTCCAAGCCTGCAAATTGTGCCGAGGCCAAAGTCGCAGCGCGAGGTTCCGCGGCAGGCCTGACTTTCCCTTGAGAGTCGTAGAAGACCGGTGAATCGGTCGCATGCGCATTGTAGGCATCGAATTTCTTCCCGTCTTCCAATTTCGATGCGCAGTAGGCTCCCTTGGCCAGATATTCTGCTTCCGTATCGCTTTTTGCAGGGGAAAAAATTTGAACCAAACGTAATTTGTCGCCGTGTTTGGCCAACGTCCTTTCGAGAGGCGAGCGCAGATATCGGCAGCTCCCGCAATGGTAGTCTGTGATGTAAATCAGTTCGAACTCTTTTCCGTTCCCGCGTGCCAGAGCATGGGATGGAAGCGCGTGTGCCGCCTCGGCGCCGCTGGGAAACGGCACAGAGACTTGAACACGGTTGGCCTCTTTGAGGGCCATCAATGTCCTGTTCATTGCCACATTCATCTTTTGTTCTTCGAGACTCCTGCGCAGGAAAGTTTGCAGCTGCGCATCCAATTTTCCGGAATAACTTTTCTTGTTCTGTTCGAAATATTTTTTGACATCGTCGTCCGTGACTTGCCCGCCCACAAGTTCTTTCAGCGACGGGAGTTGTTGAAGTGCAGTGTTGCGACCTGCTTCGGCCGCAACGGCAAAGCGGACACTCACTTCGTCGATGATTTTTGACAATTTCATGTGGCGTTCTGTTTCCGCTTCGAGCCATTTGTCTTGAAGGTCGGGTGGCAGTGAATCAGCGGAGATGACTTCATTGTCGATTTTGCCAAGCACCCTGCTGCAGCTTTCTTTTCTTAAAAAGCAATTGCCGAATTGCGGTTCGACGTGTTCCAAAGAATGGGCATTCAACCACCAGACGCTTCCACCAACACTGATGCCACCGAGAAGAAATCCAGCCGAAATGAGTTTCCAGTTCGAAATTTTCATAGTGTGCCCCAGAGATGACATTGCTCTGTCACGACCCACTCTATCTCATTTTATTGGTGCGCATCGGATGGTGCCGACGGCATGCTTTGACTCGATGAGAAATTGACACACTGTGAAGTCACTTCGTTGAGAAGCTTTTCCGGCAGAGCGGCATCTTGCGTGCACAGTGCGGCATGCAAACGCAGCGACACGGCCAGTCGCCCCTGCCACGTGACCATCCCCACACCCACGGGAAAACACGGAGTTCCTGCGGGCGGCGCAATGGAAATAGAAACGGGCCAGTGTGCTCCCGCGGGGAGTGCGGGGAAATTCCAATTTCCTAAGTTGGTGAACGATCCGATCCACGCATTGCGTTCGCCGCGCGCGCGGGCGAGCGACAAGAGAGCTTTTTCTCCCAAGAGCGCTGCCGCATGCGCAAGTGTTTCATTGGCGCGGGCGTGCCACGGGTTCAGGGAATTCTGATACACCTGAGAAAGGCTTTGAAGGCTGTCGGTGCGCTTGAAATGAAGTCCCACGGAACTGGTGCGATTGGCGCTGCAACTCGTCTCGGAGTGTCTGCGACGCATGTTCACTGGCAGCAGCCAATGACACTCCCTTTGCTCAGGGCTGAGAAGATGCGCACTCACAGTCGCATTTACGTGCCAAAGCAGAAAAACGGACAACGACACATTCTGCCCGCGGGCTGCTGCAATGATGTTTTGGGTTTCGGCGGGCGTGAAAACGTGACGCGCCAAATGCTCGGGTGAATAGGTTGTTTGAGGCTGGATCGAATTCCATGCTGTGGTGCGGGGTTTGAGGTCGTCCCAAAATCCACGCACGCTGGAGGCCATCTGTGCAAATGGGTCTTTGCTTTTGAGATTGAACAGTGGGAGTTGAAGAGGCTCTCCCGTCCAAATCTTGGAGCACTCCAACAGGGCACCGAGGCCGTCGTAATGCTCATGGTGGAATTGAATCTTCTGTTGCGATCCGTCGGCAAAGTCGGCGATGACTTCGAAAATATCGCCGCGCCCCAATTGCTTTTCGACCTTGAAAATGAGCCCGAGCGAATCACGTTTCACGAGAAAATCCATTCGAACGACGCTTTGTGTGCAGGCCTCAGAAAGCCGGCCGAAAAATCTGCGAGTTGGGTGTGTTCAGGATGAAAAACGCGATAGAGAGAGCCTGAAACAGTGTAATGACTCTGTGCCGCGAGAAAAGGAAACGGCACGGGACCGTCCTGCATTTCAATGATCCCTGTGAATGAACCTTTCATCCGCAGGGATGTTTTCAAAGCCTTTGCAAGAAGATCCTTCATCACCCCATCTTTCAGCTCTGCGGCAACGGAACGACCGACACGAACCGCTGTCAGATAGGTGCCTGAAGTTTCCAACGACCTGCCCACCGGATTGTAACGAACGCGCAACCTGCGTTCTTCATCCGTGTTGACAAGCAAACATGCCGCAGCGATGCCCTGTCCTTCTTTTTCTATTGTGACTGGCACAGCACGAGGAAGCAGGCGTGACACGTCGTCGAGGGTGAGATCGAATGCCAAAGTCCCGAGCGTTTCCTTGTAGAAATGAAGCAGTTTCTCTTCGTGTCCTGTTTCCACGTTTGTCTTGACCGGAAGGAGTTTTTCAAGGCCGGGAAGCTTGGGCCACAGGTGGGCTTTGTAACTTGCCAGACGGCTGTATTCGAGCGGAAAGGAGGCCCGCGACAGTGCTGCACGGGCGGGAGTGTTCTCATCCAAAATTGCTGTGAGAAAAAGTGAACACCGATTGAAGTCGTCCCATTGAGGGCTGAGCCGCACGAACTCGGTGAAGCAGGCGTATAAAGATTGGCGAGTTTTTGTTTTAGATTGAGGAGACAAACGGAGATCTTGCAGGTAGCCCACAGGAGTCAATTTGCCACGCACAAATGCATGCCGCATGGAAAGGGCTCCAACCCCGACAATCATCCCGTTTTCTTCGCACACCAGCGCGGCATAGCGCTCCGCCTGCAATGCCAAGAGGGCAAAAAAATCGGACCCACGGACGAATCCGATGCTCAATTGTCCTGCCGACATGGCCGTGGTGTTGAAGAAATCAGACAAACGTTGTGAGTCATCGGGACGTGCCAGCCGCAGGCCGGGATAACGTGCCATGTGGGCCGCGAATTCTGGTGAGGCATTGCCAGGATGAATGAGCACGCAGAACCTCATTGCAAAAGCAGGTTTTGAAAAACGCGTAGCTGCTGCTGCAATAAAAATCAATCTCAATTTGGCAGACGGGTGCTCTTGGCATACACTCCGGCCCGAACGCTCGGTGATGAGGTGTCATTGTGTCTCCACTTGTGTCGATGTCGTTTCGCAACCTGACCCGCAACCGCAGGCGGACCTTGCTCGCCATGGGAGCCGTCGTCGTGGGGCTGTGCGCCCTCTCGATGCTGCGCGGCTTTGTGAATGCAGTGCAGAAAGCGCAGTTGGCCGCCACCTTGTATGGCACCACCGGCATGGTGCAAATCCACCGTGCGGGGTATCTGAAAAACGTCCTGAGCAACCCGCTCGATCTTGCCTTTGCCGACACGCCCGACTTGCGCGCGAAAATTCTTGCTGTCCCTCATGTGAAGAAACTCTCGCCGCGCCTGCAGTTCAGCGGTTCCATTTCTGCCACTGAAACTCTTGCAGAAAGCAACACACTGGGAGCGGCCGAGCCCAAAACAACCTTTTTGTCGGCCAACGCGGTCGATCCCGTGTTAGATCGCGAAGTCATGCCTCAGCTGTATGAGTGGGTCATTGCAGGAAGCGTTTTTCCGGCTTCCAATTCACCCGCACTCGTCGTTCATCGTGACATCGCAGGCCCCTTGGGGATCGCCGACGTCCAACGCAACTTGAATCAACCGCAAGACCAATGGCCGGTGATCCTCGCTCCCGACAAAGACGGTGCACTTTCGGGTGAGGCCTTCCAGATCACGGGACTGCTCGGCAGCGCGGTTCCGACCGACAAACGGCTCGCTCTTGCGCCGCTTGAATCAGTGCAAAAACTGCTGAAGATGGAAAATCAGATCACAGAGTACGTTTTGCGGCTCGATGATGTCGTTTTTTCTGAACAAGTTCAGCAGGAGCTGCAGCGCGTGCTCGGCCCTGACTTTGAAGTGAACCGTTGGGACGAAATTGTTCCCTTCATCAAAGACCTTCTCTCCAACTTCACGCGCATCTTCGGCTTTGTGACATTTGTTTTCTTGCTCGTGATCATGCTGGGCATTGTGAACTCCATGTTCATGAACGTCATGGAGCGTGTCAGGGAAATCGGAACCATGATGGCTCTGGGAATCAAGCGCGGCTCTATCTTGTCGTTGTTCATTTTTGAAGGCGCCTTTTTGGGCGCTGTCGGTGCAGCCATCGGCCTGACCATGGGCGGAGTGATTGTCTACCTCATGTCCACCGTTGGAATTCGGATTCCTGCACCGGGGTCGACAATCAAATTCGTTCTTGTGCCCTATCTGACGGTGGAATACGTCGTCTCTGCTTTCATCTTTACAACGGTGGGCGCCGCTCTCGTCAGCGTGTGGCCGGCATGGCGTGCATCACGGCTTCGACCTGTGGAGGCATTGGCGTCGGTATGAACATTCTCTATCAGGTGGCCGTGCGCAACGTCTTCCGCAACCGTCGCCGCAGTCTTTTCACTCTTTCGGCCATCGTCTTCGGTTTGGCTGTTGTTCTCTCTATCACGGGTGTTTCCAATTCGTTCTTTCGCTTCTCGGTTGAGAATGCGGTGAATGCCAAGTTGGGAGCTCTCCAAATCCACAAAACCGGATACATGAACAACATTTCGCTGAACCCGCTGTCCTTCAACTTTGATTACTCTCCCGAGATGATCGCGAAAATTGAGGCGGTGAAGGGCGTGAAGGCGGCAGCCGGACGCATCGGCTTTCGCGGGCTGGTCTCCAATGGACGCAATCAGGCGTTGTTTTTTTCCAATGCGGTCGATGTCGAACGGGAACAACGTGTGTGTCCTCGTTGGGTGGGGAGCCTGACGGAGGGGAGTCAGCCTCTCACACCGCAGGACACGGCACAGGCACTCGTGGGGCAGGAGTTGGCACGCAGTTTGAGTGTCGCACCCAAAGGCCAGTCACCTGAGGAGTCGGGCGTTGTGACCTCGGATTTTTTGAATTTGTCGGCGGCGAGCCCTCTGGGCCGGCAGAATGCCATGGATGTGCAGGTGAAAGGAACAACACGTTCAACACTTCCTATCGAAGAGAAACGTTCTCTCTTGGTGCCGTTGTCGGTGGCTCAGTCGCTTCTCGGACTCGAGGGCAAGATCACCGAGATTGCTGTGGGCGTGAACGATATCGATGACATCAACGACGTCCAATTGAGATTACAGGAGCTTCTCGGTGCCGAGTTTGAAGTGAGCTCGTGGGCCGAGGTGCAGCCCTTTCTTCGCGATGTGCTCTTTAGGCAGCGTGTCCTGATCGGCATTGTCAGCGTTATTTTGTTCATTCTTGTCCTGTTCGTCATTGCCAACACCATGACCATGGCCGTGTTCGAACGCACGCGCGAAATTGGAACCATGCTTTCGGTCGGCATCAAGCGTCATCAAATACAAACCATCTTTTTTTCTGAGGCCGTTTTTGTTGGGATTCTCGGGGCTGCTTTGGGCACCGTTCTGGGGTGTCTCATTGTTTTCGTGATGAACAGAATGGGAATTCCTTTCGGCTCTGTCGGTTTCGAGAAAGGGATGTTGTATCCCTATTTGGAAGTTAAGTTTGTCTGTTCAGCTTTCGTTGTGGCTGTGGTGTGTGCTGCGTTGGCCGGACTTTTTCCGGCGCGCCGCGCTTCGGATATGAATCCTGTGGATGCCCTGCGTGCCACGTGAAGGTCTGAGTGTCCTGCGAACATCGTGGTGTTCTGCAGGTAGCGCGTCGACCGTGTGAATGCATGTTTGATTGGAGTTTTATTATGATTCGACTGACTCTCTCCGGTTTTGCCTTTGCCGCTCTTTTTTCTTTCGTGAGCCACGTGCAGAGTTCTGCGCTGGCGAATGAAGTGACGCCCGAAGCGCTTCTTGAAAAATACGACGCTGTGATGGGACCTGAAAATTTCGAATCCACCGCTCGCATGACTGCCAAACGCGAAGACGGGACTTCGCGCACGTACGAGATGAAGTTCGTGAAGAAGGGAACCGAGAAGTTCCGCATCTGGTTCAAAGGGCCGGCCGCTGTTTCGGGGCAGGAGCTGTTGCGTGTGGGCGACAACTCGTGGGTGTATCTCCCTAATTTGAAGCGTGCCACGCGAATCGCCAATCGCGATTCCTTTCAGGGCGGCGACTTCAACAACGCCGATGTGCTGCGGGTGAACTACAAGGTCGATTACACAGGAGCCTTGGGTAAGTCTGAAAAGCCTGATCTTTGGCTTGTTGAGTTGAAAGCAAAAAATGCCAGCACGTCATATGATGCCATCAAACTCTGGATGCGCAAATCCGACAGCATGCCTGTGCGGGGTGAATACTATGGAACGAGCGGTAAAATTCTCCGCTCGGCAGAATTCTCTGACTACAAGGAATTCTCCAAGGGCTACAAGCGTCCGGCAAAGGTGCTCATGCGCAATGAACTCATCAAAGAACGCTCCACAGAACTGTTGACACAAACCATGTCGACGACGGTCACACTGCCTGATCAGCGTTTCACTTTGCCTGATTTGGGCAAGTGAATCCTCATTCCCAGCGGGGTCCTCATGCGTTCGTTCTCGGCTCTTAGTTGCATTAAAAAGATGTCAGCACCCGTTGTCTGCGGTTGGGTGGTCTTCAGTTTTTCTGTCGCACAGGCACAGGAGCCCGCACAGGCACAGGAACCCCAGTCCCCGCGGCCCTGTTTTGTTTTTCCTGTCGGCACAGCGTGGAATTGCTCAGTGTCGCTCCGCGGCGATTCCGCCCGCCCTCGACTCAGTAAAAGTATACCGGCTCCGCCTGTGGCCGAGAGAACGGCACTCCTCGATCTCAATATCACGGGCAAGGGCGAAATGGTTTCGACAGCGCGCTTCTCACTCGATATCGATCTGGTGGCACGGAAATCTTGGGACTTCTCGCAAAGAGAGTTGCTCACAGGCGCGGTTCAAACAACTCAAAAAACAGATTCCGACAATCCCGCTTACCGCATGAGTCTCAACGAAGTGTATACCGCGTTCGAGCCTGCTCCTGAGTATCAGTTTCTTCTGGGTAAGAAGCGCATCCTATGGGGGGCGGGGTTGGCCATCAATCCTACCGATGCTCTCAATCCGTCCAAAAATTTCCTTGATCCGACCCTCGAAAGGCGTGGCTCTTGGCTTTTTTTGGCTGAGCATGTCCTTGAGAAAAACACTCTCTCTTTTCTCTTTGCTCCGGGAGTGGTTGAAAATAAAAACACGGTTCCCACCGACGTTCTCAGCTATCGTTCCGACAGAGGCGATCGTCGTTGGCATGCGCTTTCAGCGGTGCGCTGGTACAGGCTTGCGGGCAATGCCGATCTCAACCTGATGCTGTTCCGCAGCGATCACTTTAAAGACGATGTGACCTCACCTTGGATGGGGGGAGCATCATGGTCGCAATCGCTGCTCACTGTGAGCAAGCAGCTCGAAGGTCATGCTGAAGTGCTTGTGCGCAAGGGCTCTCCGCGTCCCGATGCCGCGCTGCGTGCGCGTGCGGACGACAATGCACTTTACTACAGTTTCCTTTACGGCCACCGGTATGACTTCGAGAACGAATCAGCGCTGGTGGTCGAGTTCTTCCGGCAATCCGACGGTGACACGCGTTCCGATCTCCAAAATCGAATTCAAAACAACTTGGCTGCCTATCGCGCGCTCGCGCTGGGGCGCAAGGGATTGAATCCTGCAGCGGTTGGGAACCCAAGCAGCGCATCCAGCTCCGTTTCAAACCCGAGCGCGAGTTCGCCTTCAAGTGCTGCACAAAGCGAAGCGCCGCGCACTGTTTCCACTCTCGGGCAGCAGAATTATCTTTTTGTGAATTGGCAGCGCTACAAGTTCAATGACGATCTTTTTCTTTCGTGGTCAGTGGTTCATAACTTGCATGACGGTGCCGGATTCCTCGGTCCTATTTTGCAGTGGACGCCCACCCAGTTGACTTCCGTCACACTCACGGCAAACACCGATTATTCCTTGTTGTCTGACACAGGTGTTTTTGTTCAGGGCGTGGGCCGCGTGCGCGAAGGTGAGTTGAATCCGGTGAAGTCCCGTTTCGGCATGGAAATCAAGTCTTATTTTTGAGGTGAGTGCTCATGAAACATTCGCACAGCAGTTCCGCATCCAGCCAAGGAGCTTCCGTTCGCCCCATCATTGAAATCAGTGATTTGAAAAAAGTCTATCAGTTGGGGAAAACGAGTGTTGAAGCGCTGCGCGGAGTGAATTTCAATGTGAACGAAGGCGAATTCACTGTGGTGCTTGGACCATCGGGTTCAGGCAAAACCACGTTGCTGAACATCATCGGTTGTCTCGATCGCGCGACGTCGGGGAAGTATGTTCTCGACGGAGAAGATGTTTCCAATCGCGACTTCAACGATCTTGCAGAAGTGCGCAATTACAAAATCGGTTTCATTTTTCAAAACTTCAATCTCATTCCTGTTCTGAATGTTCTCGAAAATATCGAATTTCCTTGCTTGGTCAGGAAGGAACAAGAGGAGAGGGCTGCTTTGCGCGAGCGTGTGCGTGCCATCTGCGCCGAGGTCGGGCTGGAACGCTTTATGAAGCACAAGCCCGACGAGTTGTCCGGAGGTCAGCGCCAGCGTGTGGCCATCGCACGTGCGCTCATCACTCAGCCACGTCTCGTGCTCGCCGACGAACCCACAGCCAACTTGGATTCAAAAACGAGCGACCAGATCCTCGAGCTCATGCAGAAGCTCAACCGCGATCATGCCACAACGTTTTTGTTTGCCACACACGACCCCCGCGTGATGGAGCTGGCGCGTCGCACAGTGCGCATCAAAGACGGACTCGTGGTTCCCGACGGGATTTGAACTGAGGATCTGTCATTCCAAGCCCCCTCAGTTTGTTCATCCGAAGGGGCTTTTTTCTGTGAAGAGATTCTCGCTCAAGTGAGCTCAATAAACCACAGGCACTGGGATGGGGTGTTCGCAATCGTATAACCAGCGGGTTGCTTGGATCGTTTCCAGATGATCGGAGACACGGAATGTTTTGAGTGCGTTGCGTGAGATGCTCATCCATTCTCCATCGATCTTCAAAATGCGTTCAATGTCGTTGCCAGCGGACTGTGAATTCCACCAGAGTCGCGAGGGTCCGGTGGCGGAGCATGTGCTCCCAACAAGATCGCTGTGAGAAATGAAGAGCGGTTCCTGAAAGCTGTCATTTTGAACGCGGACCAAGAGTGCGCCTGTCGCGACTGAATTTGAGAGGACTTCAGGCAGGAATGTCATTGTTGGTGCCGGCGAGCAGGCCATGTCACCTTCACACCCTTGGAACAGAGTCACGGGGAAGCCCATCCATTGTTCTGCTGTGTCCATAAAGAAAGCCTTGTGATCCGATGTCGCAAGCGAACTCGATCCCCGTGTGCCGAAGATTTTCACATCCTTTCTGTTCATCTCTTCGGGCTTGCTGACATCGTACAGTGAGAGTTGGAGTCCTTGGTAGAAAGCAAAGTCACCCCTATCTTCGGCATCGAATCCCAAACCCACGAGACGTTCAGGATTCAACGGGTGCATGTAAGTCGAGAACCCGGGAATCTTCAACTCTCCCAGAATTTTTGGTTCTTCCGGTGTCGAAACATCAATAGCAAACAGAGGGTCTGTTTTTTTGAATGTCACAACATAGGCGATGTTGTTAACGAAACGAACAGAGCGGATATCCTCCTTCGCTCCGTAGTCTTTCGTTTGGCCAATGGTCACCAACCGGTTCGATTTTTCAGCGAGGATTTGAAAGTGATTGATGGCACTGCCGTCCCAGAGGTTGCCACTGCTCGTGGCAACCGCGACTTCACCGCCCGACAGTTCGTTCAAAGCCCAAACATCCTTGATGCGTCCGTGCACAAATCCGCTCACAGGCTCTCCGAAGCTGCCGTCGGCCTGCAACGGAATCTTTCTGAGGTGGGTTGTTTCTTCTTGCGAAGAATCTTTCGCCATTGGAGCTGATTCAATAGTTGAGACAGTGTCGAAGAGGTAGACGTTCTTTTCGTTCATGTAGAGGCGATGCGTGTCGAGAAAGAGCATGCTGTTCGATTCGAGGCTCTCGATGGAATAGGATTCCAGTCGTGTCAGTGGGGAACCGGAAGCGAGAAGAATCGGAGCCGGTCTGCCGACGCTGCTGCTGGCGCTGTTGCTTGCGATTGTCTGAACGGGCTGGAAGGTCTGTGAACAATTGATTTGTGTCGGGTCAATTTCCTTTTCAGTGTCGTTGCCAGAGAAAGTCGGAATGGAGTCCGAACTGATCATAATGAGGTGATTTTTCACCAATCTTGATTCCACCATCTTTCCTTTGATTTCGCGCTTTGTGATCAGCCGTGGTAGAGAATCGCTCGTGATTTCAAAGAGGCTCAATGCTTGTGCTTCAAGGACAATGAGCTTGTTGTTTTTGACAAACAGTGTAGAGTTGTAGGATTCGGTCGAAATCGTGCCCAAATGCTTTTTTGTTTTTCTGTCGATGACATTGATGCGGTTTCCTGAGCTGACATAAATCTGTTCCGCAGACACCTTCACAAAATCATCTTCGTCCACACCCTCGTGTCTCAGGTTTCCTAAAAGATCCGCATGCGTGTTCGCGAGGGGTGCACTGTCCGCCTTTGCAGAAATCTGTCTTTCCGTTGATTTTGCGGAGACTGGAGTCTGTGAGAGAGCCCTGCGCTCCTGCGCAACGCAATTGTTGTATTTTGCAGCTGCGATCATGTCGGCACTCATTTGTGCGCAGCTGCCGTAACGAACTGGCGACAGTCCGTAGTTGATTTGAGGCAGCAGGTGAGAACATTTTTCTTCAGCCGACGTCAGGTCGATGTTGCTTCCGCCAGAACGCCAGACCCCGCATCCCGCTGTGGCTGGTACAATGATGAGAAGTGCACGCAGTGTCGTTTTCATGAGACCCCCAGAGTGGTTGTGGAAGTTGGGAACCCGCTCTGTGTTTATTTTCGTCTCTTTTTATATTTTCTTTAGTTTTTACGTCTAATGATTCTGGGTAGTTAGAAATATATTTTCTAAGCCATTTCTGTATATTTGTATACCGTCCAGTGCGCCGCCGCTGCTTTCCCTTGAAGCCCATTCGGAGTATGAGCCTGAAATCAGGGAGAACAGTCCAATGACGTCAATGAAATCAGCGCAGCGTGTGTTTAAGAGTGACGAAATCGTCGGTTTCACGTGCCGTACGCTCTCGTCCATGGGTTCCGAAATCCGCCGTGTTTTTTTGCTGGGTCAGAAACTTCGGGAAGAGAACCCAGCTCTGGATTTGGTCGATCTCTCTCTCGGAAATCCTGATCTGGAGCCGCCGCAGGCCGTGCAGCAAGAGCTCCTGAAGCTGATTCAAGGCGAGAGCCAAGGTGCGCACCGCTACATGGACAACGCCGGCTACCCTGAGGTGCGAGAATTTCTCGCGCAGCGGCTGAGCCAGAGCGAAGGTGTTGCAATGAATCGTGACAGTGTGTTCCTCACCTGCGGTGCGGCAGGTGCATTGCAAATCCTCTTGCGGACGCTGCTCGACCCCGGCGATGAAGTCATTCTGCTTGCGCCATTCTTCTCTGAATATCGCCCTTATGTGACCAACATGGGCGGAGTTCCCGTGATCGTTGAATCCGACGCGGAGCACTTTCCTGATCTTGGAAAGTTGAAAAAAGCTCTCACACCCAGAACGCGCGCGATTCTGGTCAACAGTCCCAACAATCCGTCAGGTGCGTTGTATCCCGAGAGTGTTCTGCAGTCTCTCGCGCAACTTCTTCTCGCCCACCGTGAAGAAACGGGTCGGTTAGTGCATCTGATTTCCGACGAGCCCTATGCGCGTCTCCTTTTCAATCCTGCAGAACTTGTTTCGGTGTTGAAGTTGTATCCTGCGGCATGGCTCGTTCGATCGCATTCGAAAGATCTCGGCCTTGCCGGTGAAAGAATCGGTTACCTTGCGTGGGGGCCACCGCTGGCCTTGCCGGAAACCCTCAATGCACTGCGCAATTCGGCACGTGCTCTCGGCTTCGTGAACGCCCCTGCGCTCATGCAGCGCCTTTTGCCGCATGTCTTTGATGCCTCTGTCGACGTGTCTGAATACAAGCGCCGCGTCGATGCTTTTGTAGATATTTTGCACGCGGGCGGCATAGAGTGCGTGCGTCCACGCGCTTCGTTTTTCGTTTTCCCGAAATCGCCGATGGCCGATGATCACCTCTTCACAGAGCGGCTCGTTCGGGAAGGCGTTTTAGCTGTTCCGGGCAGCAGTTTTGGCAAACCGGGCTACTTCAGATGTTCCCTCACACAGCCTCTGGAGCGCGTGGTAGAAGGGGCGCGCAGGATTGTCCGATGTTCCCAAGCCAAGAGCCCGAAATAAATGCAATAAAAAAAGATCCAAACCTCGTTGACAACCTCAGACCGCTTGAGTAAGTCTCCGAGGCTCTCAACACGAGAAGCAGTTCTTTGAAAAGAGAAGAAAGAAGTCACAGAGTGCGGGAAGAGCCGCGCGCAAGGGCGAGAGGATTCGGGTGGTGACATTCGGAGAGTTTCGCAACCGGCGAGCGGTTTTAACCAAATGA
>JBEGJP010000072.1:0-16310 GCA_041184525.1 Pseudomonadota bacterium | reverse complement strand
TTAGATTAGTATCTTATGAAGTAATTTAATGTGCATAAAAAAAACTCCGAAATGTCCTGAAAGGGCATCAGGAGAATCGTCATGAAAAAGAGTCTTTCAGTGGTTGGCATTATTTTTGTTTCTGTCGCGAACGTGCACTGTAGCACCGCCAACGTGATTCCCCTCTCAAACAGGCCCATTTCGTTGCAACCCATCAGCAGTGCTCCCGTCAAGGACAATGATGCTGTCGCAGGCAGCGGTTCATCTCAAGACAGCGCACCGGCGCAAGACAGCGCACCGACGCAAGACAGCGCACCGGCGAAAGACAGCGCACCGATGCAAGACAGCGCACCGACGCAAGACAGCGCACCGATGCAGGTGACACCGTCACTGGAAATCACGCCAACTCCGCAGGTCACAGCAACACCCGTTCCCCCAAGTGGTCCTCAGGTCTCTACTCTCAATGAGATTGCAGCTGAGGTGAACAAGACGGCACCCACTCTTGTGGATCCTACGGGCAATAAAATGGAACTGCCGACTGGACTTGTCGTTGGCGTTGTCACCCCCGAGGGAAAAAAGGTTCTTGGATTTGGAAGCACTCAAATGACAAATGGAGCGCTTCCTAATGGAGATACGCTCTTTGCAATAGGCTCGGTCACCAAAGTTTTTACCGGTCTGATTCTCGCCGATGCGGTGAAAAAGGGGATTGTTGGCTTGGATGACAGCGCGAATAAACATCTTGCTTTCGATCTTCAACTTCCGAGCAATGCCATCACACTGAGGCACCTCGTGACTCACACCTCTGGACTGGATAATTTTCCAGCGAACATTGGCGCTTTCCGTGATCTCGACAACGACGGTGTGAATGACTCTTCACTCACCAGCCCCGGACGGAACTATTCGCGCCAGCTTTTGGCAGAGTGGCTTGCAAGCAAGCCTCAACTGAAATTTCAACCAGGTACCAATGTGCTCTATTCGAATGCTGGAGCAGGGATACTTGGAGTTCTGCTTCAGGAGAAGATGAAATATGCGAGTTTCAATGAGATGGCTCGAACGAGAATCTCTCTTCCTCTCGGGATGAAGTTGACCGCTGCTTATACTGCCGAATTGCAGCAACTTGCCGGCCTCAATCAGGCGCAAGGATATTTCCCCTCGCAGGACGCAGGTGCACTTGTTCCTGTTTCGCCGGCGTCGATGGGTGTGCTTGCTGCTTCGGGGGAATTGATGAGCAGTCCAAATAACATGCTTGTCTTTCTTCAGGGTATGGCTGGACTCTTGAAGACGGCTTTGGCCCCCGCTTTCGAGGAATCAGGCCGTGCGCTGGTGTCGGCACTGCCCTCTTTGGGAAATGACAAGATGGCCTATGGAGCGAAGATAGTGGCTTCTGCAAAGGGTGGCTCCTACTTCTACAAGACAGGCGAAACAGCAGGTCATTCCGCTGTCATCCTGTGGCGCAACGATGCCAAAATTGGAATCGTGATCCTCAGCAACCGCGGAAAATTCGAAGCGGCAAATAAATGGGGAAGAGAACTCATGGAAACTTTGGTGCACTGATTATAAAGAACGAGGTTAAAGGAGTCCGACGCTTTTCGCGTCGGTCTTTTTTTTCATTGATGCATTTGTTGCTGCAAGTGGAACCCCATCTCTTGTTTTCGATTCAATCGACTCGTCGCGCCAGCTCGACAAAATCGTCTTGAATAGAGCTTCGAAAAGATTCATCGATGGCATTGAGGTCCACAAGATCAACGAAAAAAGGAAGGTCAGACTCCGCGAAGAGATGCTTCAAGCGCATCATTTTTTCAAAAGGAATTTCGGTTCCGGTGCGAATCGCAATGTCCACATCGCTATCGCTGCGAGCCTTGCAGCGGGCAAAAGACCCGAAAAGGAAAATGTCCGTCTGACCTAAAACTGATGTAATGGTAGCAACGATCAACTCACGGTGTTTTTGACTCAAATCCATCGACCCATCCCCGCGTCTTCAAATTTGTCAAAAGCCCCTGAGCCTCGGGCAGAAACCGAAGAGCCACCTGATAAACCTTTTCGGCATTCTTTTCGTCGTAATTGTGACTTGTGCTGTTTCTTGCTTCATGAAAGAGAACCCAGAGTTCAAAGTCAGAAATCAATTTTTGCTGCAGGGCGCGACGGAAGAGGTCGCGTCTCGAAAGTCCGTCGACACTTTCCTCACCGATTTCATGAATGACTTGTTTGCGAATCGCTTTCCAAGCTAATTCATAAGTGAATTCAAATCTTTGAATGACAGAGTCCCGAATAAAATCGTTTTTTGGTTGTGAAATTGCAAGGCCAAGCGCAGAAACTGCTTTGTTTAAGTTCTCGATGGAAAGAACCATTTCGCATTCGTCCTCAGTGACAAGTTCAAGGGGCAGCGACAAGAAAGAACCAGCAAGGATTCTCTTTTTTCTATTTTAGAAGAGGTTTCCCTTCGGAATATCTTTCAGCAGAGGAGCATTTGCGTCCTTTGTTGAGAGTTGAGGTGTGACATCGATGGGCCAGCGGATGCCGACATCGGGGTCGTTCCAGCGCACGCTGCCTTCGTGTTCAGGATGATAAAGGTCTGTGCATTTGTAGGCGAACAGGGCCGTATCGCTTGTCACAACAAAGCCATGTGCAAACCCCGCGGGCACATAGAATTGAGTTTTCTTTTCGGCATCGAGAAAGAGTCCGTACCATTGGCCAAATGTCGGCGACTGTGTGCGCAGGTCGACGGCAACATCCCAGACCTGCCCCTGAAGCACGCTCACAAGCTTTCCCTGTGTGTGCGGCTTTTGAAAGTGGAGCCCGCGCAGAACGCCCTTTTGTGAAAATGAGAGATTGTCCTGAACGAAGGTTTCTTTCAGTCCTGCCTCGAAATAGCGTTGCTGGTTGTACGACTCAAGGAAGAACCCGCGGCTGTCGCCAAAAACTTTGGGTTCAATGATCAAAAGGCCGGAAAGGGGTGTGGTTTTGATATTCATGCAAAGCTCCAAAACAGTGCGGCGTATCTTTTCATCAGGGAAGCAACATCACAAGAACCACGGTTCCTAAAAGGAGAGGATAGCCCGCCAATCGTGCGGCAATCCAAGCCCAATTGCTTTTTTTGAGTGCAGCCCATGCCACCCAAGCCGCATGAATGAGGAAGACATAGATGAGTGCGTGCGAGACCGCAGACAATTTGCTGAGCATGGCAGGTGCCGTGAGGATCCCTTGGTTCTCAGGTGGCATGAGCTTCTCCATGCTCGGCGCCCAGCGCACCAGAAAAGGGGAACCCGCGATTTGAAAGCCGGCGAGGAGTGCGGCGCTCAGAACATTGACCACGACAGGCTGGAATTTGAAGTAGAGACTGTTTTTGAGGCGGAGTGAAA
This sequence comes from Pseudomonadota bacterium, assembly GCA_041184525.1. GTDB lineage: Bacteria > Bdellovibrionota_B > Oligoflexia > Silvanigrellales > Silvanigrellaceae > RFOM01. Next base: position 12,972 of record JBEGJP010000072.1, on the reverse strand, counting down.
CGACACCCAGAACAACGAAAAACACCGGCTCGATGAGGCTCATTGAGTCGAATTCACCTAAAACAATTGCATTGGCCGCGCAAAGAACAATCGAAAGGACAATGGCGAGCACAACTCCGGCTTTGAGGCCGGCCATGGCATCGGCAATGGCAAACGCGATAATAGGGACGATGGCCAGAAGAAGGAATGTGAGTGTCATCGGGGCAGTCATCCTCCTACGCAAACGGGACTTCTGACTGAAAAACAGACGCCTTTGACTTGATCAATACAAAAACCTACCAGACATTGTTCAGAAAGACTCTCACGTGGGTCACTTGTTTTAATTTGCATAAACAAAGAGCGAAATATGAACACGACCGGTTCCGAAGTCACAAAGCCTTCGAATTTCATCCGCCAGATCATCGAAGACGATCGCGCCAACGGGAAGAATCAGGGGCGGGTGGTCACCCGTTTCCCACCCGAGCCCAATGGCTACCTTCACTTGGGTCATGCCAAGTCGATCTGTCTCAACTTTGGATTGGCCCGAGATTACGCAGGTGTGTGTCACCTGCGCATGGACGACACGAACCCGACGAAAGAAGAACAAGAGTATGTGGATGCCATCAAGGCCGATGTCCGCTGGCTCGGGTTCGACTGGCAGAACAATTTCTTTCATGCCTCCGATTATTTTCTCAAGCTGCACGATTTTGCTGTTGAACTCATCAAATTGGGAAAAGCATACGTGTGCGAACTCACGGCCGAGCAAATGCGTGAATACCGCGGCACGCTCACTGCTGCGGGGAAAGAAAGCCCTTACCGCAGCAGAAGCGTAGAAGAGAATTTGCGACTGTTCAGCGGAATGAGAAACGGAGAATATCCTGACAACAGCAAAACGCTGCGCCTCAAGATCGACATGAGTTCATCCAACATCAACATGCGTGATCCCGTTATTTACCGTATCCGCCGTGCTCATCATCAACGCACCGGCGACACGTGGTGCATTTATCCGATGTACGATTACGCGCATTGCCTGTCGGACATGATCGAAGGCATCACCCACTCCATCTGTACGCTCGAGTTTGAAGATCACCGTCCTCTTTACGACTGGGTGTTGGAGACATTGAAAACGCCCTGCCATCCCCAGCAAATCGAATTCGCCCGCTTGAATTTGGAATTCACCATGATGAGCAAGCGCCGCTTGCTGGAACTGGTGGAAGGAAAGCATGTGGAAGGTTGGGATGATCCCCGCATGCCCACCATTTCCGGAATCCGGAGGCGGGGTATCACGGCACAGGCGATCCGCAATTTTGCTGAACGCGTCGGTGTCACGAAAAAGAACACGACAATTGAAATTGAACTCTTTGAATCGACCATCCGCGAAGATCTCGATGAGAATTCGCCGCGTGCCATGGCCGTGATCAACCCCATCAAAGTCGTGCTGACGAACGTTCCGGAGTCACACGAAGAGTGGATCGACTTCCCTTGGCATCCGAAGAAGCCGGAAATGGGTGTTCGCAAAGTGGGTTTCTCCCGCGAAATTGTGATCGAACAAGACGACTTTATGGAAGTTCCGCCCAAGGGCTTCCACCGACTCGTTCCCGGCGGCGAAGTTCGCTTGCGGCATGTGGGCATCATCAAGTGCGATGAGGTCATCAAGAACGCAGCAGGGCAAATCACCGCACTCCATTGCACACTTGATCCCGAAACACGCACTGGCATGCCGGGCTCCAACAGGAAAGTGAAAGGCACGATCCACTGGGTGAGCCAGAAGCATGCGTTCAAGGCAACGGTGCGTCTCTATGATCGACTTTTTACTGTTCCTAATCCCGCTGATATCGACGACTGGAAGGCGACACTGAATCCCAAGAGCCTCGAAGTGACAGACGAGTGCTGGGTGGAATCGAGCCTGCGGACTGTTCCGCCGTATTCTCGATATCAGTTTGAACGGGTCGGGTATTTCTGTCTGGATGCGAATTCACCGGCACAAGGCAAGCCTGTGTTCAACCGCATCATCACCTTGCGCGACACATGGGCCAAAACTCAAGGTTCGGCTGGCTGATGAACTCCCACGCGCTGAAGGTATTCGTCATGACGACCTCTTTGATCAGCACTCTTCCGGTGGAAGCTTCCGAAGGTTGGAACGAAACCCTCAACGACGATGGAATTGTTGTCTTCAAGAGAAAACGTGCCGGCAGTGCGTATGAGGAAGTGCGTGCAGAGGCCCGTTTGGCGGGCAAGGTCGACGATTTTCTCCCCTTCTTCAGCAATCCCGAGAATTATAAAAAATGGGTGTACGGCACACTCGAGTGCGCGCCGCTTGCGAAGCTGAATGAGGGCGATTTCACTTTCCGAGGTGTGTTTCAAGTCCCTTGGCCGTTTGAGAATCGCGAGCTGATGAGCCGCGTCGAATTGAAGAAGAAAACAGATCCGGAGGAACTCACGGCCAAGCTCACTCATGTGGAGTCTCAGGCGGGAGTGCCTCACGGTTTGGTACGTGTCAGTCGCTTTGAAAGTCTGTGGCGGGTGGCGAACGCCGGCGACAAAAAGGTCGACCTGAGCATTGAAATGTACGTTGAGCCGGGAGGCAGCTTGCCTCCGTTCATCGTCAATCTCGTTCTCTCACGTATTCAATTGTGGTCCATCAAAAATCTGAAGAAAGAAATTTCTGCGCGCTGAGTGGGATTCCTTTGAATCAGGCACTCTGTGGAAGTGATGCACGCTGTTCGTGGCCCAGCCATCGGAACATATAGACAGTGACATCATCTTCGAGGGCGTCTTGATTGGATGCTGTGGAAACGACACCCTTGAGCGAACGGATCAGGCTTTCCGGTGAGTTGTCTTCCTGAATGGCCTTACGCAAGGCCCGCGGGGACACAACGAGTTCTCCTCCCGACATGTTCTCTACAAGGCCGTCGGTATAAATAAAAACGGAATCGCCGGGGGCCAGCGTCTGGCTTGCATATCCGAATTGCGGAGTTTCCGAGAAGCCGAGCAGGGAACCGCTGCAGGGAAGGGAAGAGACTTTTTTGTCTTTCTCACTGCGAATATAGGGAGCCAAATGCCCTGCACTCACAACACCCAGCTCTCCTGTGCGCAGGTCGATGCAGACAAAGCTCATGGTCATGAAACGGTTGCTGCGTGCTCCTGCAGAGAAAACGGCGTAGTTCGCTATGGCAGCGAGTTCCATGAGGCTGTCTCGCAAGTCAGGGAGGGCTCTCGACGGATTGAGGAAATCCTTTTTCAAGTGCGATTGAATGGCTCCACTCACAACAGCCGTGAGCAACGTGGATGGCAAACCATGTCCGGTGACGTCGCCGACAAAGGCATACAAACGTTCGTTGCTGGCATCGTAGTGGTGATGGAACCAGTCGCCTCCCGTTTGTGAAGCCGCTTCGTAGAAGAAGGCAATAGAAGCTGAAGGGACGTCAATAGCCGTGGGCAAAAGGGCATCTTGGACGGTGCGCGCCGCTGCAAGCTCGGCCTCCATGCGCGCTTTTTCTTCTTTCGAAATGGCGAGAATAAAATTCTGGTAAGCAATGGCGGCTTGAGCGGCCAGAGGTGTCACCACGCGCTGGGAGCGGGCATCGAAATAGTCGTTGACTTCAGAATTGGCAAGATAGCAATACCCGTAAATCTTCTCTTTGAAGGGCAACGGCACTATCATGGCCGATCCCTCGCACGAAGGATGCGGTGAGCGCCATGCAGAGGGCCGAATGCGCGGTTCGCGCTTGCCTTCCTGAGCACACTTTTCAAGGAACCATTTGTCGATCCCCAAAGCTGGATTCAATCCGGACTTGAGATCTTCCAAATTGCAACCACGTGTGCGCACAGGGACGAGCGTATTGTTTTCGTAGAGCAGCAAGACTCCGTATTCGACTCCCGTACAAGCGCACATGGCATCGAGTGTGGCATCCAAGAGCGGGTCTTTCTCATTGAGCGCGCTCAAATTCAGGAATACCTGCAGGAGCGATTCCAGTTCGACACGGTGACGCATGATCTCAGTTTTACTGCCGCGGCTGTTGTTGCTGTGTGCAGATGCGTTGGGGCGGCTGTTGGGAGTCGATTTGTGCTTTTTCATTTGCTGAGATTCAGAAATCATCTGGGCGCGCAGAATGCCACGATCGCATTTATCGACAAAATAGAGGTACTGCCGCTCAGAGAAATACTCACGGCACATACGGAAAACCACGGTGGCATACTCAGGATCGTCTTCGAGAATCAGGGTTGCGAGGTTCAACCTCAGCTCATAGACAATCGCCGGAAGCCGATAATACATGGCTTTCTGAATTGATTTTTGTGCCATCCAGCGCCCTATCAATTTCATGCCCGAGCGGTGAAAGAGTTCGCCCGTCACATAAATTGTTTTGGGAAGGAGAAGACGAGCGGAGAAGATTTGATTGATCCACGCCAGTGTGAGGGCCGGAAGAGCTGCAAATGGACGGTTGAGGCGGATGTAACACAGAGCAACCAAGGGGGGCACAAAAATGCAATAGGCCACGCGGTGAGCATGAGAAACGACAATCTTGAAAGCCTCTCTCAAATAGGGAAGAGCAGACACCGGATCGTCGCGCAACAGGTTGAGTTCACCAAGGGAGAGGTTTGCATAACACAAGTCGAGAGTTTCGAATCCGTCTTCACGGATCGCGCGGCCGGCATCTGCGACAATCTTTTCGTAGCGTTCAAGTTCTGTGTTGTTTTTTGTCAGCAGGTGATGGCGCAGAACCGCATCGAGAATGGTGGGAGTTTGCTTGATACGGAAAATGAGATTTGTATAGCGGGAAAGAAGGCTGTAAGTCTCTCCGTTGCCTAATGCATATTCATCCATTTGGATGAGGCCTTGCATGCTCAACACCCTCCAAAACGACTCCCCCGCATTTTCCAGCATTTCCAGTGATTGAAGATGCTTGGAATGCGATTCCCTCAGACGCGCGCGCGGGAATTCATTCAGATACCCCCACGTAAACAACAAGAATGAGCGCGCAATAGGATTGGGGTGTTGTTCAAAGTATTGGAGAGCTGCTTTGTAGACACGGTTTGAAATAGCTGAAAAACCGAAGACCCCCGTTGCGACACCCCAATAGCCCAGCAGCATGGAACGCTGTTCATTGGGTTCGAGACGCAGAAATCGGAACGTGTAGAAGATCTGGTTGTTGATGGCTGCCACAGGACGGGAGAAGAACAGGGCGACCTGCATATTTACAAGCAGCTTCCAGAAGATCTCTTCTCTTTTGTCTCTGTATTTTCGGTTTGCTTTTCCGAAAATTGGCCACAAACACAGCTGCACAAAGAAGGGAATGATCATCACTGCGATCATGAAAATGGATTTGAGCTCGCTGGTTTCGATTCGCATTTTGAGCAGTTCCATCCCGCGGACACCGGCTTCGATGCTGTCGCGGTAACGGAACAGGGTGAGGTTGCATTCGCAGAGTTTGGCGAGAATTTCCGTGCGGTGCAAAGCGTCTTTACAATAGTCAAGAACATTGGTGTAGAGGTCGACTGCACCTACGGGATCTTCATTGAGAACGCGTGCGTCACCCAGAAGCTCGGTGATGGCAATATACTCATTCACAGATTCTTTTGTGTTGGCAAAATTGTCGTCGAGAAGTTGGTGCGCTGTCTGTGCATACTCAAGAGCTTTCTGATAGGCAAAAACCTTCAAGGAGAGTTTGCCTGCATTGAGCAAAATCGTGCGTGCCCATTTCGGATCGCGCTGGGGGCGGCCGTTCTTCAAATGGTAGGCCAATTCAAACGGTTCCGTCGACGTTCTTCGTAGCGTGGGATCTTGTTCTTCCTCTTGCATCTTTTTGTGCAACCAAACGGCATAACCATGATGACAGTCCGTGCGCATTTCATGGCCTGCCATCTGGTAGGCAGCTTCCCGCACTTTGTCGTGCACAAATGTCAAAGTTTCTCTTCCAAAATAGATGAGATGCTTTTCTGAAAGTTCGCTCAAAGAACGCAAGAGAGGAGAGTTGATGTTTTTTTCGCTGAGAAGGAAATCGATGGCAGCGAGAGGCACTTCGTTGCCGACAACACTGGCCACCAAAAGCAGCTGCCGGGTTTCAGGATGAAGTTCCGCAATTCTCTCCGAAACCAGCGACGCAATCCCGTGCGACAGTGAAGCACTGTGAGCCTTGGCAGAGTCGAAAATCCAGCTGTCGCCGCTTTCGTCAGGACGAAAGATCTCTTTTGCGAGGCAGAAATTCAGATACTCTCTCACATAAAAGGGGTTGCCCTGAGTGAGAAGGTAGGTCATGCGTTCAAGGCGGTTCACTTGAGTGCCGCTTTCGTCCAGCAGATGTTCGACGAGAGTGTTCGATTCTTCCTCACTCAACGGTCCCAGCTGAACGTGTGCTTGCGGCCCTTCATGTTGAAGAATTCTTTGTTGCAGCGGATGATCATGGCTCACTTCGTTGCTTCGATAGGAACCCAAGAGCAAGAGCTTGCCCAATTCACCGCGGCGAGCGCGCGCAGAAATGAGCTCCACGATCGAAAGGCTTTCGGGATCGGCCCACTGCAGGTCGTCGAGGATGAGAATCAGGGCCGCATCCCGCGAACCGAAGTGAACCAACAGATCGACCATGCTTTCAATGAAAGTTCGTGATTCATCTTCGAACTCATCTTTGGGGAGTTCGTTGGTGAAAGTGAAAATATCACGCAGCGATGTGAGCCGTTGGGTGAGAAGGCGCAGCCGTGCGCCCAACGATTTGCCCACCGAACGTGCCCAGCGCTGGAATTCACCTTCGGGTTCGAGTGCCATTTCACGCATGTGGCTGTGGATGATGGAGAGAATTCCTGACAAAGGAACATTGCGCTCATACTCAGAGAATTTTCCAACCAGCGTGCGGACATTTTTTCGCGAGGCTTCATTTCCCACTTCCAAACAAAGTCGCGTCTTTCCTGCGCCGGACGGTGCACCAATGAAGGCACATCCACCGCGTCCCTGAAGGGCATCGTCAAGTTGCATCAGCAGTTTGTCGAGTTCTGTTTTGCGGCCGACGAAGGGGGTTTTGTTGTTGAGCTCTCTGAGGCGGTCCTTCTTTGCGAGTGCGAAGAAGGAAATCTTGTTGTGCTTCTCGAGCTGGTCGAGACACAGCCGTAAGTCGTAGGCTAGTCCACGCGCGGTGGCGTAGCGTTCGTCAGGGCTTTTTCGCAACAGCTTTTGAACAATATCACTCAACGGTTCCGGAAAGTCGGGAACGATTTCCGACAATGGCTGCGGCACTCCATTGAGGATTTTTTCGAGCAGTGCCTTGGGTGTCGATTCTTGGAAAGGGGGATGTCCGCACGCCACTTCATAAAGTGTTGCACCCAGCGAATAGAGGTCGGCCTGCTCATCTCGTTTGGCTTTGATGAATCCGCTGCGTTCAGGAGCTAAATAAGGCAGAGTTGCAAGTGCATGCGCCGATCGGCTCAGGAATTCGCTGCTGTTGACCAGCGCGGCCTGACCAAAATCGAGATAGACGGGCTCTTTGTGTCCGAGGTCTCTGAAACCGATATTTCCGGGCTTAATGTCGCCATGGGAAAGTCCGGCGGCGTGAAGTTCCTCAAGTCCGAGCGCCAGCGCATGCGCCAATTGAAGCCAGTGGAGAGGTTGACGGTATTCTCTTGTGTTGGCGCGAATGGCCTCGTGCAGCGAACCGCCGGGCAGATACTCTTGCACGAGAATGCACATGTCGTCGGAGAGCAGAAGTTCGAAAGCGCGCACCACACCTTTGTGCTGAATCTTGGACAGCGCCTCTGTCTCGCGCTTGATGCGGGCGTGGAGTTCAAGCACCGGCGCATCTCTGTTGGAGAGTTCAGTATAAAGTTTCAGGGCCACCTGCCGTTCGGAACTGGGCGCTTGGGTGTCGGTGGCGAGGTAAACCTCACCACTTCCGCCGACACCAAGGAGGCCGACGATTTCGAACCTGTTGCCGCAGATTTTTTGTCCTACGCGCAGTCGCTGCATGATTCCCTCGCTCTGTCGCTGCGGTATCGGACGGAGCATGGTGCACAGGAGCGGAAAAAATTTCCTCACGAAGGATGAGGGGAAATTTTGTTTTGCACTAAATTGAGGAGTTCTTTCTTTCCAAAGAGGCAGGGGCTTGACTTATTGTCCCTCGTCCCAGAATGTCAGCCAAAATAATGACCGTTCCGTCCACTGAAGGAGTCTTTCATGAAATTGAACTCTCTTGTGTCCGCTGGTGCTTTGGCTGCGGCCACTCTTTTGGCCCCTGTGGCATTTGCCGCGACCAAAAAAACGACAACAACTAACGCGACCAGCGGAAACCGTGGTGGCACACTCGTGGCGATGAGCGGCTCGGGGAGCTTGAGCTCAACTTCGGAAGAGCGTGCTTCTTATCTCGGCATGCGCTTTTTGCCTTACACCATGAGCAACACCAAGGTGAAGGCAGGCAACACGACAACGGAGACTCCTTCCACAAGTCTCGTCACCATGCCCAAGCAGCTCGATTTTTACGGCAACTTTGGCGCTTGGGCTGTGCGGCCGACCCTCGATCTGGAAGGAATCTCCTACTTGGGAGTGGGCTACAATGTTGCTCCCAATCTCGAACTCGGCGGGTTTGTCACCCTCTCACGCACGACTGCCGAAGGTCAAAACAAAACCAAAACCAACAAGTCTGATTTCATTGTTGGCCCTCAGGCTTTCTACTACACAGAACTCGCCGGCATGGAGACTGAAGTCGAAGGGCGCTTGTTCCTGATTTCCGGTCTCGATGAGCAAACCGTCGACAACACGACGACCACAAACAGAGACGAGAGCGGCTACGGATTTGAAGTGGCCGGTAGCGTCGTTCGCGAACTGAGCAAAGGCCTTGAATACGTGGGCGGAGTGCGTCTCGGCTATGCCAGCAGGTCCGACAAAAAAGACAAGAACAACGAGACAACCCTCAGTGGCTTCGATTTCACGATCGTGCCCGCCGGTCTGCGCTTCAAGCTCTAATCTCGTCAATATTCATTGAACTGAGCGCAACAAGCACCTGATGAGGGTGCTTGTTTTTTTTCACTTGCTTGCTCCCTTTCTCCATGATTTGATGGGAGAAACTGTTGCCGAGGCTTCCTCATGACTCAGCTTTTCCAACGTTTCCGGTTCGTTCTGCAGGACAAGACCCTGCGCCGTCAGGTCACACGATTCGTTCTGACCGGTTTCAGCGGCTTATTTACTGATATGTTTGTTTATCGAATGCTCGTCGCATTGCACCTGCATGTGACACCTGCCAAGGCACTCGGGTGCATCTCAGGAACAGTGTTGGTGTACTTCATCAACCGTGCATGGACGTTTTCTGGTCAATCATCCTCTTGGAAGCAGCTGGTTCGCTTTTCACTTCTCTATGGAACAAGCCTGTTCATCAACACGGGTTTGAACACTTTGGGTCTCCACCTTCTTCCCCATCCGTGGCAAGTGTCTTTTGTTTTTGCTGCTGGGGTGACCACGGTCATCAATTTTTTGGGGTCGAAGTTTCTCGTCTTCAGGCCTTCCGTCATTGAAGAAGCAACTCCCCTCACGGTGGAACCGACGACAGTTGAACTCGCCTGACCTCAGAGCTGCAGTGGAGATGAATCAACTTTCCAAATTGCGGCGGTAGCTCACCAAGTAGAGCGGTCGCGCTTTGATTTCATCGTAAATGCGCGCCACATATTCGCCAAGAATTCCGATTCCCATCAGAATGGCACCGCCGATGAGGCACAACAGGGTCATGATGGAGGCCCAGCCGCTGTTGTAGGGAATGATTCCAAGATCTGAGTAGAAGAAATGCAGGATGGCCACGACAACAGCATAAATGCCAACAAGAAATCCGATGAAAGCTGTGAAAACTCCCAACATCAGACTCACGCGCAAGGGCAGGGGACTGAAACTGAGAGCCGCCGTCCATGCGAAGGTGAGCATTTTACGCAACGGATACTTGGTTTCACCCGCCGCCCGCGCATCGCGTTTGTACTTCACACCCGTTTGAGCGAAGCCCACCCATGCCACCATGCCGCGCAGGAAGCGATGCGTTTCACGCATGCTGTTGAGTGCTTTCAAACACTCGCCTGAAATCAGGCGGAAGTCGCCGGTGTCGAGTGGCAGGTCGGGATGCACGAGTTTTTTCATCAGGCGGTAAAAGGCCCACGCGGTGAATTTTTTGAAGGAGGTTTCACCGACACGCTCTTCGCGTTGGCCGTAAACCACATCGTAGCCCTCACGGTAGCGCGCGAGCATATCGTGAACCACGCGCGGTGGGTCCTGCAGATCGGCATCCATAATGACGACAGCATCGCCTTTGGCCACATCCAGACCGGCAGTGACGGCGGTTTGATGCCCGAAGTTGCGCGCAAAGCCCAAAAGGCGGATGCGTGAGTCGGCAGCAGCCCATTCGTCCAATAAGAAGAGAGTTTTGTCGCGGCTGCCGTCGTTGATGAAAATGATTTCCACAGGGCAAGGCAAAGTCGCAACGAACGACTCCAGTTCGCGGCGCAGCAAGGGAAGAACCTCTTCCTCGTTGTAGCAAGGAATGATGATCGACATGAGGTTCGGGTTCGGGCGCTCGCGTAAGATGTGAGTCGTTTTTGATGCTGACACGGATTGGGAACTCCCTTTCAGTTGCTGCTCGCAAATTCTTTTTCAAAGAGGTCGTAGTGGCTGTTGTTCATGTCATATGAGCTGTAGAGCTTGGCTGCAGTGCTATTGCGTTTGTCGACATACAGACGCACACCCGCCGCACCCGACGTGCGCGCGAGCTCCTCTGCAACCTTCAAAAGCCAGCGTCCAATGCCGCGCCGTCGCTCGTGTGACTCAACAAAAAAGCTGTGCACCCAGAAGAACTCCGCGTTGCGCCAATCGCTCCACTCCGATTGAAGAAGCAAACATCCGACCGGTTGGTAAAAAGCGTGGGATGCCTCTTTTCGTTCGGCAATCAGATACCGTCCTAGTTTTGTTCCATTCAAAATCGCGGTCACACCGTTTTTCAATTTGACGGGATCGAGTTTTAAATCTTCAGTTTCGAGAGCCATTTTGAGCTGAGCGCCGGCCAAAAAATCGAGGTCTTTCACTGTTGCCGTGCGCACGCGAATTCCTGCCGGTTTGAGCGACGTATAACTGGCGAAACCGAAGCTCAATTCACCTTCTGTGTGAGCCTCTTCGCACTCTTTTTTGAACAGGGAGTGGAAGCACGGGAACCACGCATCGCCTTCGAAGTTGGCATCAATGTGTGTGAGCTCCAGTCTGTCGGCAGAAGCGAGCGCTTGTGTGTAAATGTCTTGCCCGCCGATGATGAAAACTCCAGCTTCAGCCATCTGCGCATTTTCTTTTTCCAATAATGCGAGCGCTGCGTGGAGATCGCCACACCAAAACACCTGTTCCGGCCACCGTGCATCGGCGGTCAGGTGCGTGGAGGGGTACTGACGCGACACACACACATGACGGCGGTGCGGCAAAGGGCGGCCCAAGCTTTCAAAAGTTTTGCGGCCCATGAGGATGGTATGCCCCGTGGTGAGAGCTTTGAAGCGCTTCAGGTCGGCCGAAAGCTTCCACGGCAACGTGTTGTTGATGCCAATGACCCGATTTTTCGCCAGTGCGGCGATGAGCGTGATTTTCATACTGCCACAGGTGCCTTGATGGCCGGATGAGGATCGTAGCCTTGCAGCGTGATGTCCTCATAAGTGAAGGCAAAGAGGTCCGTCACAGCTGGATTCAACTGCAATTGAGGCAGCGGACGAACGTCGCGAGAGAGCTGCAAACGCGCTTGTTCAACATGGTTCGTGTACAGATGGGCATCGCCGATCGTGTGAACGAAGTCGCCCACTTTGAGATTGCACACCTGCGCGACCATGTGGGTGAGCAGCGCATAAGAGGCAATGTTGAATGGCACACCAAGGAACACGTCTGCCGAACGCTGATAAAGCTGACAACTGAGCGCGCCGCCGGCCACATAGAACTGAAACAGGGAGTGGCAGGGGGGCAATGCCATGCGGGGCACATCGACAGGGTTCCACGCCGACACAATGAGGCGGCGGGAATCGGGGTTGTTTTTGATCTGTTGAACGAGGTCGGCGATTTGGTCGACGCCGGCGAGGTCCTGCTGGAGCGTGGTGCCGCACCATGTGTCACCCGCTTTGCGTGCCCCGAAATGCCGCCATTGGTGGCCATACACGGGGCCCAGATTCCCTTGCTCATCGGCCCACTCGTCCCAAATCGAGACACCGTTTTCTTTCAAGTAAGCGATATTGGTGTCACCGCGCAGAAACCACAGCAGCTCATGGATCACCGATTTGAAATGGACTTTTTTGGTCGTCAGCAGCGGGAAACCCTGTTGCAGCGGGAATCGCATCTGGTAGCCAAATACGCTCAGAGTGCCTGTGCCTGTGCGGTCGTCCTTGCGGTGACCAAACTCCAGAAGGTGGGTGAGGAGGTCGTGGTAGGTTTTCATCTGCGCTCCTTCGCTGACTTTTGCCTCTTCATACCCAAAAATCCGTCTGTTGACGAGTCGGGCAGACGTCCGAAGGGCGACTCACCAGCTGTAGCCGGCACCGAGCGTGTAGAAGTTCATATGGCTTTTCTGCTCTTTGCCGTTCAAGCGCACGTTCCAACTTCCAAATTCAGCACGCGCATGCAGCGACATGGGGTGAAAAGCACCCGAGTGCAGGCTCACCCCGAGAGGGAAATTGCCTAGGACCTGAGCATTTGATGTTCCCTGTTTCACCCAGCCGATGCGCGGCCCGTCGTCCATGCAGGCCAGCCACATGTTTTCTCCCACGTAACAGCCGGAGAACCCAAATCGCACTAGAATTGCTCGCGCCTCTTTGCCCCCTTCGAATCCGGGCAGCGGTGCGCTGGAGAATGTGAAAGGTGTGACCAGAGTGTCGGCGATCATCCGGAGTGTGAAGTGCCCCGATTGCGGCTTTGAAAAGGCACGAAAATAATTGAATCCATACATCAGCGAGATGCGTTTTTCGAGCGCGTCACCACCGCTGAGAGCCACACCCGACAACAGATTCACTTCCCGCAGAAAG
>JBEGJP010000071.1:0-2871 GCA_041184525.1 Pseudomonadota bacterium | reverse complement strand
AATCCGCTCCGCGGAAGGCCGACGGTGTGACAAACTCTTCTTCTGGCGGCGCGGAGCGTCCGTCCCCGTTCCGGATTTTCTCTCGTTTGGCGTTGGCAGCGATATCAAACCTCCGATGCGTTTGTTCGGCTGCTATGAGGATGTTCGGGAGTAGGTTTGACCTCTGCCGAAAGTCCGCTACGGCTTCGTCGATCTCCCGATCCCAATGAGACCAATGTCGGATTCGATAGGTGCTCCTCATTGGAACACGCGCCTTCTCCTCAGGCTGTTGACTGCTGGATGGATTCTGTTCGGAGTCGAATTTGTTTTCCATGGGAATCTCCTTTTTAATGGAAGCTGGATTGTTTCATCCGTTCCTTCAGCGCCGAGCGAGTGCTGCGTGTGCGACTTTTGCAGTTTCAAGATGGATATTGATGACCTTCGATATTCCATTGTCGGCATCCCGCTGGTATCCGCCCGCCAAGTTCCACGCGACAGGGATGCCCTCACGCCAACATCCGGCCACGATCGACTCGTCACGCTCAGCAATCTGTTCGCTGGTCAGCACCCCTCCCAACGGATCGTCCACATGAACGTCGGCACCCGCTTGGTAGAGAACGATGTCGGCACCGAACTTCTTGACCATTTCTGGTATCGCGCGGGCTGTTTTCAAATACTCAGCGGAATCATGGCGCGTGCGAAAATGCCTGCCGAAGGTGAAGTGAAAAATATCCTTAATCCCAAGGTGACTCAGGATGTCGTCGGTTCCGTCGCCGTAATGCTGGTCGGCATCGACAATGGCAACCCTTATGCCGACGTGATTCATGCGCAGCACCTGTGCTGTCACCATGAGGCCATTGAACGTGCAAAATCCTCCTCCGTGCCGATAGCCGGCGTGGTGAAAGCCTGAAACGGGTGCGCACGTGATGCCGTTCGAAAGTGCCGACTCGGCAGCAGAGAGCATGGCACCGCTCGTCCACGGCAATGAATCAGCCACCTCTTGTGATCTGTTCCCGAATCCGTTTGCAATGCTGCAGTCCAAAACGCCCCGTACGTAACTGCTCTCATGCGCAAGCTCCAGTTGCTCCACACTCACAGGAACAGGGCGAATGAGCTCAACGGGAATGTCGATTTTCTTTATGCCCTCAACGAAATGCTGCGGCTTAGTTGCACTGGGAGAGAAACAGTTCGAGTGGGCGACCATCTCTGAACAAAAGAATATTTTCATGGATGCTCCTTTGCTTTCGTCGACGGAGTGATTTCCCTTCCGACAAGAGAATCTTCGACGAAAAAGCTCGGAAACCCATGGGATTGCCGTGGTAAAACGCGGAGTTTTAAGTGATCGAAATGGCTGAAGAAAAGACGAATTCAGAGGGATTCGATGCGGGGTCTGGTAAAACCGTAGGCCTCATACCACGTGCTCAGTGCACCGGAAGTGAGCTCATCCATCGTTTGCCATGCCGCCGTGTCCCAATCGATCAGATTGGGTGCCAACTCGAGGCGAAACCGCCCTGATGTGTCGGTCGACTGGAGCAGACTGTGAAGCTGCAAAACGCTTTCGATCTTTCTCTTGATGTTGCGGTTGAGTTCAATGGTGTCGCCATCGGGGTACTCCATGCGCTTTCCTTTGGCACACATTTTTTCCACCAGTTTGAATTCGCATTCACGGAGCTCAGCGGCAGAGAAACCTCCTTGCAGATCGGCCTCGAACCGTTCAAATTTCAACGCGAGCAACGCCGCCACGCGCAGAGCCTGATCGCCTTTGAAATCGAGACTCTGCATCGTCCGCCCCACCTTTGTCCGCAAGGTGATTTTGAATGAGCGGTCGCCCTCTCGGTTTTCGTGAATCTTGAAGTGAGCCACTTCCAGCGCAATTCCGCGATACCGGTAGGTTTGGGCGCTCGGGTCGTTCTTGGCTGCGAAGAAACCCATCCGTGTCGGGAGCCTCGTCTGCGACGCGACAAATGCGGCAGCCAGCTGCGCAGCTTCCTCCGAAGACGCGCCCACCTCCATGAACTCTTTCAAAAGGCGCCGGTAAAAGGAAAGGGTTTCGCGCAGCATGGTTCGGGTCTCCCGTGGGTGAGTCAACTTTACTCGAGAATCTCACTGCGGCCAAAGGAGTGGGAGATTGGATGAGATGGATTGTCGCGGTTGGGGGGGGAGGATTTATTGTGCCGAGGGGTTTCGCCCCCGCTTGGGGTATGGGCAACGTCGTACTGGCCAGTGCCGACATCGTTCTACTTTTCCTCAGCAAAGCGAAACTTTGACATAGGTTTTGTGACTTTTTGCCCCTGACAGAGTGATTTTTGTTTGAGATGATTCTGTGAATTTTGCGTCAATGGGGGTTCGGGTCAATGGGCAAACTCATTCCGCTCTTGAAGAACGATTCTTCTTCATCTGAGGACTCGGAAAAGCACTCTCGAACTCTCTCTGGAGAAAGCGAAATCAATCTTCTTCTGAACTCTGATCCGCTTACGGATGATCAGCTTGTACAGGCGCTCAATGGCCTTTTGACGACGAGCATGGAAGAGTCGGAAGTTCCCCCTGAGGCACTCAAAAAGGTTTTAAAGCTCTTCGATCATCGCAACCCAAAAATTCATGTGCTAGCTCATAAGAATATCGTTCGTTTTGCAAAGGCGATGGCTCCTTTCGCTGAGTCAGACATGCGACATTGGAAAGATCGGGTGCAAGAGCTTTTGGAGCTCGACAACAGAACGAATCGATTTGCGAATTTGTACCTCCGCACTGTTGATTCTTGTGAATGCTTGTCTGTTCTGAGCAGATGGACAGACAGTAGAGACGAACTTTGTTTGGTGCGTTTTTTTGTTGAATTGGAGACTGAGTCCGAATTCAGGTCAGGTGGCCGGCGGCAGTTTGCAGACATTGCAAGCC
>JBEGJP010000070.1:0-4673 GCA_041184525.1 Pseudomonadota bacterium | reverse complement strand
TGCATGTGCGCACGTCCTCTGAGTCCATGAGTGCAGCATTCCTGATGCTCTCTTTGGCGACGAGCCTCGCAATTGTGTCACGCCCCTCTCCTCGGAAGCTTTCATTTGCTCTGGTTGGATTCTTTTTGGGGATGGCCTTTGAGGCACGCTTTCAAACTGCGTTTGCGGGGCTCGGGTTGGCGCTCTGGCTGTTTCTTTCAACGCGAGAAAAATGGAGTTGCGCCGTTTATGGAGTCATGGGCGGAGTGGCTGCGATCCTGCTGGGAGCCTGCGCTGACCGGTGGGGTTATGGCGCATGGGTTGTTCCGGCGTACCGCTATGCGACTGTGAATTTGGTTGAAGGCAAGGCGGCGGAATTCGGCGTCTCTCCGTGGTGGTGGTACTTCTTCGCGTTCAGAAAAATGTTTGTTGCTCCTTATGGCGCAGCGCTGGTGTTGGGTGTGGCAACTGCCTTTGCCGCTGCCGCTTTTTCTGCGCGGCGATTTTTTTCTCTGGTTCGGACGCGAGTGAATTCAGCGGGTGACGCTGAGAGCTCTCTGGCAATGGCGGCGGTGGCCGTGGTGGTGCCGTTCGTTTTGATTCACATGCTCATTGGACACAAGGAAGAGCGTTTCCTTTACCCTGTGGTGTGGGCCATGTGGATGGTCTTGCTCCTCTCGTTGGCACTGCCGTTGTACCGTTACCTCGTGCAGCGTGCGTCTTGGCAACCTTGGCTTCGTAGAGCCATTGTCCTGCAGTGTGTTTTTTCACTCGTCCTTCTTCTGCGTGGCGCATTTCTCGAAATCAACACGCATGCTCCCGTGTTTCAAAAGTTGCAGGAAGAATCAGAGAAGGTTCAGAACCTCTCGCTCCTCGTCCTCGAGGGGTACAATCCTTACGTCTTTCATTGTGATCTCGATAAGTCCTGCGATCTCAAACCGACGACACGTTTTCTCCAGCCGAAGAATCTGACCGTCGACTGCAACGAACTCCCGGGGATCAATCCTGCCGGTGCGCTCGTGTTGCAAACAGTCGTCGACAATCCACTCCAGTCACCCTCCGCTCCCACTGGCTGTCGGGAGATTCTCAACACTCGCCCTGCGTGGGTGAGCGTCGCAGCTTCGTTGTTGCCTGAGGGCCTGAGGCAACAGGCGTTCAAGCAGTTCCGCTTCCATGTGCTTTGGGATTGTAGGTAGGAAGCATGGGCAAACTTCTCATGACGGCAGGAGCCGTCCTTTTTGTCATCGGGCTGTTGTGGCACTGGCGTGGCACGCTGGGATTGGGGTCGTTGCCCGGCGATTTTGTGTTCAAGCGGGGCAACTTTACGTTTTACTTCCCCCTGCTCACAAGCCTCATTCTGAGCTTGTTGCTGAGTCTTTTGCTTTGGTTTTTCCGGCGATGAGTTCGAGAGTGATTCAGTTTGAAGAGAGCTTAGGGTCTTGCACAGGCTGAACCATTCCAAGGGACGCATGGGCGAGAATCTTCAGGAGCTCAGCACGGGTGACACCAAAAGTATTGGAGAACCAAGCTGACGCGGCGACATTCTTCTCGTTGAGCTCAGCGCATCGGCTGAAATTCTCCGCCGCCTCGTGGGTCATTTCCTGACCTTTCGCTGCTTGGCAATAGCGGTCGGCAATTTGAAGGGTGAGTTTTCCAACATATTGCTCTGCGAATTTTTTGTAATTTTCAGAGAGCCACTGAGTCACATCGATGAACTTTGCTTCTGCGGGTTTCAAACCCATGTGCGGCAGATTCTGGTTGTGTGTGACAAATGCATTTTCCTTTTCCTGCGCAAAGGAAAGGGAGGTCTCCTCTTTTGTCTTTGCAATGAGGGCGGCATTCCAACGGAGCTTCTCCCGATGCTGGACAGCAGGGTAGCTGTGGGTGCGGGGCTCTTCCCTGAAACGTGTCACAGGGCGCTGCTTTTGCACCGGACGTTCGACGCTCTCTTCGCGGCCATTGCGTGTCACCTTCACAAATTCTTTTTCTTCGTACTTTTCAAAATCCTGATAGGGGACTTTCACCGTGTAGGAGTGGGTTCTGATTGTCGAATGAGTCTCATAATCGCGGGTATAATCACCAGAGAGAGCCAGTGTCAGGGTGTGTGGCGAGTCAGAAGCATAGAGTCCGGCCGATTGCATTTTTGATTCAATGAAGTCTCTGAGCAATTCGACTTGCGTTTGCGAATTGCCGTCGAAGTTTCTAAATTCGATTTTCCCAGCGAGAAGCAATTTTGAGAATCTGAAATCTTTTTGATTGTCGAGAGGAACAGCAGGAGACGCTCCGCCGTAAGAGGCGCAGACTGACTTCGCAACCGTGTTGAAGGAAAAGCTTGTGCTGCTTGTCCATGGTTTCAAAGTGATGCAGAGGTTCAGGCCTGCTTTGCGGATGTCTTCGAGGAGTTCGACGGAAAAAGCGCCAAACTGTTTTGCCTCTCTGATGGCATCGAATTCATTCCAAAGGTAAGTTGCGACAACAGGTTTTCTTTCGTTGATCTTTTGTTGAATGAGGGATGTCAGGAGTCGTCGGCCATTGCGGACTTCTTCTTCTGCACTCACAAGTTCGCCGGATTGAAAATTGCTCACATCCCAGATTTTCATTCTTTCCAGCAAAGACTCCAAGCGCTCCAGTGCGCCTTTGGCATCACCTGACATTCTCAACAAGCGAATGGAAATGAGTTCCTTTCTCCAAAGCTCAGAGCGTGCCTTGCCGAGTCCAATTTTGGCGTCGGCATTGTCGGGTTCCGATTTGAGGATGTTTTCATACGCCTCAATGGCCTCTTGATGCAGGCCCGCTTCAAGAAGCTTGTTGGCCTTTCCCAGCGGGGTGGTGCAGGCCACGAGAGCCAAAGCAAAAAGAATTCCAGCACATCGGATGAAACCCACAATAGCCTCCTCAAGGAATCAATCATGCTCCGGATATGACCGGCCCAGATTGTACCACGCGACCCGAGGTCATTTGTCAGGGAGTGGGGATGATTTTGACTTTGCAAGTGAAACTCAATTATCTCATCGGGTGAAAGCAGAAGGGGAAAGACGTGACCGTCATCGTGATTTGGCAGAGTTTGGTTGTTTCCACCTACCGCAGTTTTTGGATTCATTTCGCCAAAGCGGTGGGAGGCCGGATGTCTGCCATTGTGCCTTCCGCGTTCTGGGAGTTGGGCGGTCAGACCGTCCCGTGCGCGGCCTTTTCGGAAGAGTGGAAGGCACGTATCCAAACGGAAGTCTTGAAGGTCTGGACGCCTCACATTCAAGCTGTGTGGTTCCGAGGCCTTGCTCGGGTGTTCAGGCGCATGGGTGCCAGTGCAGAGCGGCCCACTGTGCTGCTCGCCCTCATGGAGCCCTACTCATTGAGCGCACTGTTTGCGTTTTGCCTCGCTCGCATCTTTCTCCCGCGCGCGACGCAGATTGTTTTATACTCAGCACAGAACATGGAAAAGGAATTTTCTCTTCCGTTGCAGTTCATCCAGCGTTTTATTTTTCGACGCGCAGCCTGTGTGCTGGCATTGAGCGAGGAGGTAGAGAGCGTCCTGCGAAGACAAGGCTACCGAGGCCGCATCATTCGCTTTCCTCTGTGGGCGGACAGTTCTCTTTTTCATATGGGAACTTTGAGCGGCTCTGGCTCACCCAGCGGAGAGGGCACTCAGGAGCCGGTGCGTGTGGGTTATTGCGGTGCAGTGACAGAGGCCAAAGGAGTGCCTGACCTTGTTTCTGCTCTCGAGCTGCTGTCGAATGAAGAGCTCAGACGAATTCAATTTGAAGTTGCCGGAGGTGGGCCCCTTTTTGAAGAGCTGAGCCGTCGGTTGCTGCCCCTGAAGGAGCGCGGCCTGCAGTTTGTGTTGCATGGCTCGTTTCCGGCCACAGCTCTTCCCGACTTCTTTCGCGCTCTTGATATTCTCGTTGTGCCGAGCCGAACCGAGGCGAATTGGAAGGAACAGTTCGGACGCGTGATTGTCGAGGCGTGGGCCTGCGGTGTGAACGTCATCGGTTCAAACTCAGGAGAAATTCCGGTTCTTCTTTCTTCACCTGAGTTGATCTTCGAGGAACGCAAGCCTGAGTCGCTTCTCCACGTTTTGAGAGGGGCATTGGCTGCAGAAAGAAGTGCTCAGTCGCGGCAGAGAAACGCAGAGCGTGCGAAGCCCTATCTTGATGTCCATCTGGCTGAAAGGTTTGCTAGCGAGCTGCAGACGGTCTTGTTGCTGCCGAATTCAAGGGGGTAGTAAATTTGAATTTGAAAGAGGTTCGCGAAACACTTTTAACTCTTTTAGTCTGGTTTTTTGGTGTTATTTGGTTCTTTAAAAGTGTGGGTGAGCTTCATTCGCTTCAGGGCCTACTAGCGGCGACAGACTGGCTGGACGTGGGCTGGTACAAATCAATTGCAACACAGGGCTACATGTTGGACTTTTCCAATCGAGAAGGTCAGAATACAGCTTTTTTTCCATTGTTTCCTCTGTTGTCCGCCCCATTCATCCATTTTTTTCATCTTGATGGTCTCATTGCTCTGCATGTTGTGCAGAAGATTTCCCTCGTGGGTGCGGCTATTTTTGCCTTCCGTTGGAGCCGCGAGAATGGGCTGGATGAGAAGGTGAGTCTTGTGACACTTCTCTTGCATCCTGCGTTTGTCTTTCTTTTTGTGCCCTATACCGAGTCTCTTTATTTGCTCTTATTGTTTCTTCTGATGTTGTCTTGGCAGAA
>JBEGJP010000069.1:0-4925 GCA_041184525.1 Pseudomonadota bacterium | reverse complement strand
ATGGGTGCGATAGGGTTGTACATGTTCGTCCTGCAACGCATGGTCTAATCGGCCTGCTCTCGGGGCGCATGCGACCTGGAGCTGTCATGCGAGACATCGACTACAACATCTATTCACATGCTGATGCCGACGGCGGAATTGCTTCTGCCATCTTTATCCGCTTCCTTATGGAAAAATCGGGGCGATCCAACCTCAACGTCGCCGTCAATCCCGTGAATCACGGTCCGGAACAGCGCGACTGGACACTCACGGAACTGAATTATCCGTGTGCCATTCTCGATTTTTCCCTTCACCCCGCATTCCTCACGGAAAAATTTTTCTCCTTGGCTGGTGAAGGAGCCCTCAACGATTCCGATCCTCTCAGGTGTTATTGGATCGACCACCATCCCACGGGCGCCGGTGTGCCCTTCATGACACCAGAGAATTGTCAGAGCTATTTGAGGCACGTGCTGGCACTTTGGGACATCAAGGCCACAAGCACACCCGGACTGATGCGCAAGCATCACGTCAAATTAGGAATCCCCCAATCGATTATTGAAGAATATGAACTTTTGATCGACCAAGCAGAAATCATCGATGCGGCTCTTTTTGCTGATGCACAAGCTGCTCATGATTTTTCAACGCAGGCCGTAAAGCTGCAGACGCTCTTCAGTTCTTCACATCCGTCGGTCGACCGCGAAGCGCTCTATCGGAACCTCGTGTCACAACTCGTCAAGTCGCCACACCTTGATGATCTCATGAACTCGGACCCTATTTACTCGGCATTGATTGATTACGAACAACGACTCGTGCTGAAACAAATGGAAATTTATAAATCTCGGACGCGCATCCTCGGTTCTGTCGCACTGACCGATTTCATGGATTGGCCGTCAGACACTCCATTTCCCGGGATGGGACGCTTTGTGCCCTATCTTCTGTTTCCGGAAATTCTTTACGCGATTCATGTTCAACCGAACAAATCCGGCATTTCATCCATCTCCTGCGGGATCAATCCTTGGAACAAGCCCAAGAATCAAAACAGGCATCTAGGCAATTACTTTGCCAACCAATTTGGCGGCGGAGGCCATGCCTTTGTCGCAGGCGGAAGGGTAACCACACGAGAAACCCATAAAATAAACGAACTTGTAAATTTTCTTAAAAACTGAACGCGTTGTTCCTTGTAAATTCTCCCGATAGAATTTTGGAGTCCAATTCACACTATGCGAGGACTCCATGGAACATCCCTTTCTCATCAAAAAAGTCGCGGTTTTGGGTGCAGGCGTCATGGGTGCGCAAATTGCAGCGCATCTCGCCAATGCCAATGTCGAGGTCATTCTTTTTGATCTCCCCGCCAAAGAGGGAGACAAAAACGGAATTGTTCTCAAATCGCTTGCAGGACTTCAAAAACTCGAGCCGACGCCTTTCTCCGTCAAGGCCAAAGCGGCTGACATCGTGGCAGCCAACTATGAAACGGATCTCAGCAAACTCAAAGACTGCGATCTCATCATTGAGGCCATCTCAGAACGCCTCGACTGGAAAGCCGACCTCTATGCAAAAGTAGGCCCGTTTGTTTCACCTCATGCCATTTTCGCAACCAACACTTCGGGATTGAGCCTCAAAGCTTTGAATGAGCATCTCCCGCAGCATCTCAAGAAGAATTTTTGCGGTGTGCATTTCTTCAACCCGCCGCGCTACATGGCTTTGGTGGAAATCATCCCCGGCCCTGCCACTGAAGCAACGGTCCTCCGCCATCTCGAAGGCTTTCTCACAACAACGCTCGGAAAAAGTGTCGTCCATGCAAAAGACACACCGAACTTCATTGCCAACCGTATCGGCGTTTTTTCGATGCTTGCCACTGTCCACCACGCCGCGAAATTCAATCTCGGATGCGATGTTGTTGATGCACTCACAGGTCCTCTCATTGGCAGGGCGAAGAGCGCCACATTCCGCACCGCAGATGTCGTTGGGCTCGATACATTTGCGCACGTCGTAAAAACAATGTCAGACACTCTGCCCGATGATGCGTGGCGGTCCATTTTCTGTTTGCCTGATTGGGTTCAAGGCCTCATTGCAAAGGGTGCATTTGGACAGAAGACAGGCGCTGGCGTGTACAAAAAGGTGGGCAAAGACATTTTGGTGTTCGACCCTGCGGCAGGTGATTACCGGCCCTCGGCCGGCGGTGTTGCACCGGATGTGGAATCTCTTCTCCGAATTAAGAATCCAATGGAAAAAATGGCAAAATTGAAAGACTGCGCACATCCTCAAGCGCAATTCCTGTGGTCTATTTTTCGCGATCTTTTCCATTACTGTGCAGTTCAATCCGAGAGCATTTGCCACAATCTGCGCGACCTCGATTTCGCAGTACGATGGGGATTCGGATGGTCAGCAGGTCCCTTTGAAACATGGCAAATGTCAGGATGGCAACAAGTCGCAAAATGGATTCAAGACGACATTTCAACCGGCAAGACCATCGCAAAAACCGCCCTGCCTGCTTGGGCGACTGACTCTTCAAGAACAGGAGTGCACAGCAACGAAGGCTCGTGGTCCCCTGCTCAGAAGTCCATCGCACCACGGCCCGCATCGTCCCTGCAGGCACGTCAGCTGTTCCCTGAAAAGCTCATTGGTGAATCCACTCAGTACGGAAAGACCCTTTGGGAAAATGAGGGTGTCCGCGTCTGGAGCACAGGCGATGACATCGGCATCATGTCGTTCAAAAGCAAAATGCACGCCATTGGTCAGGAAGTCCTCGAAGGAGTCATCCAAGGCGTTGCCTTTGCCGAATCCAATCTGCGTGGGTTGGTGATCTGGCAAACCGAGCCACCCTTCAGTGCGGGTGCAAATTTGGCGCAGGTCAGCGAACTTCTTGCCGCGAAGAACTTCTCCGCTGCAGAAGCGATGGTCAAGCGCTTTCAGGATGCATCACAGGCATTGAAATACTCCATGGTTCCCACCGTTGCCGCAGTCAGTGGCCTTGCATTAGGTGGTGGATGCGAATTCGTGATGCATTCCAGCAAAGCCGTCGTCGCGTTGGAAACCTACATGGGACTCGTGGAAGCGGGAGTCGGACTCATCCCTGCAGGCGGCGGTTGCAAGGAACTTGCTCTGCGTTCCGCTCAGGCCGCCCGCGGCGGCAACATCTTCCACTTCATCAAACAGGCCTTCGAGACCATCGGCATGGCGCAGGTGTCACGCAGCGGTGAGCATGCCAAAGAGCTCGGATTGTTGCGCCCGACCGACATGGTCGTCTTCAATCCGAATGAACTGCTCTACATTGCCAAACAACAAGCGGTGGCTCTGGCAGAATCAGGCTATCGTCCTCCATTGAGACCTCGTGACATTCCCGTTGCGGGCAAAGGTGGAATTGCGACTCTGAAAATGATCATCGCCAATATGCTTGAAGGCGGTTTCATCAGTCCGCATGACGCAGCCATTGCAGAACGCACGGCTATAGTTTTGTGCGGCGGAAACGTGGATGGCGGAACAAGCGTGACGGAAGATTGGTTACTGGAGCTCGAGCGCAGTCTCTTTGTCGAACTTTTGAAAACTGAAAAAACAATGGCGCGCATCGACTTCATGCTGAAGAACGGCAAACCATTGCGAAATTAAAAATTCAAAAAACTCTGAGGGAAGGACACTCGCCATGACAACTCAAATCCGCGACGCCTATATCGTTTCTGCGCTGCGCACTCCCGTTGGAAAAGCCCCGCGCGGAGTTCTGCGCAATGCTCGCCCCGACGATCTCTTGGCTCATGTTTTGAAATCGGTTGTTGCCACAGTACCCGCACTCGACCCGCGAGAAATTGGAGATGTCGTGGTGGGATGCGCAATGCCTGAGGCCGAGCAAGGCATGAATGTGGCACGCATCGGGCTGCTTCTTGCCGGTTTGCCTCACTCGGTACCCGGAATCACAGTGAATCGATTCTGTTCTTCCGGCCTGCAGGCGATTGCCTATGCTGCTGACAAAATTCGTCTGGGCGAAGCGGACGTGATGATTGCGGCCGGCACAGAAAGCATGAGCCTGATCCCGATGATGGGACACAAAATCGTGATGAATCCCAAAGTCTTTGAAGACAATGAAAACCTTGGCATTGCCTATGGTATGGGAATCACTGCGGAGCGGGTGGCCAAACAGTGGAAGATCAGCCGCGAAGCACAGGATGCCTTTGCGTTGGAGAGTCACCGCCGTGCGGTGGCAGGTTGGCAGAGCGGCGAATTCAACCAAGAGATCGTTGCCGTGAATGTCGAAGACAATCTGCTCGATGCCGCCAACATGAGAATCAAGACGTCCCACACCACCTTCACACGTGATGAAGGCCCGCGTGCAGACAGCACTCTCGAGTCACTCGCAAAACTCAAACCAGTTTTTGCAACGCAAGGGAGTGTGACAGCCGGAAACAGCTCGCAGATGTCGGACGGTGCAGCAGCAGTTCTCCTCATGAGCGAAGCCGCACTGAAACGTTTCAACGCCAGCCCGATGGCGCGCTTTGTTTCTTATGCGATTGCCGGTGTACCGCCGGACATCATGGGCATCGGTCCCAAAGAAGCGATCCCCAAGGCTCTTAAAATGGGTGGCATCGCGCAGAATCAGTTGGACTGGATTGAGCTCAATGAAGCCTTTGCTGCTCAGAGCTTGGCCGTCATAAATGATCTCAATTTGGATCCCTCCAAGGTGAATCCACTTGGGGGTGCGATTGCGCTTGGACATCCCTTGGGAGCCACCGGTGCAATCCGTATGGCTACGCTGGCGCATGGCTTGCGCCGTCGCAAACTCAAGTACGGCATGATCACCATGTGCATCGGAACGGGAATGGGTGCTGCAGGAATTTTCGAGTCGGTGTGAATCTTGCCAGCCGAGCAGAGTCCTCGCAGGGGCTTGGCAACAGCGCGCAACAGTTTATATTGTCACTTGGGTGTCCGGAGTCATATTGAAATGCACCCGGCAACGC
>JBEGJP010000068.1:0-4551 GCA_041184525.1 Pseudomonadota bacterium | reverse complement strand
TTTCGTCAGACACCTGTCCTGAAGTGTCACCTGCGACCTTTTTCGCCACCGTTACTGCGAGTGTCGTTTGAGCTATTGCGAGCTGATAGTTCTGCTCGTCCGTCCGATTTTCAGCAGGAATGGACTGTAGTGCCGAAACGGCGGCTTGTATGTTCTCGATGTTCTCGGCCGTGCCCGCGGGAAGTGCGCTGCTGACGGTCGACCAACTTGAATTCCCCGATGATCCTTCCGAAACCGATGAGCCGATTT
This sequence comes from Pseudomonadota bacterium, assembly GCA_041184525.1. Classification (GTDB taxonomy): domain Bacteria; phylum Bdellovibrionota_B; class Oligoflexia; order Silvanigrellales; family Silvanigrellaceae; genus RFOM01. The sequence continues at coordinate 4,302 of JBEGJP010000068.1, read as the reverse complement.
TCAAGAGATCGACCCCCGACTTTTTGAGATAGGCGTTGGCGAGCATGGATTGTGCCGCCGCATCGCCCGGATTGTCTTTGAGATAGTCTTTCAGTGTGGTGATGGCACTATCGACATCTCCCGATTCAAGGGCTGCTTGCGCTTTCTCAGAATCACTCCGTTTGACCATGTTTTTGAATACGTTTTCACTGCCACAGGCCACAACGCAAAGGCTCACGAACAAAGCAAAAATCAATCGTGATCGAGCGAATGAATGGGGTGAATCACTCTTGGGTGTAAATAGTTTTTTCAACATGAAGAGTATTTTCATTCGATCCACCCCACGCTGACCCGACCGTAATAACTTTTGCTTTTTGAATCGCCGGGATATTTTCCAAGTTCCTCTGAAAAAATACCCGCATCCAATCTCAGGATCTTGCTGTTGATAAAGATGCCGTAGGTCGTATAGCCCTGATTTAAACCACCGAGAACTCCCAGAACCTCCGAGAAGGTCACTTCAGCTCCCAAATGGACTCTTTTGTAGATATTCTCCGAGGACTTGTTGAGAACATCGCGAACATCAAGCGAGAGACGTGAGCGACTGTTTCGGGTCCCCGGTTGAAGCGAAACACCGCAGTCGATTGTCTGCAATTCAGCGGCAGGACGCTTGTCGGCAGACTTCCCGCCGACGGAATATGTCATTCCTACATTTCTAGCCACCACTGAGAATTCAGGATCGGTGTCGGCCTTGGGTGTGAACAAAAGTCCGACGTGTGCGCCGACTGCCACCCCCCTCTTCAATGCATCCTTGAGAACCGAATCGCCGCCTGCTCCTCCGAGCTTGTTTTGGGCGTCGAGCGCACTGACGCTGAGTGCCGCAGCTGCCTTTTGAACGACAAGCCCAGTCACTCCCAAATGAAATGAGTTGGATGCGAAACTGCGACCAAATCCAAGTGCCATTCCGGCACGGACGGAGGTATTGGCCGAGGCTGTCGGAATTCCAGACTGCACATCATTTTTCACGCCCACATTAAGATCGACGCGTTGGAATAGAGCAAAGGCAGTGCGGCGGAAGCTGGCCCCCGTGACGTTTTGCACGCCCAAAGAGATCGGGTGGCCGATGGAATTGCCGACAATATCCAACATATTTTTGTTGGCTTTGATGTCTTTGTAGAGGCTGATTCCGTTTTGGCTTGCTTCAATGTGCGGACTGGCAATGACGATTTCACCAATCACTTTTTTAGCGCGCGCAAGATTGGCAGGGTTGTAGAAAAGACTGTCGATACCCGAGGCATCAGATTGTCCTGCATTGCCCGAACCCAAAAGAGGTGCCGATTGATACTCACGTTCGAGTTTTCCCTGACCGGAAGCCAAGGCTTCGGATTGAAAAGCCCACGCAAGTGCAGCAGCAAAAATCAATGTGATTCTTGTCGGGCTGGTTATGTACACCCCATTGCCACTCATTCCTGTCTCCAACTTTCCAGCACGTCCAATGAGGAGATCGGAAAAGCGGAAAAAAAAACGAGGGCCAGCGTCAAGTTTGGCTCCTCGATGGGTTCTTGGAATAATTATTTTAATTATTTCAGCGAGATATGATAACCGGCACTTGCCCCGAGACCGGCAGGAAAGGCAACACTTCGGAGGGCTCACTGATTTTGGGTTTTTCCAAACGGTCGATTTCAAGTTCCTTGGCAAACACAGCGGTCAACCCCAGCCATCTCTCAATCGATGGCATGACTCGTCCCACCAGAACGTGGCAGGCGTCTTTGAACTGATGATGAACCGCAAGCAGTGTGGCGTCTTCCACATGCTGTGCCACTCTGTCGAGTTCGCGCAGGCAGTCCTGTGCCGTCGCGCTCAGATCCAAGGGTGACTTCTGGAGGAGGTCGAGAGGGTGTGCGCCCAAAGTGAGGAACGTGTGACAGTCTTTCAAAAGTGTTTCAATTTCTTTTTCAGCAAAGGTGTCCGCATCCCACAATTTGAGCGTTGTGACTTTGATATCAAATGCGAGAAGTTCAGCCATCTCTTGCGCCACCTGCAGGCTTTCAAATGACAGCTGAGCGGTGTTTTCGATCCGCGCCTCTACAACATCCGCAGTCTCAAGGACGTCGGTTGATGCGCTATCGATACCTTCGAGGTCAATTTCTTTACCATTTACGAACAACGCTGTGAGACAACTCGCACTTCGTGCCGCAACTCCCTCGAGCTTTTCAACCAGCAATTGAAGACGACTTTCAGTCTGGAGAAGGGCCAGTCGTCGCCCGTTCACGCGCACATCAGCCATAAGTGTTGCCTCCTTCTGCTTCTGAACAATGTATTATGCCTGTCGACGGACTTCATTTCTCTTCTGAATTTGTGCCATCAGGCCATGAGCACGACTGTTCATCGGATCATGGATGAGAATATTCTCCATCAGCTTTCCTGCTTCCTCAAATTTTCCTGCTCGGAATGCAAGACCACCGAGTGTAAAAATCATGTTCGTGTCATGGGGATGTTGTCCCACGTAGCGCGCAACAATTTCTTCGGCCTCGGTGAAGACTTCTGTATCATACGCAAGCTTCACGAGATTGAAGATGGCAACTGAATTTTCAATGTTCAAATTACACGCACGGCTTGTCCAGCGTCTGGCTTCTTCGAGTTCACCCAAACCTTCGAATGCGAGTCCGAGGCCGAGACTGGCCATATCGTCGCGCGGTGACAGTCCCACGGCCTTTTGAAATTGGGGAACTGCAACATTGTAGTTGTGCTGTTGGAGAGCAATTGTTCCTAGGCCAATCAACGATTTTGCGCAGTACGGGTCGAGTTCGAGCGCGCGCGTATAGTTGTCGGCACCGTTTTCGAGATCGCCCAGCTTTGTAAAGCAGTCACCGATATGGCGGAACAGATTTGCGCGTTGGGTCGTGCTGATTTCAGGCAACTGGAACGCCTTGGTGATCAGCTGGATGGCATCAAGGTACTGTTTGCCGGCGATGGTCTTTTCAATTTGTTCAAACAGGCCATCCGTTGAATTCGCATCCTGAACTTCAGGTCCGGACAGTGCGTTGACAATGATCTTTTGGAATTCATCTGCAGCCTGACCGAATGCGAGTTCATTTTCGACAGCCTTGAATGCAGCGCGTCTGACGTTGGCAAGTTTGTCCCGCTTTTCGATGGCCTCGAACAGTGAGCGGCTCAGACTGTGAATATTGCCGCCGGCAAAGGTTCTGTAGAATCGTCCTGCAAATTCACCGACCCAGCCAAATCCATTGGAAACCACAGTCAATCCGCAGGCAAGTCCGCAAAGAATGTCATAAGTGGTGTCGAGGAAGCGTTGCGGACTTCCGTTGGACGGAGCGAGCGGGCTGTGAATCAGTGCGTCGCAGGCTGCAACCAAGGGAGAGAGCTGATTTCCGACAATCATCTTGTTGCCCGCATCGCTCGGATTCAAAAAGAAGACGTGGTCTTCGAGCTGTAAGTCAACGACAGCTTGCCTGACGTCTGCACTCGAGCTTCCGGTGCTGCAAAACAAAAGTTTGACCTTACCTGCAAGTCTGTTGTGGCTCTGCAGAAGGCTCTTGAAGGCATAGACCGTGTCGAGTGCTCCGGAGTCGATCTCCAATGGTCCGGTCTGAAGAAAGACAAAATCGTTGCCGGAGATGCCCAAGGCCTTGCGAATCTCTGATTTATTTGATTCCCATTTGTCCAAATTGAAAATCTGTGTGTTCACGCCGCGGTTGATGCGACGGATTCTTTGAGGATTGACCTCCTCAAGGAATGCCCAAGATGCGCCTTCTTTGTCGAGCGCGATGATTGCGTCGCACGTCTTGAGAACCTCGCGACGGACGGTTTTTTCACGTGTCATTTGAGGAGGAAGTGCGGCAAATGGTGTGGCACGCCAGAGTCCGAGTGTGGCAGGCGGACGTGGTGCATTTTGCCAGACAAGAAGTCTGTTTTGCAGCGAGCGACGAGCTTTGAGAGCTTGATAGGTGGCCAGTGAAGCTTCGCCGACGGCGACAACCACAGCCGATCCCTTCAACTCATTTTCGAGTCCGCCAAGGAAGGATTTGTTTTCAAGAGTGGTCTCGAGTGTTTTGCACTTGAGAGCAACAGTCGTATTTGCGAGCTGACAAGTTTCAACAAATGTCGCAAATGAACGTTCTTCCTGATGTGCAGTGATGACAACACCTTCCACACCGGCGGCCTGCACCGCTGCGTTCCAGATCTCCAGCTCGCAGTGGTGCGGGAGCATCGGAGAAACAAAAACCACCTTTTTCCCGATGTGGGCAAATCGTGCGGAACTTTGTTTGTTGGGTGGAGTTTGCTCCGGAGTGGATTTCATCTTTT
>JBEGJP010000067.1:0-4529 GCA_041184525.1 Pseudomonadota bacterium | reverse complement strand
GTCGTAGACGCTGTATTGAACCAGACGCTGACAACTCCCAGCTTTGAAAAAGCTCGCGGTGTGGGATACCGCGTTGCTGAGGCTGTGCTCGACGGCATTGCAGCAGGACGAGAGCAACCCGTTCAAGGCGACACCTTTCAATGGACTTCAAAATCGCTGTTTCTCCCCGTGGACAACATCAAATTTCGCGCGGCAGCGCTTTTGAAAGTGATCCCGAGAAAATTTGAGTCGGGTTTTAAAACGCGCAGCGAAGCCGGTTTGCTTCAACTGGGCGACACTTGGATTGGCACCATTCCCGGTGAGCTCTATCCTGAAATTGCCAATGGCGGCATAGAAACGCCTGAGGGGAACGATTTCAATTTGAAAGAAGCCGTCGAGGTGCCACCACTCCGTCAGGTCATGAAAGGACAAATGAACATGCTTCTTTGTCTGACGAACGATCAAATTGGCTATATCATTCCCCGCAGCCAGTGGGACGAAAAGTCTCCCTACACTTACAACGACAAACCCTATGGTGAGGAAAACTCGCTCGGGCCCAACACGGCACCGCTCGTGCACAAAGCACTCGTGGAGATCTTCACCCAAGCACAGGCAGAGTAATAGACCAACGGAGCTTCATGATGAACCGCATTCGTAATACATTCGCAGCTGTGAGCATTTTGGCCCTCTGTGCAGCTTGTGTTTCAAACCGCCCGCTCGAACAGAATACAGGCCGCGATACGGAAGCGCGCTTGCTGGCGGCAGTGGCTACCGACTCCACTCCGCGTGTTCAGGTCCACAGTTTCAAGAAACTGCCCCTGATCGGCACCTCTTATTTTCCGAAGGTGTTCTCATATCCACAGGGCGGCTGGAGCGGTGTGAGTCATGTTTCCATCACTCCCCAACTCATACAGCCCGATGAGTTCTGGACGGTGAACGATCGTGGATTGAACTTGTATCTCTCAGCCAAAGACGCGCAGGACAATCTCAAATTCACAGACGGTGATCGCTATTTCCCTGAACCGCACTTCAACCAGTCGCTCTTCAGAATCAAAATCTCTCCCACAGGTGAAGGCGAGATCCTCGAGCAATTGGGGTTGTTTGCGGTTGGGGCTCCCACCAATGGCCTCCCCTCCTCTGTGCCGGAGCTCGCCACAGGAGAGAAAGGCTTTTCAAAAAAATCAGCGAGAGCCCCCTTCGTTCCGCTGCCACTCTCCGTGCGCGGCTTCGATTTCGAAGGTGTCGCGCAAACCTTCGACAAGAATGGCCAGCGTGAGTTTTGGCTTGTCGAGGAATATGGGCCCTCCATTTTGAGAGCCGATGCGCAAGGGCACATCACCCACCGTTGGAGCCCGTCTCTCCAGAACAAAGCCATTTTACAATCGCTTCCTTGGGTCTACCGGCACCGCGGCGACAACCGCGGCTTCGAGGGCCTGACCGTTTCGGGCGCATTCGTACTCGCGGCCTTGCAATCGCCTCTCGATGCAGCAGGAGGACGCTCAGGAGAGGTGGGACACGGGAATCCGAACACTCCTCTGCACCGCATGGCGCGCCTCAATCGCGAAACGGGTGCCATGGAGCATTTCGCTTACAATCACACGTCTCAGTCGGTGGCTGCTGGAGGAAAGCACAAGGACGTCAAAATTGGCGATCTGGCTGCCATCGATGCCTCAGGTGAACGCTTCCTCGTTCTCGAACATTCCAATGCGCGCAAGCATATGGTGGTTGTGGAAGCGCGCATCACACCTGAGACAACACGACTCGAAGACACCGTGGCGTACGAAGCCGGAAAAATCCCCTACACACCAGTCAGCACCCGAATTGTCGCTGATTTGGCTCCACTCTTGGCCGGACTCGAACTTCCCGAAAAGGCCGAAGGCATCACGTTTCTGGACCCGAAGACTCTCCTGATTGTGTTTGACAACGACCACTGCATCGAGCCCTTACTGGCAGCCAAGAACGCACCAAAAGAGTGCGAAAATCTCGCTGTCACCATCGGCTTTCCAAAACCGCTGTTTTAAAGGGCGACTGAGCCGCCGCACGTCCCGTCACGGATGACAATTCTGCTCCCTTCTGCTACGAAGCAGGCGATTCGTAGCAAGGAGTCTTGATGAAGAAAGTCACCGTGTATTCGACGCGTTCTTGTCCGTATTGCGTCGCAGCCAAAACCCTACTGACAAATCTGCAAGTCGGTTACGAAGAAGTGTTTCTCGACCATCAGCCCGAACTCTGGAGCCGCCTGAGTTCGGAAAATAACGGATGGCGCACTGTCCCTATGATTTTTGTCGGAACGGAATTCCTTGGCGGGTACACAGACATGAAATCTCTTCACGATGCCGGTCAACTTCTCCCCAAAATCTATTCCCCAGTATGAACGGGTGTCGGTGATGCGGAGCAAATTGTTCTCATCAGGTCTGGGAATTCTGGCGTGCGCCGGAGGCGCTCTCTTGCTCTCGAGTTGTGTGTACCGCTTCGCAAACAGCGAACGCAATTTAAGTGCTCCGCCGAGAACCATCTTCATCGCTCCTGTGTCGGATACCACCTCGCGCTCGGGCTATGGGCCACGCCTCATGAACGCGCTGCGACGGCTTTTGGCGAGCGACCGCGCCTTCATTCTCACCGATCAAAAAACTGCGCGCTGGGGAGTTGAAGTCCAAATCAACTCAGCCACCAGAATGATCACCAAAGTTGAAAAGTGCGATCAGGGCAATGAAATCCTCGCCAGCGGTGCTGTCAGCTGTGCACAAATTCGTTCCGACACACGTCTCCCCGATATTTCAGCTGAAGAAGAAGTAGCGATACTGTCGGTTCAGGCGCGCGGCATCGACCTCGAGAGCGGAGCTGTTTTATTCCAAGCCAATCTGCCCCAGTTGACCACGGGCGCCTACAATTTGGTGGGTGACGGCTCCCTGCGCGCCTCTCTTGCCAACAAGCAAGACTTGCATGCCTTGCGATATATTGAAAACAAAGAATCTGCTGAGAACACTCTGGCACAAATTGCTGCTCAAAGAATTTACGAAAACATTATTGCCATTCCTCCCCCCTCCACTTCCCAATGACCGACAGGAGTTCACATGTTTGTTGATCGCGTCAAACGTCATGAGGCCCAACTCAAAACCATCGCCACAGCGGTGAGGTGCCTCGGCATGGATGCTGTTCTCAAGGCAAAATCAGGCCACGTGGGACTCCCTCTCGGCGGAGCAGACATTGGCACTTTTCTCTATTTCGCGGCCATGCGTCATGCACCTCAAAATGCCCGCTGGATCGATCGCGATCGCTTTGTACTTTCCGCAGGGCATGGCTCGATGCTGCAATATGCGCTGCTGCATTTGTCGGGTTACGATGTCAGCCTGAATGACATTAAAAACTTCCGCCAGTGGGGCAGCAAAACCCCCGGACACCCCGAATTCGGTCATACGGAAGGTGTTGAAGTCACCACCGGCCCACTCGGACAAGGAATCGCCAATGCGGTAGGAATGGCGCTTGCAGAGCGCATGCTGGCAGCCCGTCTGAACGCCGAAGGTGACAAGTCTATCAATCACAAGACTTACGCCATTGTCGGTGACGGCTGCCTCATGGAGGGCATTTCCAGCGAGGCCTGCAGCTTTGCCGGACACCAGAAACTCGACGGTTTGGTGGCGTTTTATGATGCCAACAACATCACCATCGACGGCACCATCGACATCGCTTTCACAGAAAATGTGGCGCTGCGTTTCGAGGCGTTCGGTTGGCGTGTTTTGAAAGCGGATTCTCACAATTTTGTCGCATTGGCAGAGGCCCTCGACACAGCGGAAAACGAAAACCTGAAGGCCCCCCGCCCTACGCTCATCATCTGCACAGGCGTCGCAGGCAAAGGCTCGCCCAAGTGGGAAGGCAAACCCAAAATCCACGGCAATCCTATGTCTGCTGACGATGTCCTTGAAGCCAAGAAGAATTTGGGAACAGGCAGTCTCGAACCTTTCACCGTGGATGCATCGGCCTATACAGCGGCAACACAGTGTCTGAAAGAATTCGCTCTTGCTGCCTATGAACAGTGGACCTCAGAAAACGAGAAGAGGCTTGCCGATTGGCGCAAAACAAATCCCGCTGCACTCCAGCGCTGGGAAGCACACACGTCCGGCCAACTCAATATCGATGTCGCCGACACACTGTGGGAAGCATTGGGTGCGAAAATGGCAACCCGCGTGGCCAGCGGCAAGGCATTGGCCTGTCTCGCTGAAGCCAACCCAGCACTCGTGGGTGGAAGCGCCGACTTGGCAGGCAGCAACAACACAACGCTGGCGGGTTCGTCTTTTGTTCAAGCCGGTGAATACTCGGGCCGCAACATCCACTTCGGAGTCCGCGAACATGCCATGGCTGCGATTTGCAACGGCATGGCTCTTCACGGCGGGTTCCGCCCCTATTGTGCCACCTTTGCTGTTTTCTCTGATTACATGCGCCCGAGCATCCGCTTGGCCGCGCTCATGAAAATCCCCACACTCTTCGTGCTCACGCACGACAGCTATGCTGTCGGTGAAGACGGTCCCACGCACCAACCCGTAGAGCATGCT
>JBEGJP010000066.1:0-4081 GCA_041184525.1 Pseudomonadota bacterium | reverse complement strand
GCGCGCAAACCCTTGCGATCGTCAATGTTCCGGGGAGCACCATTGCGCATGTGTGCCATGCAGAATCGCTGACCAAAGCAGGGCCGGAGATTGGCGTTGCCAGCACGAAAGCCTTCGCAGCTCAACTCACGTCTTTGTATTTGTTGGGTTTGGCACTTGCGCAACAGCGTAAAACACTGTCGGCTTCCGAGTTGGGTTTTTTTGTCGATGAGTTGGTGAAAGTCCCCAGTTTGGTCGAAAAAGCCCTAGGCCTTTCCGATACGATTGAGAAGCTCGCCAATCGCTATCATCAGCTGACAAGTTTGCTTTTTATCGGGCGTGGACCCCAGTGGCCCGTGGCGCTGGAAGGGGCATTGAAGCTCAAAGAATTGTCTTACATTCATGCGGAGGCCTATGCCGCAGGTGAATTGAAGCATGGTCCCATCGCTTTGATCGATGAGAACATGAGTGTGGTGTGTTTGGCGCCCCGCGATGCCTACTATGAAAAGACACTGTCGAACATTGAGGAAATCAAGGCGCGTGGCGGGCGAATTCTGGCCATTGGTCAGGAAAATGATGCCCAGTTGATGGCATTGGCCGATGATTTCATCGGAATCCCTGAGTGCTCTGAGGCCATTCTGCCATTTGTGACGACCTTACCTTTGCACCTCTTTGCCTATTGGATTGCCGTTCGGAAGGGGACGGACGTCGATCAGCCCCGCAACCTTGCAAAGAGTGTGACGGTCGAATGACTGATCTGATCTCGGCTGTAAGAATTGCCCAAGCATAAAGGCTCTTGTCGGTTCTGCGGATTCACCCTTTGCTAAGCTCGGTGCAGAGGGCAGTGCGGTGGGTCCAGTTTCTTTGCAGACACCTGTTTTTAGAATGAAACGCTGGGGTTCATCGCGGCCGTTGCTGTGGGTTCTCACGTTTTCGGCCTTCTGCACTCCTGTGTCGACAGATTTTTCCAATGTTGGTTTGCTTCCTCCATGGACATCACAAAAAGATTTCTCGACAGGTTCGGCTGTCGTGCCCATGGAGGAGGTTTTTGCGGGTTTGGCAGCCGACTCGGATGCTGAAGTAGTGCGTCACGCCTTGCGCATTGTCGAACAGCATTATGTACAGCGAGAGAAGCTCGACGTGGTGCGGTTGCTCTCGGGCGGATTGCGCGCCTTGAATCGGGAGTATGGCTCGGGTGGAGTCGAGTTGGGGTTTTTGCGGCCTCCTTCAGGTGAAGTGCTGCAGCTGTCGTCAAAGAGAACGGTCCGACTGTGCCCGTCGAGGGTCTATCGCGGGCCCGAAATTTGTGCCGATGTTGGTCTCAAGGATGCCGATTCTGTGGGTTCCGAAGGACCTGAACCGCATGCCGTGATTCGCATTGGCCTTCGCGTTTTTGGCCTTCCCATCTCCGCTGAACCGGGATTGAAAAGTTTGGATTTGGTGGGACGATTCATTGTGCCTGAATTTGCCCGCTTGAAGCGTGTGCCTGTGGCTCAGGCCGTGCACACATATTTGAACGGACTGTGCGACGAATTGGACCCCCATAGTGCCTACATGACTCAAGAAGAATATCGGGAGCTGAGGAGCGGCACCCGAGGTCAATTCGGTGGTGTGGGTTTGGTGATTGACGAGTCGCAGGAGCTTCCTGTCATTCGGGAGGTTGTCCCCAACAGCCCGGCCCACATGTCCGGAGTGCGGCCCGGTGATGTTTTGCTGCGCGTGGGGAATAGTCTTTCTTCGTTTCAACCGCTCGACAGTGTATTGAAGGACATTCGCGATCTGTCCGTTGAAGCTGCAACGCCTGTGTGGTTTTTCAGGCCGTCGAGTCGTCGTGTGTATCGTTCTTTTCTCGCTCGGGAGGAGATTCCGACACGCAGTGTTGAATTGCGGACCGTCATGGGGCGACCTGACGTTCTTTTCGTTCGGGTGACTGGTTTTTCAAACCATACGGCCGAGGACGTCTATGCCATTTATGAGCATTCTCAACTGGCTGCTCGTGGCAAGCTGAAGTTGTTTGTTTTGGATTTACGCGGCAATCCGGGGGGCTTGTTGGATCAGGCCATTCAGGTTTCGGATTTGTTTTTGCGACAAGGGCAGATTGTTTCGACGCGATCCCGCTTTGAAGAGCAGGTGGAACATGCCACGCGCGGTACAAAAATAGATCTGCCGCTTGTTGTGCTGGTGAATTCTTCATCGGCGAGTGCGAGTGAAATTGTTGCCGGAGCTCTCAAGGATCAGGGAAGAGCGCTCGTGGTGGGTGAGAGAACGTTCGGTAAAGGCAGTGTTCAGAGTCTTTTTGAACTGGCCACCGGTACGGCTTTGAAGCTCACCGTGGCTCACTATTTTACACCCCGCGGTCGCAGTTTGCAGGGTGTGGGAGTGGAACCGCATGTCAATATCAAGCTTGTCCAGCCGCGCGAGGGCTATCTCTGGATGTCCGGAAGCAGCGAACTCGATCGGGAAGAGCATCTTGTTTCTCATTTGCAGAATCCCGGCGTGGACGGAGCGTATGGTCTTGGTGATACTTTTAAAGCGCCGGCTGCCACCATTTGGGCCTATTTCAAGCCTGAAGAAAATGTCATTGATGCACTGCGTCCCCTTCATTTCTCCTATCCGCTTGGAGACAACACACAGACAATCGTTCGTTTGGAGGACGATCCGGTGGCGCGTGTGGGCGTCGGCATGGGAAGCCTGCTCTTCTCCGGCCGTGCGTCTGCATCACCGTTGGTTGAACGGCAGTTTCGTGATGCCCTCAGGAAGGTCAGCCTCGAGGAGTCTGTGCAACTGCGTTCTGCGATCGACAAAATGGATTTTCCGGAATTTTCAAAGTCATTCTCGAAGTCATTTTTCGACGGCGGTTCCGAGGACAAGCTGCTGAGCGGTCAGTTCAGGCAGAAGCCCAAGGTGAGTGTCTCGGTGCCTGAGCTTCCTTTGTCGGGTGAGAAGCAGGTTTTTGGAAATGGTCTGCGTGACTTGTTCAAGTTTTTTGATGTTTTTGGTCGTCCAGTGGAAAGTGGAGGAGTGCAGTCCGGTGCGCAGGTGTCGCTCGCGGCTCGTTCCATGGAGACGTGGCAATCCGATCTGAGACTCCTGATGTCTCTGTCAGTAGGTGAAAGTTCTAAAAGCGCCTTGCGTTCTGTTCCGCTGACGGGACTGGTCGGATTGCGACTGGATGATCTTCATGACGGGCCGACAGCTTGGATGCCGGCTCAGTTCGTTCGTTCCAACGATCGCATTTGGGTGTCTTCAATTGCTTTGCCCAAGGCGATCAGAACTTATCTTTCAAGCACGAACGTCGGTGGCCGTCGACCTACGGTGGTGGGCCACGTCAAATGGAGGCTCGCAGACGAAGGGTTGAACTTGGGTTCTTTTCAGCTCCCTCCTTTGTTGCGCAGAGAAGGTCGGTTGGAAGGGCAACTGCTCACGCGAGGAGGGCAGAACTTCTTGCAAATCCATTTTCTCAGACCGAGTGAGAGTGAGGCGGTCGATGTGGCTTTGCAGCCTTCTTCTCAAATGCAAACGGGTGTCGAGGTTCTGCTTGCTCCACTTACCGACACACGACTGAAAATCAACACCGAGGTTGTGCCGCTGCAGAGGCTGTCCAGTTCCGAATACTTTGGGGAGGCTGAACTGAAGTTGAACGTCGTGACAGAGCGCGGTCTTGGTTTCAGCGGTCTGATCGGCGGTGTCACGCGCAGTTCAGCGGGAGATATTCTTGCGAGCGCACCCTTGTTGTGGGTGGGAGATGAGGGGGTTTACCCGATTCATCTCGAGAGTGACGGAAGAATTTCCCCCGAGGGTCAGTGGTCGGCACCCTGACGCGGGACAATCGTGAAGATAGCGATTTTGTTGGCATCGTAAGCGGGAATGAAGAGCTCAAGGAGCCCGTCATTGTCGACGTCACCGACGGTGGATTGTCCCACCGTGGAAGCGGGATTCCAGAGGATGTGCTCTCGGTAATTCCAGTCTTGGCTTTTCGCGGGCTCGGCGGGCACAAGAACATGTGCTTTTTGCGAACCGTCACCGGAAACAAGCAACCAAGGCTTTTGAGTTGCGACGCCCGAGCGATTTTTTGGCCAAAATGCAGTCACTGGTCCGGGTG
>JBEGJP010000065.1:0-2746 GCA_041184525.1 Pseudomonadota bacterium | reverse complement strand
TGATTTGCCATCGGTGTCCACCGAAACAATCCCAGCTGCACGCCGGCATCAATTTCGCTTGAAACAAAACTCTTGATAGCATCGTTGCGTGACTCAGCCCCGATGAGTGTCGAAACCAATCGAGACGCTTGCGTCGCAGACTTGAGAAATTCGGAAAGACCTTTGATGAGAGCGTTCTGCGACACCGGAGTCTCAGACACCACGGGCGCGTCCTGCCCAAAATCAAAACCAGATAAGATTAAGATCATGAACACAAGCTTAAAGGCTTTGTTCTCAATTTCGGCTGAACTCATCGTTTGAACGGCCAATCGGCCGTCATTGCTGAGCTGCTGCTCAGTCGTCAACGCCTCCAAACGCCAAGACAAGAGCCTCAGCGGTTCCTGACATGCTCTTGCCAGAACCTCATCAATGACAGTTCCCCAGAGTTCGACAGATGGCCGAAGGATTTCGTCATCGTCATTCCCTTCCACGAGCTCTCGGTAGAGCCTCTCTGTGCTGGACTGATCCGCTGATTGGCGCCTCAGCATATCCATTTGATCGTCAATGACAAACATGATTTTATTCAGGATGTCTGAAGGATAATGACTGAGGCCAACAGAGTCCCACTCGGGTCGCCGCGTCACCATCAGGCGCTGGACAACTGCCGTGCAAAAGGCGTGGTCGAGATCCAGCCAATCGGGCTCGGTGTCCAGATAGCGAAGAACGTGGAAATCAGCCAGTTGCTGGTAGGCCGCATGGTCTAACCACTCCAACAATTCCCAGTGAGAGGTGCGGGTTTGTCTGCACTGTGCGATTGCAAGAAGTCGTCTCGATTCAGGCGAAAAAACTGAAAACCCGAAATGCTGATACACTGACCCCACCGAGGCCTCATGAAATGCCATCGCCAAGGGCATCATGCGGGCGCCGAAGACCTCTCCCGCAGATTCTTGAAGTACCCTCAACAGCGCACCGTTTTTCTGTGCACTGGACTGCCATTGGGCCAATTGATTGAAGTCGATGCCTAAGTTCATCATAGCCTCCAGTCTCGCAGAACTTCTCACGCACGACAGAGTACGGCTTGCCGGTCAATCCGTTGACGATTGGCACAGTCATTGCTGAGCCCTTCATGAATCCATTAGGGAGTTTCAATGCGCGAAAAAAACTCTGATACAGTTGGGACTTTCTCATACGTCAAGCGTGCACCCAAAGGTATCTTCAGGCTTCTGGGCCTTCTTTCGTCACATCATGAAGGACTGAACATTCATCAAATCGCCACGCTGACGCACGGAAAGATCTATGGTGGCAGTCATCTGTTCAATGCGTCTCTTCTGGTTGCAACTCAAAGGCAAACGCATAGGGCCAAGAAATTTCTGAGATTGAACTCGAAATTTTTCAGAGTTGCTTTTTCCCGTCGGGAAAAAAAATGGCAACTGATCACAATTCTAAATCAGGAATCCATGGCAAAGGACAGGACTGCAATTTTGTTCGAGCGGGAGCTGTTCGGAATATGTCATACTGAAAGAGAGTCGGAGAGTGTTCCCCATGAAATTCAGCGCCTCACACGTCATGCTTTTTCTGGCAGGTATTGCAGCGGCAACCATCGGTTTCATGCTGAAACGCAATCATCTTGAATCGGGAGTTGTCTCGGCCGGAAAGACGGAAGTCTCGATGAGAGTCACTGTCCGTGGCACAGGTGGACGTCCAGTAAAAAATGCCAGAATCTCGGCTTACGATCCCAATCAAAGCATCCTTGGTCTAACGAATGATGAAGGCTATTTGGATGCCAAAGCCAGTTTGAACAGCGGTAAGTCAATCATTCTTCAGGCTGAGGGAATGGCCTTCAAGATGCGCAGGGATCTTCTCATTCCGCGAGCAAATCGCTATCAGGCTTCGGTTTTTTTTGATCTCGCCGAAGTCCATGAAGGCAATGCTACTCTGATTTCATCCAGCAATACTGAAACTGCCAGTCTCATGCCAAAACCAACTCCTCAACCAGACTGGCTCAGAGTTGATTTTTCGGAGGTCCAGATCAACGACGTGACAAGAGCCAGTTTGATCAGCGACCTGAATTCAGTCTCAAGAAAAATGCATGTGACGGACAAAATGTCACTTACCTGCAAGACCATTCAAACAGTGCCGCCTTCCCATGAATGTATGCGTAAATTCTCAAAGGGCGATGCATTGATGTTTCTGGCCAAGAATTTTCCAATGAAGGAAGCAGAAGCATCCCCATGGTTGAACGCCATCGTCGAAGATGAAAATGGTCTTAGCAGAAGACAAGTGGACCCATTGGAAACGATTTTCGTCGTCAGGCATGGAGGTCAGAATTTCAGAGCTTACCTCGACGGCCGTTCGCTCCAATTTCTTCGTTCGCGCCCTGGCACGACGCATCTTCGTCCACAACAGAATCCCAATGATCCCCTGAAGAAGAACCTCGAATTGGTCATCGTGACAGAATCAGGTTTGGTGCTTCAGAAAAACGTCACGTGGCCACCTGTTCGTAAATTCATCGTCACGCGGTTGCCACCATCTTCAAAAATCTCAGACCTGTCTCAGCTGAGTTCAGGAAAATAATCCTCACCGGTCGGGCAATTTGACCTTCACCTTAATGTTGTTGCTCGTGGGCGCACTTGGAGGCGGTGTGACTTGAATTTGAGTTTGGACAGCTCTCTCCGCTGTATCAACGATGGTCTGCACGGTCGAGTTGATTCGTTCTGCTTGTTTCAAAGCGTCAGTGGTTGTTTTGTTCAGGCTTGCATTCAAATCA
>JBEGJP010000064.1:0-23596 GCA_041184525.1 Pseudomonadota bacterium | reverse complement strand
GCCTCAACCAGACCCGCAACCAACGACGATTCCGACTCAGTCTCCCCCACAATGGCGTCAAGATGCGTATTTGAAAGCACCCAATGCAGGCTCTGGTGACGAGTTCGGCAATACAGTGGCACTCTTGGGCAATACGCTTGCTGTGGGTGCTGAACATGAGTCTTCTTCGCAGAATGCAATCACAACCAATCCACTCAACACGCTGGACAACTCTGCCCCAAACAGCGGGGGTGTTTACGTCTTTCTGCGCAATGGTGATCTCTGGTCCACGGATGCCTTCATCAAAGCCGTCAATGCGGAGGAAGACGATTTTTTTGGACACGATTTGGCTTTATCCGAAAACTCGTTGGCCGTGGGAACCTACAGTGAGAGTTCCAACCAAACATTCATCAGCAACAGCGCCACAGCCAGTGCAGACAATAGTGCTTTCAACTCAGGAACTGTTTACGTTTACAGGCGCTCTGCGTCAGGCTGGGCACAAGAGGCGTATATCAAAGCATCCAACAATGGCCAGAACGACAATTTCGGCTACGCAGTCGCGCTTTCCGGTGACACGTTGGCAGTGGGTGCATGCAATGAAGACTCATCCTATATCACCAACATTATGAGCAGCAATGAAACGCTCACCGAGAGTGGAGCTGTCTATATTTACAAGCGCAGTGGAACCACGTGGGCATTGGAGTCCTTTTTGAAAGCGCTCAATGCGAGTGTGAATGATTTTTTCGGTGACACGCTTTCTTTGTCGGGAGACACGCTCGCCGTGGGAGTTTCCAACGAAGACTCCTCTCAAACAACAATCACAAATGGCCCAACCGCCGCATCAAACGACAATGCACCCGAGAGCGGGGCTACTTATATTTTTAAGAGAACGACAACAAACTGGTCGCAAGAAGCCTACATCAAAGCAGGCAATGCTGAAGGTGATGATTATTTTGGCTGGTCCGTTGCCCTCTCCGGCGATGCTCTTGCCGTCGGCGCTACAGGTGAAAGTTCGCTGAGAAACACGATCCGCAACGACAGTGATGCCGACAGCAACAACAGTTCAGCGCAAAGCGGAGCCGTTTACCTCTACAGGAGAAACAATTCACAGTGGGTGCAGGAAGCATTCATCAAAGCATCCAATGCAAATTCAACCGATGAATTTGGCACTGCACTTTCTCTTTCTGGAGACGTATTGGCAGTCGGAGCCAGCAACGAAGATTCAAATCAAACAACAGTCACAAACGGCAATCTCGCAAGCATCAACAACGAAGCTCAAGAGAGCGGTGCTGCTTATCTCTTCCGACGCATCCAGAACAGTGAGAACAGTGCTTGGCTTTGGGTTCAGGAAGCCTACATCAAAGCACACAATGCCGAAAGCGCTGATGCCTTTGGCTCAGCCCTCGCACTGGATGGCGATACCGTTTCTATCAGCGCTACAAGAGAAAGTTCATCCCAGTCCACCATCACAAACGGAGCAGGTGGCGGAACAGACAATTCTGCGCCGGCGAGTGGAGCTGTTTACATCTTTCGCAAATGGTAAAATTGGAAACACAAGAAATTGCGAAAAACAGGACAAAAACGCAAACAAACCCGCCATTCAAACTGAAGAAAAAGAAAAAACGCCAAGCCTGTTCAGGCTTGGCGATTCCATCGTTCTACCGTTCAACGGAAGAACAAAGCGGGCCCCGCGGTGGAGCAGTCGATCGACTCACCTCGCCTGATGGAATTCTCGTCCTGAGAACCCGCCCTCTTGGCAACCCTGAACCCTTTTCAAAGGCACAGGCGTGCATCCTGCACGTCGAGGTTGTTTTTCTCCTTCCATGGAGCGTCGCAAAACCGCTCACGGAGCCCGCTGACCAAGTTTTCGGAGGTCTGGCCGAAGCCTGAATGAAACAATCTTGCAGCGCTCGGAGAAGTTGTCGGAGCACGCACCATGCACGCTGGTTTCAGCGGCCGAGCACATTTGAAATGAGAGGAAGTTCTGCTTTTCCTTCGCTCGCCAACCAAAAAAGAAGCGTCATGATGAGAAAGTAGGCAAAGACGGACGTCAACGTCCTTTTTTCGCTTTTGAGCGCAGGCCCCCACTCTTGAGGGGCAGCATACAAGCGCGTGGCACGAATGCGGCCCAAGCTGGGGAACCACCGGTTGGGCACGGTGGCACAGTACTGCGCGTAGGACTCGCCGAAAATATGGTTCAGCTTTCGTTCTTCCCAAGCCACCACTGGGATGTACTGGGCATAGAACACAACAATCACAAGAAGGGGCAGCCAAGCGACATTGCTCATCAGTGAAAGGCCGACACTCAGGACAAGATTTCCAAAATAGAGAGGGTTTCTCAGGAGAGCGAACGGACCTTCTTGGACAAGTTGCCCATTCGAATAGCTCCGCGTGCGTGAGATGGTCCCGATATAAGCGACGCCGTAGGTGCGGACGAGTTCACCCAGAAGAGCCACGGCACCGCCCAATAAAAGAGAGGCCAGTGTCGGTTGAGCAAAAAGCACCGCGAGAAGAATGATGGGGATCGGAGTGTAGTCACGAAGACGAAACAAGATTTCGCCTAATTTTTCCATTCGGTTCAATTCTGGAAGTGTCTGCATGTCTGCGAGTCCTCATGAGAGGCAAGTGTTGAATCAAAACAAGTCCGTGTCTGCAAGCTCAGGCACCCGTGCCACGGCTCCCGCGGCTTTCGCAGGTGCGACAGCGCGGAAATCGGCTGGGATGATGTTCAGATGTTCGTCCAGCGAAACATTCAACCCGTGCAGCATCCGATTGAAGTCGACGGCGATAGTCCCCGGGTTATAGACAGCAAGCGGCCAACCAAACGTTTCAAGGAACATCTTCTCAACATCATCGTAAACGGATTGCGATGAGCTCAGAATCCAGAGTTCGTTGTTGTCCAAATGCCACACGATTTCTGTGAGGCGCACGGATGGCAGGGTACCGCGCAGAAGTTCCAGCTTCAGACGATCGCGGGTCGCATCGCGCAGCTTTTTGCTTTGTCCACGCCCTCCTCCGTCCTGACCTTTTTTGCCCTTTTCCTTCTTCTGCAGAGCTTCAAGGGCATTTTTCATCTGCAATCGGAAGTATGTGCCGGGGATGCGCTTGACGTCCGTCCGGAGTCCGAAAACAAAAGCCTGCCCGTACATATGGTCATGAGCAGAATCGAAGTCAGGCTCGCCGCTGAACGGATGACACCATCCCATGCTCTGTTCGCGCTCTTCATCCACTCCCAACGGTGTGATGCTGCGGCTTTTGAGTTTTTTCACGATCTCGGAAAAACGGACGTCCTTTGGGGACACCAGAATCTGTACGCGCCGCAACGCAAGAGCACCCGCACCCAATGACATGGCGTATCTCTCCAATGAAATCAGAAGTCTTGGCCGCGCACTGTGACACAGGCGTCTGTCTGCCGCAAGGGAGCCACCACGCCTTCAGGTCCGGCAAAAGCCATGAAGGGGGTCGAGTAGCAGGCAGTCATGTGCCCCATTCTGTCGACTGCGATGATGCCCGCATGCCCATCGAGGCGCCTTTTGAGAACATTGAGGGTGTCAGAAACAGCTTGAGCCAAAGGCACCCCGCTGCGCACGGCCGCCGAAATGCGCTGTCCTGCAGCAATCCGAAGAAGACCTTCACCCCATCCTGTGCAGCTGACGGCAGCCCCTTCGTCGTCTGCATACACACCCGCCCCAATGACGGGGACATCACCGACGCGGCCCTGCATTTTGCCCGGGGTGCCACCGGTACTGGTGCCTGCGAACAGAGTCCAGCCAAGCCCGTCCTGAGTGTGGCTCCGGAGTGCGACAACCACACCGACGGTCCCACGCTTGTCGGGCTCCGGCCCCGCGCGCTGAGCATCACCCTCAGGGCTGGAAAAAAAGATCTTGGCATCCGGCCGACCCGCCGCCAACCAACGAGCAAACACGGCGCGCTCCCGCGGATCGACGAGCTCTTCCGGCTGCAGCGACTCGTGCCCACAGCGCCGCGCAAAGACCTCGGCTCCCTCGCCGACGAGAAAGGCATGATTTGTTTTTTCCAACACGTCTCGGGCAATTCGCGACGGATGAAGAAAATTGCGGATGCCCGCAACCGCGCCCGCACGCAGGTTTGCCCCTTCCATCACGCCCGCATCGAGCTCCACCTCACCACATTCATTCAGGAAACTTCCTCGTCCGGCATCGAAAGTCGGGTCATCTTCAAGACTTTCGAGCGCTGCCATCACAATATCCATGCCGCTCCCGCCTGCGCGATACACAGCCATGGCCCTCCGATGAGCCTCAGCCACACCAGCCGCATGAGCAGCCCGCAAAGACAGGGGAATGTCCCACGCCCCCCCATGAACGAGCAGACGCAGGTCCGAGGGTGTTTCAGACGGAGGAAACTCCACTTGGCACGGCCGAGGTGAAACTGATGAGGGGTGTGTGGTTAAATTCTTCTGAATCATGGAGATTTTTTCCATTTTTTTTATGTTTGCATCATCTACAAAAGCCGGTAGGGCTCCCGAGTGTCCCTGAGGGGCGCTGGCCCCCTCCTGTCCTATTGCTGAAGCCGAGGAACCGAATGAAAGAAGCGCCACGTTCATCCAAAAAATCACACGTTTTTGCAACTTCACTCACAAGCCAACAGCGTGCAGCCCTCAAAGGCAAGGCACACCATTTGAAGCCTGTCGTTCTGGTGGGCGCACAGGGGCTCAGTCCCACAGTTTTGGTTGAAGTGAATCGCGCTCTCGAAACGCACGAACTCATTAAAGTTCAACTTCCCGGACAAACCGATGCCGCAGAGAAAAAAGATGCTCTCACAGAACTCGAAGAGCAGCTCTCCGAGCACAGTTTCGTTGTCGGACGCATTGGAAGGACAGTGATTCTCTATCTCGAAAAATCTCCGGATGAAGCGCAAATTCCGCTCAAAGGCCTGATTTGAGTTCCCTTGCGACGCTCTCAGAGCAATACACGCCGCACGGAAGTAAAGGAGAGAACAGATGAGCCCCTTTTTTGTAAAAGCCACTGACAGCAATGGCATCGACGCACAAAGCGCGCGCGCCGCAGTGCGCACTCTTCTGCGTTACATGGGCGAAGATCCCGACCGCGATGGTCTGCTGGAAACGCCCGACCGCGTTTGTCGCGCGTGGCTTGAAATGACCGAAGGCTACCGCGTGAGTCCGGAGCAAGTTCTTTCAACCACCTTCGAAGGCAATTCGGACGAGATGGTTGTTCTCAAAGATATCGAGTTCACCTCCTGCTGCGAGCATCATCTGTTGAATTTCAACGGCCGAGCGCACGTCGCTTACCTGCCGTCACAAGGCCGCATCGTCGGACTTTCCAAGTTGGCGCGTATTGTTGATGTCTTTGCCAAGCGCCTGCAGGTGCAGGAACGCATGACCCAGCAAATTGCCAGTGCAGTCAAAGAAAATCTTCAGCCGCATGGAGTGGCAGTGGTCATCGAAGGACGTCACAGTTGCATGTGCGTGCGTGGCGTGCGCAAACAAGGTGCAACGATGGTCACCAGCTCGCTGCACGGAGTCTTCCGCGACAACGCTTCAACGCGCGCAGAATTCATGTCACTGATTGGCATTGGCCGACGGGACTGAGTCAGGCAATACCTTAAAAACGGAATAGCTCCGGCCCTTCATGACAATCAGATATTGGGGTTGGCCAAATTGCGAGAGCGGCAGAGTCAGCGTGAAACGCAGGCCAGACCCCAGCAAATGTGAAAGTCCGGCAGTGAAAAGAAAGTCGTTCAGACTGCCTCGCAGGCGAATTTGATCTGCACTTCCCAAGTCGACATCACTTTGCAGGACCATGCGCGCCGTCATGCCCCGTAACAATTGTCCATTGCACGATCCGAGTGCCGAGGGTGCGCCGCACGACAGAGCAACACCGAATTCGCGCCACGTGGTGTTCAGTGTCCCACGGTCATTGATGTGAGACACTGACAAACCCAACGAAGGCACTCCGGCTTCCCGCGCTTCCACCATCAATGGAAACAAGCGTTCAGTGCTGTCCACAGCAGAAACCATGAGTGGCCAAAAAATATTTTTCTCCGAAGCCAGCGGGACTTTTGTGGGAATCACGGCATTCAAAAAAGCATTCTGCGCGGAGTTGGACAACACTGTCTCCGAGGTTCCCACCGCAGTGAACTGATCTTTGGCCGCGTCGAATTTGAAAGTGAGCTTTCCGGAAGTCAGCTTGATGCTTCTGATGCGGAGAGAACACCCTTCCAGCACGGCCCGACTTTCGTTCAGAACAAACACTTTTTCAGACTGCACCTGCTTCAATGAATAATCCACCGGATCTGAGGCATCGGGGCAGGAGAATCGCTGGATCGTGACTTCAGAAATGAGTGTATCAGGTGCTCCAAGAAGCATCGTGGAGGGATGCACGGAGAGGTTCACATGCAATGTTTCGGGCGTTTCAGCTGCACCCGAGGTCGTCTTTTTCTGACCGCACGATGTTGCGAAATGAAAAACAGAAAGAGCAGAAAAAACAGCTACAACTTTGAATTCAATCTTCATTTTTTTGGACATGTGAACACCGCCGGATCGTTGAAGTTCCATGCCTGAGTGCCATTGCTCAGCCGAGGACAATCAATCACGCCGCGCCACTGGTCGTCCGCCGTTTCCAAAGTCACGGTGCAGGGTTCATCCGCGATGGTCCAACTTTCTGTTTCACCATAACGCACAAACACGCCACAGCTCTTTTCCTTCCACTTCACAAGGACAGGGTCGCTCGTGAGCTCAATCCCTGAACACACATATTTCTCAGCTGTCAGGGAGGTCACTCCGGCCACATTCACACCAAATGACAGACCCGGCCCTAAGCCAGCCTGATCGCGAGCGGCAATCGACAAGCCCAGTTCACTGGAATTGCAATCTACAATGAAATCCTCATGGGTGACCGAGGCCTCGCCGCTTGAGGTGGAAATACTGAGTCTTCCACACCCGTAACCACTCAACAGATGGCACAAGAGAGGATTGCTGGACGAAGGCTTCAACCTCGCAAACGCCTGATCGGGTGTCACGGATATCTTCCCCGAACGGCGCGA
Source organism: Pseudomonadota bacterium (assembly GCA_041184525.1). Classification (GTDB taxonomy): domain Bacteria; phylum Bdellovibrionota_B; class Oligoflexia; order Silvanigrellales; family Silvanigrellaceae; genus RFOM01. The sequence goes on along the minus strand of JBEGJP010000064.1, from coordinate 16,576 downwards.
ACCGCAGGCTGCAATAAAAATGACACTCATTGAGAAAAGGCATAGAGCAGCAAGACTGCCCCGAACACTCCATTGTCTCTGCAATTCCATTCACCCGTCTCTTCGCAAAACGAAAACAAGAGGGAATGGTATCCCCCCTCTCACGTTTTCAAATTGATTCCACGTTAGAGAATACTATTGCGGATTGCCGATGTCGACGTTGAAGTAAGCATAGCTTGTGCCTCGGGACGCATTGGCACCCACAACGGGGTCGGTGTAACTGACGATCAGAATCATTTGCTTATTGTTCACAAGCTGTCCGGGCCCCACCAAATCAGTGGTGATCGTGTTCACAGAGGCTTTCGAACTGTTGTTCAACGTGGTTGTTCCGCTGCTCATAATCGTTTCAATTTGCGAGTAGGTATACGTGTTGGCATTGCCCGTGTCTGCAATCAGCTTCACAGCCATTTGAAGGACTTTCTGGGGATCAGTTTCTCCGGCCACGCGCGGGCAGGCCCAATCGCTCCCGACCTGAACGAGAGATTCATTGCACTGCAAGGTAAACCGAAATGTTGCCGCTCCACCGACCGAGGCGATATCAATGAGATCAATGTCGGAAATGGTGAATGCGGGCGCCTCAACACCTTCGACCTTCAGCGTGAACGCAGCGCTGTAGTCAGCCACATTCACGTCGGTCCCTTTCACACTCTTCAAAAAAGTGAAGGCTGCTTGTTGGCCATTGGCAATGCCGCCCGCAAGCAATTGCTTATACACTTTCACCTTCAATTCCTGTGAGGCGCCTGCTGTTTGAAAAATCGCGGACGTACCGACAGCACCCGACAGTTCCGTCGTTCCTGCAGGAGGGAAGAAAGTCGCACCCCCGTATGAGAATTCCATCAAACCAACCATACAATTCTTATCTGTATTATAGAGCTTCACGTCGGTTGTGTAAGCAGCCACGTTTGTCGCTGCCACCGAGTAACCCGAGGCACAGCCAGAGACGTTGAATTTCATGCCAGTGGCTTCGACGAGATCCATCGCAAAAAGCGAAAAAGATTCAGGTGGGAAATCACTCTCCGTCAATTTGGAGGTCAAAACTTGTGAGGGATTGAGCCCGACACGCACCGTGGCCCAGTCCTGATCCGAATTCTCCGTTCCTTCCGTTTTACTCCCGAAGGAATCCTTCAAATCGCGCATCTCGAGTGTCCCGCAGGCCGTTGAGGCTAGCACAGCCATAAGAGTCAGGCCTGCAAACCATGAACCTTTGTCCATTTTGTTGGGACGATGAAGTTCGCGCATAACAACCCCTCACATGTGAGCTTCCCTGCCCAACTTATGGTTCGGAGATGTGCCCTGTTTCTTGAGTGTTTTTAAAAAGAACGATCGTCAATTCGGTTATGGGTAGAAAAAACGAAGGAAAAGAAGAATTTGAGTCGAGCGCCACGGCGTGGCTGCCAGCTTGTCCACCTCCAATTCAGAGGCGACGTCGAGCGACTCGCGCCCGCTGAGTGTGTATTGCCCCACCTTGGCCACTTTGTGAAATGCCTTCGAGGTGCTTCCAATAAGGTCCACCCCGAGGTCACAGACAGGGCCCAATCGCCAGCCGACACTCCAACGCACTGCCCCCTCCCAAGACACTGTTTGGGAGGCATAAGAAATGCTCGTCTGGTTCTCCTCATCCAGAAGCTGATAGCTGTGTTTCCAAAACAAGGGGCCGGTGGCCACGCGCAGCCAAGAGAAAAAGCCGGAATCCAAGGGCCGCGGTTTGCTCCCGACGACTCCAAAGCCGACAAGGCTGGTTTGCCGACGAACAAACCGAGGGCCCACCCAAGGCCAAAGTCGCACACCCCCTGTCATCCAAGCGCGAATGAAGGAAAGCGAAGCCGCACTGCGCGGCGTGCTGCCTCCGTCTGCCGACGTTCCAATGTGTGATTCGCTCCAATTCTGAAGCTCCCCCCCCCATGTCCACACGTCGCTCCGTTGCGTCAATTCAAATGTGGCTTGATTGGAAAGAATGCGGCCGAATTCATGGTCCACTGTGAGCCGAGGGCTGTTGCCCAAACGCGCGTTGAATGTGGTGAGTTCCGGCGCAGTGTAAAAAATAGGCCCGCGGCCGGCCCCGAAAATCATCCGCTGGCCGCGCGGAATGGCAAAGGCAACCGCAGATGAAAACATCACCTGCAGTGCAACACAGCAGAATCCTAAACGAAAGGCGGTTGTTTTTCGGACAGACCGCAAAAGCTGCTCCTCATCCTTGTGCTGAGTCCATCGGCTGGGATGGCTCTGGAGGTAAGGTCAGGGCCACGGCTTCGGCCAAATCCATGACTTCAAGATCCTGCGTGGCTTGAAGATTTTTAAATGCGCCCTTGAAGTTGATCATACAGAACGAGCATCCCGTGACCAGCGTTTTGGCACCCGTGGCTGCCACATGTTCAAGGCGCTGCATGACGATCGGTTTGCTGCCGCCCTTCGATTCGTACCACATGTTGCCGCCGCCCATGCCGCAGCAGCTTGATTGCTGTTTGGCATATTCCATTTCATGCAGCCGCAAACCAGCGATGCCTTCAAGAAGCTGACGCGGCGCATCGTATTCCCCGTTGTGGCGGCCGAGGAAACACGGGTCGTGAAAAGTGACTTCCTTGCGCACTTCAACCGGCATTTTCAACTTGCCGTCGCGGTGCAGTGCCGAAAGAAGTTGACTGTGGTGCATGACTTCATAGTGGCCGCCATACTCCTTGAAATCGTTTTTGATCGTGTTGAAGCAATGCGGACAGTGGGTGACAATTTTCTTGAACTTGAGGGCATTGAGCTGCTCGACGTTGCTGCGGGCAATTTCAGAAAAGCTGTACTCGTCGCCCAAACGCTTCACGGGCTCACCGTTGCATTGCTCAGCCTTACCCAGAACCGCAAAATTCACGCCGCAGGACTTGAGAATTTTGACCACACTGCGTGCGACCTTTTGGTTGCCGGCATCATATGAACCTGCGCAACCCACGTAATACAAATACTCCACTTCAGGCGACTCACCCGTAATCACAGGCACGTCCAAACCTTCGGCCCATTTGAAGCGATCCGCATGCGCCACGCCCCACGGGTTTTTGTGTTGCTTGATGTTCTCGATCGCTTTGCCTGCGGATGGGGGAATTTCGCCGAGCGTAAGAGTTTGGTAACGGCGCAGTTGCATGATGCCGCGCAGCTGGTCGATGCCCACAGGGCACTCATTGACACAACCGCCGCAGTTGGTGCAGGCCCAGATTTCTTCACTGGTGATCCGGCCCGACTCATAAAGATAATTGTCTTCTGCATTGCGTTTGTCAGCGGGCAGCTGTGCTTCCACCAACATGCTGTCGCGGAGTTTGAGCATGACCTGACGGGGGTCGAGCGCCTTCTCCACAGCATTGGCAGGACAGATGTCCGTGCAACGCCGGCACTCGGTGCAGCTGTCGAAGCTCAGCAGATCTTTCCATGTGAAATCGAGCACGGCGCGTGGACCAAAATATTCGGCCTCTGCGTTTTCAAAGTCAATCTTGGGCAGAATCACGTTAGGCTCAAGGCGTTGAGTATACAGATTCAACGAAGCCGTCACGATGTGCATGGCGCGTGTGTAAGGAATGACGGCAATGAACGTCATGGTGGTGAGCATGTGAAAATACCACAGCCCCGCATACACGTTTGCACTCGATTCGGGAGAGAGTTCCTGCGGAAAAAGCAGCGCAAAGAACTGACCGACAAAACTGAGCGCAGCGTCAGATGCAGTCTTGTCGACGGCAAGACGGAAACCCTCAATCAAAAATCCCTGCAGGCAAAGCAAAAAGAGCAAACCATAGAGCACGGTGTAATCGAGTGCATGTTTGAATTCATCGGTGCGGGTGCTGCGGCGAAACACGCCCATTCCCAAGCCAACGGTGAGAGCCAAGCCGCCCCACTCAGAAACAATCACAACGAAACCGTAAAAAGCTCCGTTGTAGAGATCAACAATGCCGTACTCTTTGAGGGCGACGATGGTCGTGGCAAAAACCAGCGCAAGGAAACCGTAAAAAATAAGGCCGTGCATCCAAGCTGCGAAATAGGAACGCGGTTTGGGATCGCGCATCCGCCGTGCCCGCAACACTTTTCCTTGTGCCAGAGTGCCTTTCAACAAACGCAAGATGCGTTCCGCCGGCCGATCGAAAGCCGCTTCAGGACGCCCGAGCTTCCAGATCTTCACCCGTCGCCACACACCCCAACCCATCACGGCCACTGCGACGGCAAGCCAAAGATAGGTTGTTTGGTGCAACACGGAAGCGAGTTCTCCGCTGGGCGACCAATACACAGTGCGGGTCAAGGTGGAAACCTCATTCATTGTTCTGTGCTCCTTAAAGACCGCGCATCAGATAACGCTGCACGTATTGAGAAACTCCTTCTTCGAGCGAAGCAAAGGGCAGCGTATAGCCCAAGGAACGCAAGGTGGAGAGGTCCGCGCACGTGTAATTCTGATACTGACCAGCAATGTTCTCTGGAATGGAAATATACTCAATGCGAGCCGGCAGTGAAAGCGCATCAAAAACGCAACGGGCGAGATCGTTCCAGCAGCGTGTGAGGCCCGTGCCCACATTGATGAAGCAACCGGCGCGTCCGGCATGCGCGGCAGAAGGGAATTCTTTTCTCAAAGCCATCCCCAACAAATGCATCGTAACTTTGACGATATCCTTCACATAGACAAAATCACGCACCTGTTCCCCGTCGCCGTAGTCGGGTGTGTTGCTTTTGAACAGCCGGATGAGACCCGTCCGCGCAGCTTGTTGATAGCCATGAAAGACCATGCTCGCCTGACCGCCCTTGTGGCTTTCAAGCGGGCCATAGACGTTGAAATAGCGCAGCCCGAACCAGCACGAGGGCGATTGTTTCTGCTCCAGAGCCCACACGTCGAAATCGAGTTTGGACTGCCCGTACAGGTTGAGCGGTTTATAGCTCCGGCAAAGTTCCGGTTGATCTGAAAAACCAAGTGCACCGTCTCCATACACAGCAGCACTTGAAGCATAGATGAATGGAATGTGGTGCTGACTGCAGTAGTTCCAAAGGTCCTGCGAAGAACCGACGTTGAGTTCGGCAAAAACCGCCGGATTGCGTTCGACGGTCGATGAACACGCGCCATTGTGAATGACAGCGAGCGGCGGCGTCTGGCTCTCCTCGAGAAGGCGAAGCAGATCCTTTTGAAACATCTGCTTCACACGGCTCGATTGCCCAAAACGATGCGCGAGGGGGCGCGCCGCTGCCTCAGGCAAGTCAACTGCCCAAATATCGAAAACTTCTGACTCCATCGGACTTTGTTGTGAAAATCTCACTTGCGCTGTGCGCGGCCGGTGCTCAGATGCCTCCGCCGGAAGACCCGCATTCTTGAGGGTGCTGATATCGGACATCAGCATGCGTTCGAGGATATGATTGCCGATAAATCCATGTGCACCAGTGACGACGACGTAAGGACGAGTGTCCACCGCATTCTCCTTTTCAGACTCTTTGGAGCGAGTTTAGGACCATCCACAATTGCATTAAAACATCAAATTGTGAATTCGATTGTCCAACCGTTTCCCCATCTTGACCCAACAGAGGCGGATGAGGAAAGTCGCGTTGCCCAAAGGGCAAAGAGGTCGGATTCGCTCTGCGGAAAAGACAACTTTGTCGGACATGGTCTGTTCTTCCTTGTGTGCCATCCCGCGACGGGGTGGTACTTTTTTTTTCAGTCAAAGATTTTTTATCCAGCAACTTCAGCTCAAGTGTCATTCCGACGCGCCGATACCCCGTCTGTAGACAGACGTCCAGGGAGGCCCTCGTCATGATTCGCACTGAACGCATTCTTGCTGCACTTTCGCTTTCCTGTTCCCTCTTGGCCTTGCCTCTGCAGCAAGGTTGCCAACCTTTAGAGCAACAAGAAGAGCCGGCTCCCGTCGCACCTGCCCCCGTGCAAAGCACTGCAGCTGCGCAACCCGCGATTCAATGCGACGAGGTCAAAACCAAGTGCGCTCCTCAGGGCGGGTTTCCGCAAAATCTGGTGGATGCCTGCAAGGCCAAATACGTCAGCGCCGATCCTTCGGTCTGCCTGCAGCCTGCGTGGCCCATGGAACTTTACAATGAACTCAACAACGCTGCAGCGAATGCCAACGCGAGTGATTGTGTGATGATGATGGTGACGGGAACGACCGCGGGTTTGAAGCTTCGTGAGCAACCGAGCACCACAGCCAATGCGATCGACGGCGCCAACGAAGGCGAAGAGGTGTGCTCACTGGGCAATTCCGGCCCCGACTGGATGAAAGTCCGTTACAAGGGAAAAGTCGGCTACATGAGCCGGCAGTTCCTCGTGACCAAAGCAGCCGCCCCCACCCCCGCGAAGCCACCCAGTGTCACTCGGGATTGCAGCAAATTCAAAGACACCGTCGCGTGCAAGGTGACCAAGAGCAATCAGAACTGCTGGCTGAAAGTGCCCAATCGCGAACTTTATCAGGGCATGGTGGTGGTGGATGACGACCTCACACTCGTGACAACAGGTCAAGTGGCCTGCTATGCCAAGCCCGAAACCATTCGGGTGGCATGGGGCCCCAGCTTCATGCACCGGCCTGCGCTCATGCGCTGGTCGCCGGAATTGATGTGCTACGTAGAAACGGTCAACTTGGAATGCCCCTGAGAGTTCGTCTTCACGCCTGCCTGCGCTGTGATGCCTGAATTTAGGGACGGCGGAGAGGCGCAAATTCGAATGAAAGTGGCAGTGATCGGAGCCGGCTTGGCCGGTTCAGAAGTGGCATGGACCTTGGCCAACTCTTATGGCCTCGCTGTGACACTCTTTGAAATGAAATCCTCAACCCCCACTCCTGCGCAGTCAGAACCGCACCACTTTGCCGAACTCGTCTGTTCGAACAGCTTGAAGAGCAAAAGCCGATTGAATCCGGCAGGCCTCCTCAAACAGGAAATGACGACGCTGGGAAGTCTCATGATGCATGCCTCACGACACAGTGAAGTGCCTGCAGGAGAAGCACTCGCGGTCGATCGCGAACTTTTTTCCGGACACATCACGCGCGAGCTCCGAGGACATCCGAAAATCTCCGTCGTCGAGAAGCAAGTGACCTCCATCGATGAACTCGACGCCGAACAATTTTCGGCGATTGTTGTCGCAACAGGACCTCTGACCGCGCCTGCACTGGCTGAAGATCTCAGACGCATGACGGGCTCTGACTCTCTCTATTTTTACGACGCCATCGCCCCCATCATTGACGGCGATTCGATTGACACCGAAATTGCGTTCTTCGCGAATCGAAAAACCAGAACGGCACAACGGGACAGCGCCCTCAAAGAGGTTCAAGAACTCAGCAGCGAAGACGGTGAACCTGCGGGGCACTACCTCAATCTGCCACTGAACAAAGAAGAGTATTTTGCATTTGTAGATGCGCTTCTTGCTGCAGAAAAAGTCCCCTATCACGATTTCGAAGAACCTCGTTTTTTCAATGGCTGCCAACCCATCGAAGTGCTCGCCGAAAGCGGCCCGCGGACACTCTCCTTCGGCCCGATGAAGCCCATGGGGCTCGATGATCCCCGCACCGGACGCCGCCCTTATGCGGCCGTGCAGTTGCGCCGCGAAAAATTGGGAGAAGCATCCTACAACATGGTGGGCTTCCAGACACGCCTCAAATGGCCCGAGCAAAAGCGCATTTTCCGCATGCTCCCCGGATTGGCTCAAGCCGAGTTCCATCGCATGGGAAGCATGCACCGCAACACTTATCTGGTAGCACCCAAAATTGTTCAGACCCACGATCTCTCGCTGCGCTGCCGTCCTGACGTCTGGCTCGCAGGGCAAATTTCAGGCGTCGAAGGCTATGTGGAAAGTGCGGCGCATGGGCTCCTTGTTGGGCACATCATCGGACAAAAACTGGCTCAGGGGCGCACACTCGAGCTTCCCCCTCATGACACAGCGATGGGATGTCTGGTGTCTCATCTGAAAGATTCTGATCCCAAGCACTACTGCCCCATGAACATCCACTGGGGACTTTTCAGTGAACTGACGGAATCATTCTTAGCAGACAAGAGTGCAGCATTCCCCGAAATCAACCTTCCTCAAAATAAGAAAAAACTCGAAAAAGGACTGAAACGTTCACTTCTTGCCACCCGCTCCGAGGAGCTTTTTCGCTCGTGGCTGACGCGCATCCTCTGACGATTCTTGCTTCAGTTTCGATTCTGACCGCCGATACCCCTCCCAGTGGAGGATCGTGTGCTGAAGAAGCGACACAACACCAGTCTGCTGCTCTTTTTAGGAGTGGCATCACTCTGCCCTGACCTTGTCGGATGTCAGGGTGGAAACAAGCGTGGCCGTCTCGAAAGCTATCGAGCTTTGGCAGCGCGGGAAACTGATTCCGGCAAAAAAGCCAACGCGCATTCCGACTCTCAGCTCTTCAGCAATGCACAGCTCTCGTCAGCATCACTCGTTCTGCAGCGCGAAGACCTCATCCCGTGCGAGGAATTGCCTCCGAGAAAACTCAATCTTGCTGACGGTGAAATGGTGTGGGTCGACGGAGGCTGGGCACACCACGCGCGTCCGTTCATCGTCAAAGGAAGCGCTCAAAGCGGCGTGTGTGCTCTTGAGGTTCGTCCTCTCGGACAGGTGTCTCTCAACCCGGGTGGAAACGATCCTTTCATACGTGGCAAGCAAATCCGTTTTCTGCTCACGACCGCGTCCGGTGATGCGGTGATTCCAGCAGACTCCGAACCACTGGTCAATTGCAGCGAAAGCAACGGCGCATTCGACGTTTCTTTCGAGGGCATTCACATCGGAAAAAGTCCGATCAGCTATGTGATGAACGAAGCAGTTCCTTTGGATCTTGCGCCTCGAATCTGTCTGGCACGGGTTCTGAGTGCAGACAGAATTGCAAAAAATGAGTGGATGTTTATCCTGCCGATTGCTTCGGTCTCCACGCGGACAACGCGTGATCTTTCGTCCCCGCGCTAAAAAGCTCAGAATCCACCTGCCTCGCGCTCTCTAAAGATAACCTTCAATAAGGTCATCGACTCTCAACCGCGTTTTTTGCAGGTGGTTCTGCGGCCTGCTGACTCCAAGGCAAAGCCTCGATTTTAGCTTCAAACACGGCATCAGGCTTAATTCCGAATTGCTCTCTTTTTGGAATGACATCGTTCAATGACCACGACCACTGGATCCGTGTTGTCGGGTGTGCCTCTTTAATATGAGAGACAAGCGCACGGTACCAATACATGTGCCGCATCAAGCCAGTCACATAGTTGCGCGTCTCGGGGAAGGGAATGAGGTCGGCGAAAAGAAGAGGGACCTCGCCGTTGTAACGCGCATCCCATTTCTTTGTATTGTTCGGACCTGCATTGTACGAGGCAATAAGACGCGCGTAATCGCCGTTGTGTTGACGTCGCAAGATACCCAAATACTTTGCCCCTATGCGAATGTTGGTGTGCGGATCATAGAGGTCCAGTCGTTTCTTGCGCTCAATGCGGCGCGCTGTGTTGGGCATCACCTGCATCAAGCCCCTTGCACCCACAGGGCTGGTGGCACGCGGGTTGAAGTTGCTCTCCTGACGGATCAAGGAAAAAACCAGAGCAGGATCAATTTGCGATGCCTGCTGCGTGATCTCATTGCGGAACTTCACCGGATAAAGCAAATCAAGTAAATCAGGAGAAAGTATGCCTGTTCCGAATTGCTTCAGTGAAGCCCAAACAACTCGGATGATGGCTCTCTGATTCCCAGAGGCTTCCATGAACTTCAAACGAAACATGGCAGATTCCAAGCTGGGGAGTGACACGTTCGATTCATCGAGCAGTCTTGCCAATCGCTCTGTCTCGCGTTTGCTGCCGTTGACCAGAAAAATTGCAGCCATCAAATGCGAAACGTTGCCGAGCCCCCACTCCTGTCCGGAATACACCGACACACTGGGTGCTGTGCGTTTTTCATAGCGTTCGTAAGAATCTAATCCGCGAATGGCATCCACGACGAGCGCGTGCAAAGTCAGCGGATACTTTTCCAGCAGCCTATCCCAGAACACATTGCCTGTTGTCAGACTCGCCATTCCGGCGGTGGATTCTGCCGGAGCCGCAGTTGCGGAACTGACTGGTTGAAGGCCGGGCAATGGTTTCTGCAGATGATCAAGATAGCCTCGCCAAAACAGAGCAATGTATTCGTCTTCCGGACTTTTGCTCTGCAGAGCAACATCAAAAAATGCTGCGGCTTTGTTGAGGTCCTTCCGTTCCAACTGCAGCAAAGCCATGCGCAGATTGACCACTTCGAAAGCCTCGTGTGCGGGGTGCAGGCAAGGAGCGACAATCTGATAGAGCTGATTCATCGAGTTCCACACGGCGGCCGACGGAAGAAAATTCTCCAAATCACGCAGCACTGCAGCACGCAGCGAGGTCAATTTACAATCCGTCGGATTTTCACGTGCTGTTTGTGCTCCTCGGAGCGCAGCCGCTTCAGAGCGAAATTCAATGCGTTTGAGCGCGGCGACATATGAAATCTCCTGCAGTGAAGAAAGATCATTGCGACTGGCCAATGATAAAGTCCCACTGGGTTGGCTTTTCCGACGCGAAGCAGTGGCCTTTCCCTTTTTCTGTTTTTTTCCGCTCGCAGAAACTTTTTGCGGTACGGATTCGTTCTTTTTGCTCTCACGGAGTAATTTTTGCCAAGTATAGTAGAGACAACCTATTCCATCGGGAGTGACAACACCCTGCGGCCCTCGATTCAAAGTGGCACGGCGAGACTCGCAGTAGCGGTACGCGGACGACTTTTCCCGCGTTGTGCCGACCAGATGCTCGGACAGTCTTCGCACTGCGCGCTTGAGTTCAGGCGACTGCTTCAGTCCATGAAGCTCCCACCATCGATCCGATGAGGGAAGCGCAAAATCTTTGAAGCTTCCGCGCAGCTCGGGAATGGCATCAGGACCGGATGTGGTGCCTCTCAAGGTCCGTGCATTGAGTCCGACCCCCTCCGCAGGGACCGCGGAAAAGGCGGGGCCGTCGAGCGGCGATTTGTTCACCGAAGAACTTGCCGGCTCGACTCGCTCCTCAAGAAGGGTCATTTTTAATTGTGAGTCAGATGCGGGGCGCCCTCCGAGAGGTCCGGACTCTTTGGTAAAGGGCTCAGGAGCAGGTGAGGAGGGGGGCACGTCCGCCCATGCGCTGCCCAAAGCGGCCAGAGCCAATGAGGCAATCGCAATATTTTGAGAACGCCATTTCCCTTTTGGACGCTTCATAATATCCCTTGCACGTTGACGCGGCGCTGGCTGCCCAGATCCGCGCACGGGGGGTTTCGGTGCCTGCAAGACAGGCCTTAACCAGAATTCTTTTTAAATTTAAGATATTGAATCTTTTCGGTTAGTTACGCAGGAGAGCTATCATGCAGCCAAGTGCCAGCACACATTCCCGCGAGCTGGGAGCCATGCGGAATCGGGTCATGAGGGCCGTCGAAACCTTTGCGCGCGGCGGAGCCGTCTTGGTCGGCGACGACGGGAGAAGGGAAAATGAAGCGGACCTCGTTTTTCATGCTCTGCACGCCTCCCCAGCCCTTGTGAATGTGGCCATCCGTAAGGCTTGCGGTTTGCTCTGCGTGTCTGTTTCGAATGAAATTGCCGACCGTTTGGGAATCCCGACCGCACCGAAATGGCCCGGTGGCATGGCGCACACGGGTTTCACCCTGTCGGTAGATGCCAGACACAACATCACGAGCGGTATTTCAGCCACGGACCGTGCAAAAACGATCGCCTTGATGGCAGAACCTTCAGCGACTCAACACGATTTCCTCAGCCCGGGACATGTTTTTCCTGTCCGTGCGCAAGACGGCGGTTTGCTCGCCCGCACAGGCCATACCGAAGCTGTCCTCGAACTCTGCGCCTTGGCGGGTCTGCCCGCAGCAGCTGCCATGTGCGAGATTTTGGACCAGCACGGCGAGGCCCTGCGTCCGAATTCCATTGAACGTTCTGATGCAGCACAATCGTCTTCAGAAATGGATTGGTGGCGGACTTTTCCTTATGTTTCGACCGTGGATCTCCTCTGGCACCGTCTTCTTTGCTCACCTCAGGTGGCCAGCGTGTGGAGGGACATTCCCGTCACAGCGCTTGAAACAGAGCGTCCCAGCCTGAAGGCATGGCGTCTGACCCCGCTCTTGGAAGCGGACGTTCTCGTTCCGGCTTCGATTGCGCTTTACTCCAATACGGTGCGTCCAGAGGCGCTTCGCATCCGGCTGACGAACGGATTCCGCACGTGGTGCAATTCCGTGCCTCTCGAGGCTGCCGATGCTGAGCTCTGCCTTTGGGTGGCGGCCGACGCAACATCACCCTCTCCCCTCCACATCACGGACTTCTGCGACCTCAGTGCAAAAGAAGGATTGCGCGGCACGCATATGAGTGTGCGTCGTGTTCTCACGCAATTGCGTGCGTTGAATTTTCTCAGCAAGCACTGCGAGTGGAACTGCAGCCTTTCGGAAGCACTTTCTTTGCTCACGCTTCCCGTCGAGTCGGACAGGGGCTTGCTCGCGGCGACTTGGGAACTCTAAGAACGATCAGGTGCGCATCAGCGGCAACGGACTTGGGCATTGCCCGAAGCTTTACGACTCCCGCCGGAGTTCGAGTCATCCTCATCGACCGGTGCGGGCAGCGGCTGAATGGCGGCCCCACCGGATGTGGATTCACCATCCACGCTCGTGATCGTAAATAACGGAATGTGGTCGACGACCACAATGGAACCGCTGTCGCCCGACTGCATGAAACCGATGTTGGGCAGCGCCGGAGACGTAACCTTGTCCCGCACTGAAGCCGTGACTGTCTTTGGAAAAAAGAAATGAGCGAACCGACCCAAAACAAGTGAAGACGAATCACTGACCCAACGGACAAAAGCGACCGAAGCTCCTGTATTGTCTCCTGTGAAATTATTTGCATTCATGTGCATGAAAGCACGCCCTGTCGTCATCGCATCCAGAGGATCAGGCCTGTCGTTTGTCGGATCAGTCACGGTCACGAAACGCAAATTCGAATGGATCCGAGTCACGAGACTCAGCTTTGAACTATTATCTAATGCTTGTGATAAAAATGGGGAAAAAACAGTGAAAGCCTTATCCATTTTATTCAAAGCGGATGCGTACTTTGACATCAATCCATCCACCACAGTCACCAGCGAACTGTCATCAAAATTCTCATCGCCGGTCCCATCCAATTGGGCCCGAAGAGCGGCTGCAATTTCATGAACCACAGGGCACATCGCCCCTGAGTTTCTTTGTTCACATTCCTGCAGCGAAAGTAGAAGTTCTTGAGCAACAAACTGTAAATTCTTCATCTTTGAGAAGGTCAGCAATCGGCGCCGCATTTCTTTGTGAAGACTTGTGAGTGTATGTTTTGTCGAAACATCATCCTGAAAAACAAGTTCTTTCGGCGTCGCAGAAACGGAGTTTTTTGCAATTTCAGTCCCATCAATCCACAACTTCAGCCGCTGCGATGCCTCGTTTCGAAAGACTTTCAAGTCGTCCAAATCGGACGCAAGAATTCTGCTCGACGGGACAACTGGCACGACTGCGATGTCATGGTAAGTCGCACAGACATGCTGAAATTCCGAATCGTCTTTCCGCAGGCACAATTTACCACCGACGGTAGAAGGTCCACTGCCCACAGACTCAACCGAAGCATTGAATAGGCTCTCGATATTCGTCACAGAGGCCCGAAATGCTTTGAGTACTTTCTCTTGCTCGTTTTGAGGAATCTTCTTCGCTTTCATTGCCGAGCGCAGTTCGTTCACCTTTTTCAACGCAGGCGATTCCACAGGATAAGCAAGGTAGGTATTTCCGTCGAACAAATGAAGCTTGATAGAATGATCGCGAGACGCATCGAAACAATGTGAGGCTGAAAAAATATTCATTACGAGCGGGGAATCCGTTGACGGAAGAGGATCAAGAGGACTGTCTGAATATTCCACGTAAGCGGTGCAAAGACGCCGGCTGTCGACAGGGCCAAACAATTCTTTGCGCGTGAAAACTTCCACGAATCCGCCGTTGCTGAAATAACCTTTCTGCTGGGACGTTTTTGGGGCCGTTGCCGTTTTGAAACGCAGGAGAGATTTTGTTGCTGAGCACTGGACGGAGTTGGGCGATCCTTTTGAACAGGCACAAAGTAAACCCAACACCACGGATAACAGAGTGCATCCCGAACCGGACTGGTGTTTGTGCCTTTGTTTCTCCGCCGCCACTTGCATCGCTCACCCCTTTGTCCTTTTCGGGTGAACGCACTGCGTTTGTGAGCATAAGATGAAAAGTTATTTAATCTACAGTCACTTACGGCAAGGCGCCGAGCCTCGGCTTTCAGGCGAACTCAATCGGGTGTCACACGCGTTCAGCGATGTCAGCAGAACGTGAAGGTGCTCCCGTCGTTCCCGCCGGTTGGAACAGAGCATCGACAAACTCCACTGGACTGAAGAGATGAAGATCGTCCACCGTTTCTCCCACGCCGACAAAGCGGATGGGAAGATTCATTTCAGCGGCAAGCGCAATCGCAACGCCGCCTTTGGCAGTGCCGTCGAGTTTGGTGAGAACAAGTCCGGTCACGCCGGCAATTTCTTTGAATACCTTTGCTTGCTGGAGCGCATTCTGACCCGTTGTTGCATCGAGCACGAGAAGCACATCATGCGGTGCACCGGGTAAATCCTTGCTGGCCACACGTTTGATTTTGGCAAGCTCTTGCATGAGATCGGCGCGGTTGTGCAGGCGGCCAGCCGTGTCCACGAGACAAAGATCTGCTTCTTGGGTGCGTGCTTTCTTGACACATTCAAAGGCAACAGACGCCGGATCGGCACCCTCGTTCAGCCGCACACACTCCACACCTGCGCGTCGGGACCATTCTTCCAATTGATCGACAGCTGCAGCACGAAACGTATCTGCGGCACCCACAATCACTTTGCGACCCGCCTGCGCTTCTTTGAAGGCAAGTTTGCCTGTGGTGGTGGTTTTACCGACACCATTGACGCCCACCATCAACACAACGCGCGTACCTTGCCCGACTTCTGATACCAGCGCCCACGCGCGTCCGCGTTCCTTCGCATCAGCTTCCTCGGGTGCACGCAAAATTTCGAGAATTTCTTTCCTGAGCAACGCAACAACTGCATCTCCAGTCACATTCTCAGATGCTGGAAGTGCCTGTCGTACCTGATCAACGAGACGCTCTGCCGTGCGCACACCGACATCGGCACGGACGAGAATTTCAAGAACACTGTCGAGGAGTGCTTCACGCGATGCCTTTTCTTCGCCGCTCAGAAACAGCATTTCGATCTGACGCGTGATCTGCGATTGCGTTTTGCTCAAACCTGCAGACAGTCTTGCCAGCCATGGCAAACTCGGCGCGGCGACCTTTTTGCTTTCAATGGTCTGTGAAGAAACGGCATCCGGACTCGGAATCGATGGACGGACATCGTGCACCGGCTCTGACTCGCGCGGGAGTTGAATTTCAGCGGAGCGTAAATCTCGAGCCTCTCCTTTTTTCTTAGTCTTGCCTGCGACAACTCGGCGCCACCCGAATGCCAAAATGAGACCGAAAATACCGATTGCCAGCCATACCATCACGTTCTGTTCACTCATGAGCTCACCTTCAGTTGCAGTTGCAGTTGCACTTCGGAATTTTCCAAAACAACAGCTGCGTCAATGCGGTTTGTAGTAGAGATACTCGACAAGATTTCCAAACGGATCGCGGAAATAAAGACTTCGTCCGTCGGAACGATCGTAGGGGCCTTTTTCAATGCTCAGACCCGCTGCGCGAATCCGATCGGCCAAAGCATCGACTTGAGAGGGAGAATCTGCCATGAAGCCATAGTGGTCGAGAACTTGGCGACCCAGCGGACCCTGTTGTCGCGACACGTCGATTGCGTCGGAGGAAAGTTTGGCCACCAAAAGGTCGGGACCCACGTGGATGAGGAGCTGAGTTTCCCGCCACACTTCCACGTCCGCACCCAAAACGTCTCCGTAGAACCACCGCGCTTTGGCAAGATCATCAACAACCAAAGCCAAGTGCCCAAGACCACGGAGAAAAGCACTCTTGTGTGCGCGTTGCATGCCTACCTCGATCGAAATCCCAGAGCAGCCGAAGCCAACAGCGTCATCGGGGAAAAAACCTGAAATACCCTGATTCAGCGGAGTTACCACTGTCCCTGAGAAGTGCCAAGTTTGATCGAGGAGCTCTGCCCATTTCGCACGCCGTCGGCCCGCGGGCGAGGCATCTATCCGGCCTAGATTGGTATTAAAATTCAATCATTACGGTAAGTTCAAAGAGAGAACCAACATTGCCGAGTTCAAATTCTCGCCACCCAAAAAATTTCGCTCTTCCCCCCAAAGATTTTTACCGACAACTATTAGTGGAGGAAAATGCTGTGGGAGCATCCTTCAAAAAACTGATTTCACTGTTCTTTCTGACCGCGACCGCCTTACAGGGCTGCAGCGGAAGGAAGAACAGTCTCAAAAGTGCTCTTGGCCCATTGAAATCCATGCCACCCGCAACCGGCGGAAAGATCATCCCACCCTCGCCCGTCGCG
The DNA here is from genome assembly GCA_041184525.1 of Pseudomonadota bacterium. Lineage (GTDB taxonomy): Bacteria > Bdellovibrionota_B > Oligoflexia > Silvanigrellales > Silvanigrellaceae > RFOM01. Next base: position 64 of record JBEGJP010000064.1, on the reverse strand, counting down.
GGCAGTTATCTGACCGCCGAACTTGTCGAGAAAGACGGTGTCCCGCTCGCGGATGCGCGCGTGA
>JBEGJP010000063.1:0-3877 GCA_041184525.1 Pseudomonadota bacterium | reverse complement strand
GTCATTGTGAGGGAGAGTGTCTCGGACAGTGCAAAAATGTAACGTTGGTGCTTGCTCCGACCAGCTGTCAATTTGTGCACATGGTTGAGCAGATTGGTGAGAATACCCCGCGAAATCTTGGCTCCGTGCTTTTGACAAGCGGCCTCAAGGAAATTGCTCAGCTCCTGAAGTCCGGTGATTTCTGCTGTTCTGATTTTAAAATTGGCATTTTTGACGAAGGTTCCCTCGTGCGCTCTTTGGGGCTCTGGCTGACTTGTGAGCGCAGGCTCCTTCAAAATCGACGCCATATCACCTGACAATGACCAGAGGTGTTCGACCACTTGTGGATTGATTTTTGCCAGTTCGGCCAGCACATCGTGACGCAAGCGATTGCGGGTGTATTTGCCTGATTGATTGGAAAGGTCCTCTCTGTGGGGCAGTTGCTTCTCAGCGATGTAGCAGTCCAGTTGCTCACTCGTCAGCCACAGAAGTGGGCGCAGCAGATTTTGTTCCTGTGTCCATGGTTTCAAGCCAAGCAATCCGGAAGGTCCGCACCCCCGTGTCAGATTGTGCAGGAGCGTTTCGGCGTGATCGCGACGGTGGTGAGCAGAGGCCATGGCCCAGGGGCGTCCGCTGCGCAGACGGCTCCAGTTCTGGGCAAAGTTTCTGGTTTTTTCATACCGCCATGTGCGCGCGATAGATTGAAAATTATCTCCATCTTCGACATGGTTTTGCAGTTCGGGTTGCCAGCTGTAGCACTCGACAGGCCAACCCAGACGCCTTCCGAGGTCAACGCACAGGCGCTCGTCGTCGTCGGAATCCTCAGCGCGTTGCCTGTGGTTGAAGTGGTGGAGGACGAGTTCCAGCTTCACCTGACTCCATGAGGAGGGTGCGAAAGCAATCGCGCTTAAAATTTGCAGAAGCGCAACGCTGTCTTTGCCACCGGAGAGCATCAGGTGGACCGTGCCTTGGCTTTCAGGAAAGGCCCCCGAGCCACGCAGGTATTGGAGAATCAGAAATTCTGCCTGCCTGAGACGCATTGCCTTTCCACCATGACTAAGCTAAAACCGCCAAAATCTTACGTTTGTTGAGATGACACTTCCAAGCGGAGTATCGCCGATGCGCTCGACCTCTATCCGTCTGCGGACCACTGCATTTACAGTCATTGCTTTCTTCTTTGCAACTTTCGCCACTCCTGCCGTGGCACAAAGCAAAGGCGTTCTGATTTACGGCCGTGGCGGTGATTCCGTTTCCCTCGACCCCGCTAAAGAAACCGATGGTGAAAGCCTTAATGTCTGCGACAACATCTTTGATACTCTCGTGCAGTTCAAAGAGGGCTCGACGGAACTTGAGCCGGGACTCGCCGAGCGCTGGGATGTGAGCGCGGACGGTCTGACCTACACGTTCCATTTGCGACAGAACGTGAAATTCCACGATGGCACTCCTTTCAATGCCGATGCCGTTGTGTTCAGTCTGTTGCGGCAGCACGACCCCAAGCATGTGGCTTACAAGTTCGCTCAGGTCTGGGCCTACTGGCAGGATATGGGGATGGACAAACTCGTCGCCGGAATTACCAAAGTCGACGACAAAACAGTCCGCATCGTTCTTCGCTCACCCAGTGCTCCTTTTCTTGCCAACATGGCGATGAGTTTTGCTTCGATCGTGAGCCCGACTGCTGTGCTCAAGCAAAAGCAGGACTTTGCCCGCAGTCCGGTGGGAACGGGCCCGTTCAAATTCGTCAGTTGGACAAAGAATGAAAAAATTGTGCTCGATGCCAACACTCAGTTTTGGGGAGGCCAGCCCAAGCTCGCGCGCGTCATTTTCAGAAGTTACCCCGACTCTGCAACTCGTTTGAACGCTTTCCTCGCGAAGGAAATTCATATGATGAATTTGCCGACGCCCGATCAGGTGAACACCATTCGCGTGAAGCGGCCCGAAGCTAAAATCATCGAAGAACCTGCCATGAACGTGGCCTATTTGGCATTCAATACAAGCAAAGGTCCGTTCGCCAATCCTAAGGTGCGGCAGGCGCTCAACATGGCCGTCAACAAAGAGGCCATCATCAAGGGTGTGTATGCGGGCATGGGAATTCCTGCTGTGAATCCGATTCCACCTTCTCTCTGGGGTTACAATTCGTCGATCTCGCCCTACAGTTTCAATCAGGCCAAAGCCAAGCAGCTGCTTGCCGAAGCTGGATTTGCGAAAGGTTTCGAATCGGAGCTTTATTATTTGCCGGTGTCGCGTCCTTACATGCCGGACTCCAAACGCGTCGCGGAAGCCATCCAAGCCGATTTCCGCAACGTGGGCGTGAAAGTTCAGCTGACAACGTATGATTGGGGTATGTATCTGGAGAAAACCAAAAAAGGAGAGCACCCGATGGCTCTCATGGGGTGGACAGGCGACAACGGCGATCCGGACAATTTCCTCAACGTTCTTCTGAGCGGTGACAACGCAAAAGCGCCGGCCTCCAACATCGCCTTTTACGACAATCAAAAGGTCACACAGCTTTTGCGCGATGCGCAAAAACATTCTGCGCAGAAAAAGCGTGCTGAGCTGTACCGTCAGGCACAGCAACTCATTCATCAGGATGCCCCTTGGATTCCCCTCGCGCATTCTCGGGTGGCCATGCCCATGGACCCTCGCGTCCTAGGCTTCATTCTGCAACCCAATGGCTCACGTCGCTTTTTGCGTGTCAGCCTGAACGGGAAGTGAGTTTGCATGTTTGCTCGCCTCGCCCTGCGGCGGTTCCTTGCGTCCCTCCCCGTTTTGCTCTTGCTCACCTTGGCGCTGTTTGGGGCTATGAAGCTTGTTCCTGGTGACATCGCTCTCGTGATGGCCGGCGAGCGCGCCACACCCGAGCGCGTGGAGCACATCCGTCAGGCGCTGCACCTCGATTCACCTTGGTACGTCCAGTACGGCCTTTACTTGAAGAATCTGATTTTGGAGGCCGATTTCGGTCACAGCCTTCTCCATGATCAACCGATCTCGCGACTTTTCGCCACTGCGATTCCGGCAACGATTGAGCTTGCCAGTGCGGCGCTTCTCATTGCTATTCCTTTGGGTCTTTTGCTTGGAGTGGTTTCGGCGGTGGCACGTCGTTCGTGGTGGGACCGTTTTGCAAGTCTATTTGCTTTGACGGGAGTGAGTTTGCCTATCTTCTGGCTCGCGCTTCTTCTGATGTGGCTTTTCAGTCTGAATTTGGGCTGGCTTCCCACCTCGGGCCGTCTGTCCGACGAAATTCTTTTCGAACCGAGCACGCAGTCTATTTTTGGAATTTACACTCTCGACGGGTTGTACTTTGGTCTGTCGGGGCAGGGATGGGAGTTGTTTCTTACGGCCTGCCGCTATTTGGTTTTGCCCGCCGTGGCATTGTCGACAATCCCCATGGCGCACATCTGTCGCATGACGCGCTCTGCGATGCTGGATGTGCTGCAACAAGACTACATCCGCACGGCAAGGGCCAAAGGGATGTCCCGCTTCAAAGTCATTGCCAAGCATGCCGCACGCAACGCGGCTTTGCCGGTGGTCACGGTTCTTTTTCTTCAGGCAGGAACGCTCTTCGGCGGGGCTGTGATCACTGAAACGATGTTTGCGTGGCCGGGGCTTGGCAAGATTCTCGTCGAGAGTATCGGCAGTCGTGACTTTCCAATGGTCCAGTCAGGGACGTTGTTTGTGGGCGCCATGTTTGTCTTCTTCAATTTGATCGGCGATCTCGTCGTAGGTTGGTTGGATCCGCGCATTAAACAGGCTGTCGAGAGCGGCGCAGGGAGGGGGTCATGACAAAACCTTCTTTGCCGCGTGTTTTATGGATGGAAATCAACTCAAACCGCAGTGCACAGCTGGCAGTCTTGGTTCTTATGATTCTCGCACTGGGTGCACTGGCTGCTCCCTTATTGGC
>JBEGJP010000062.1:0-9533 GCA_041184525.1 Pseudomonadota bacterium | reverse complement strand
CTCCTACTTCCAAGAGACGTGCCCCAAGATCCCGCTGTTCCGAAGCAACGCGAAACTCAAGGGCAACATGATGCGCTCCGCGTCCTCCTTTTTTGATGAATGAGGCACCGCTCATGACCCGACCACCACACCCTCCCCACGGCGATGCTGATGACAAGGACACAACGACCGACTCCGGCGGACGCGTCCTTCCCTTCCGCAGAGCGCCCGTTCGGCCCACACTCGAACGCTCTGGAGCGCGTCACCTCTTTGGGAAAGAGAGCAAGCCCAGCAAGAAAATCCCTTCTCAGGGGCGCAGCGCCGGCCGAAAATGGAACCTCGCCGAGGGCATCCAGCTCGTTTTGTTGTTGGCTGTTCTTTTCTTCATGCTCAAAAACTGCGGAAAACTCTGAATTCCCGAAGATTTTTTTTCTTGCTCTTCCCCTTGCGTTCACCGCGCGCCTTTGTTAGACACCCAGTCTGCCGCGGGGGCGTAGTAGAGTTGGTTACAACGCTGGCCTGTCACGCCGGAGGTCGCGGGTTCAAGTCCCGTCGCTCCCGCCATCTCAAAACCCTAGTTCTTCGGAACTGGGGTTTTTTATTTTTGTCTGAATGCCATTGTGAGAAAATGACGGCGGCAACTCTGCGAACCGTTGCAAGAGTTCCGCTGCGCAGCCAACGTCAGGGCATTTGCTTCATCACAAAGGGCAGCAAGAAGTGCTCAATACCCAGCGTCTCGGGCAGGGTAATTTCAACGAGTGGCCGCAGTTCAGGACCCCATTTTATGTCATCCATTGTCACACATGTTTTTTAAGCATCCCAGCCATACGATACATACGATTTCGTAAGCACGTGACCTTCGAGGGAGATGTTCCTATCTAGTATAAAATATTTGGGATTGGCTTTGAAGATTTGGGAATCGAAATAATACTGTTTTAAAGGCACCCCCGTGCAATCGTCCGAAACAAATTGGGCGTACAATGGATAGAAGAAAAACCCGCGTTCTGCATCCCAATCAAGGGGATATTGAGTTGTTCCGACCTGCACTGAAGGTCCTAGTTGGCCCCAAACATTCACTAACTGTCCATTCGCATCTTCCCAATAAATCTCACCGGAAGGAATGGTGCTCACGTCAGGTGAGGCTCCAGCTTGAGCTGTGGCTGTGACAGGGCTCACGACAATGGTCGTTCCAGGATTTGCAAGAACGTATTCGTTCTCGCCACAGTGCACCTTCACACCTCCTGTGACGGGCTCCAAATTGCAAGTTCCATCACCTTGAATTCCCTGATCACCCTTCAATCCCTGAATGCCTTGCAATCTAGCCTTTCCATCACAGACAGCAAGAGTTGAATCCGTGACAATGCCATCCCCTTCAGAAACTGTTCCATCTCGATCACGATCGGTATAGAATTCCATAACGTAACCGCTGGATTCGCAGTGTTGGCTATCAGATGCCCTCTTACTCAGTACCACACCATACCCATCGTTCCCTTGCGGACCCTGAATACTGACTTTCATCCATTTCGTTTAGCTACACGCGCGAAATTCCTGCTCCACTATCAGGTACGCCAACACTCCTTCACGAGCTACCGTACACGCAGTCAATTTCTCGGCACTCTCCAACAGCAATGACGTGAGTTCATCTTGGGGATTTATAATTGTCTGAGAAGTTTCAGGCGCCAATGCTTTTCCGCCATCGGAGGGGACTTTCCCATCACAACCGACCAACACTAATGAGACGATAGCCAGCGCGTATAGATTCATACCAAACACCTCTGACTGTTTTCCTCGGGAGTTACGAAGTACTCTCGAGAGGAATTTTACGTCCACGTGAGAAAAGAGAGACCATCAATCACAATCACGCGCTGAAAAATCACGCATCTTGAACATTCAAATCCTCCGAATCAACTGAATGTTCTAAATTTCTACATAGCAAAACGTAAGTTCGATATCGAAAAGCTCCGGCAGTAGAAACACCACCATGAATAAAGATAAAAAATCCAACTCGCCGAGTGTCAAAATTGGGCCATGACTTTCACCTGATGAGGCACAACATGACTATACTCCTCGCAAGTACGAAAAAACCTCAGAAGAGAAGAAACAGAGAGGAGAATCATGAATCGTCGTTATCAAGTTCGTAAATCACTTCTCCGCACGACACTGGTCGCACTCCCGCTTACGATTTTGACTCAATTGAGTTGCGGCACGCGAATTGAAAAGCCCGAGGGACAGACTGCCACAGGAGAAAAAATAAATCCCGACTTGCCGAAAGATCTCAGATTCATTGATTTTTATGCCATCGCAGATACGATCGACATGACTCAAGAACCAATATTCAGCAAATGCACTGAAAAAAGATATGAAGCCGACCCAACAACCAAGAACTTTCCACAAGAGCCCGATTCAAATGCCACTGTCACATCCTTCGAATACGACTCACTGGGGCGAAAAACCAAAGAGATAGAAGAACACATCAGTGGAAATTATAGCTTGAAAAGCTACACCGAATGGACTTACGATTCGCAGGGAAGACTCGCGCAGAAGACCTCTGGTTCCATCAAGGACGACAACAGTATTCAGATTTCCAAGAAATGCCTTTTTAGCTACGATGGAACATCGACCCGTGTCACGCGCAGAGCTTGCTACGATGGCGAAAATGCAAGCGAGTCGAACATAGAATCGACGATTGACTACACCTACGATTTGGCATTGAAAAAAGTCAGTATTATTGAAAAGGAAATACCATACAATGACAGAAGCGCGGGACTTCAATTGACGAGCAAGGAAACTGAAGAGCACGCGGACACAAGCTTCTCTTTTCCAATCAATTCAACGAATGAGTTCTATCGATACAACAATGTAAACAAGTCCAACGAACAGGAATTTCAATCCACTCTTGCGACAAATTTCTCCGACAATAAGTACTCTTCTACAACGATTCAATTTTACGAGTTCAAGAATGGAAGGAAATTAAAAAGCAGGGAGTTGAATTGCGAAATTATATCAAAAAACTTCAAATGTGACGTAAAAAGTTACAACCAAAACGAAGAGCTCTTCGGCACTGGAACAATTGAATCTAAGCCTCTCATCATCAAATACCGCAGTAACGATTTGCTGAGTTGCCAATCAGAATTCCCCTGCCAACCGTCAGAATTCCAGCCATTTGGTGCCATCACATCTAATGTATGGAAGGCGATTGAGGGAAAGCTTGATGAAGAAGGCAAGGTTCCCAATAAGCAAATAGAGTATATGTCAACCTATGCCACTCCGCTGCGCCCTTGGATGATTGACGATCCCACAACAAGAATAGAACACACTATAGATCCTGAAGGAAAGCATATTGAAGAGAAGCAAAGCATCGTGGAATCAGAAGACCGGACGACCCTCACTCAGACCACTCAAGAAAGAGAAAAAAATGGGACTGTGGGCAGCCGTGAGGAGCTAGGTGCTTTCCAAAACAAGAGCAAACGTGAAACTGTATGCGTGAAATAAAAAAAGGAACAAAACATGTTAAAATATGTACTTACAACAGTTCTACTGGCGCCGATGATTCTAACTGCAAATCAAAATATTAAACCGCCTATTGAATCAGCAAACAATGGAATTTCGACGGATGTTCAATCGAGCGCAGTTGCACAAACGCAAAATAAGAGTCCGATGGAATATCGCACCAGCGCCAAGGTCACATACGAAACACTGAAGGGCGATGCGAAAAACACAGAATCGATGTCCGGAATCGGCTTTGCAGCACACGCGAGGGCCTCTGCAAGAGAGTTTCTGGGGATAACACCCTTCATCCAAACGGGTGGTCACTGGTCAAGCGTTGGCAACGTGATTGTTTACAAACCCCTTCCCGGACTCACTCAGGAGTTCAGCAACACACTCAACACTGTGATGCTATCGGCGGATTTCGGAGTTGAAATTCCAATGAAAGAACGAGTGTTGATTGATCTGTCCGCGGGATACGCCATGGGCATCTTTGGGCGGATGAAGACAACTGAGAAGTCAGGGCCACTCGAAAAGACCACAGAGCAAACTGCAGAGTCGCTCCGAAATGTCAATTTTGGAGCAAGGGCTTTATACCAAATCGCGACGGGCATCGACGTGGGTGCGGATCTGACATACAAGGCGTCAGGTCAGCTGAAAGTCAAAGATACGAACACCAGCCGTTATTCGGGATATGCCATCGGAATGTCCACCCAGTATTCATTCTAATTGTCGAGTTCCCTGAGTGCTCAGGCCGACACACGGCTTGACCTCCCCCCAAACACCCAACACTTCGAAAAAAAATAGACAAAATCAGACACAAATAAAAAACCTGAATTTGTTCTTAAAGTGCAAAAACTTCCTACCGATACCTTGCCTCGTATGGAGGCGTAGGTCGACTTATGAGTTGGGATTACGACAAAGCACGCGAAAAACCGCAAGAAAACTGGTGGACAGCCTGTTCCGACCTGTTTCTCATGCTCTCAGTGGTCTTCCTTCTAATGTATGTCGTTTCGAGTTTGCGCACACAATCAGAAGGTATGAGCAATCTGGTTGAAAACCGGAAATTGGAAATGACCGTTCAGGACCTGCGGGAGCAAGCGCGGGTCTATAATACGTTGAAGACGGATTATCTGGAAAAGCAAGCAACAGACGATGAGAAAAAGACCTACGATCAGCTCATGGATAAGCTCTCTCTGTTGAAAGACGATGCTGCGCAGGAGAAACGAAAGCTCCGCATGCAGGCCGAAGAGAATGAGCAAAAGGAAATGGCCCTCAACCATTACCAGCAACTCATCAGAAATATCATCAATGCCAACGTGATGGCCAAAGCCGGCATCAAGCGCCGCGACGAAAAAATAACTGAGAAATCCCAACAGCTCGCAGAAACAAATGAAGCGTTGGAATCGACCTCAGCAGAATTGGAAGAAAAATCAAAAGCACTGACCAAAACCGAGAGAAATCTGAAGCAGCAAACAGCAACAGTTCAGGCCCTGCAAACTGCAATCAATGAGAAAAAATCTCAAATTGACGCCAACAACAAAGCAATTGAGGCCGCAAAAGGCGAGCTCGCAAACAAGATTCGTGAATTACGCAGGCAAGAGGCCAACTCGGACAAACTTAAAGGAAAGATTGCTGCACTGAGAAAGGATTCCGACAACAGGATTGCAGCCCTCGAGGCTCAAAACGCAGGTGCCAGCAATGCCCTCAAAGAGAACTCGGCCAAGATGGCCGAACTTGAAGGTGCTCTTAAAGAATCCAAGGGTGCTTTGAAAGCAGCAGAAGGACAGAATCAGAAATTCAAAGAATACATCGACGCTCTCAAGAGTGAAAAAGAAGGAATGGCTGCAGACCTCGCCAAGTCCAAAGAGCAACTCAACGAGAAAAGAAAGTTGGCTCAGTCCATCAAAAACGCGCTCGCGAAAGCTGGTGTCGCCGGAGAGGTGAACGCGGAATCAGGTGATGTGATCATCTCATTTGGAGAAGAATATTTCGACACAGACCGTTCCTCTTTGAAACCCGGTATGACCAAAATTCTGGAGAAATTCTTCCCTGCATACTCAAAAGCTCTTTTCTCAAATGACAACATTGCAAAGAAAATTGAGTCAGTGGAAATTGTCGGTTACTCATCGCCGACCTACCGAGGAAAATATGTCGACCCTCAAAGCCTGACGGAAAACGACAGAGCTGCTGTGAACTACAATCTTGACCTCAGCTACCGACGCGCGAAATCTATTTTCCAGCACATCACAAATACAAACCAATTCAACTTCCCTTATCAAAAGCAGCTCCTGCCAACCATTAAGGTCACAGGACGCAGCTACCTTTCAGAGAATCTCAAAGGTCGTGATTTGAAAAGCGGTATTTCACAAACAGAGTTTTGCAAACAATTTGACTGTAAAAAACAACAACGCGTGATCATCAAATTTGATTTGAAGAAGTAGGAGGATTCCGTGGGTTTCTCTCAAATAGTCACCATGTTCATTAATTTCCTGACCCACTATGCGCTTGAACCACTGAAGTTCGTACTCTTCTCACTTTTTATTCTTGCAGTCATTTTGCGTGTGTTGGTGTTCTACACCGTGAGCAGACAGCACTGGTTCGTCATAGAAACATCGAAACGGGTGGACCGCTTCATCAATGACCAGACACAAGCTTCCATCACTTCATTTTACATCATTCTAAAAAAGGTTCTTGAAAGAACATACTATGAGTCTTTCAAATTGAGAGGCATCATGATGAGGAGGAAGCACGACTATGTGACCTCCATCGTCGACAGGCTCTTCGTCATTGAAGGCGGCTGCGCACATGTGGTGAAAGACTCGCTCAAGCAAACCCGCCATCTCCGCCACGGCGGAGACCACCCCAAAATGCTCGCAATTTCGAAAAACGTGATGGAAGGAAATCCGTCGTTCAACAAGATTCTTGGTCTGGTCCCCGCGTCTCCCGTCAATGATTTTCTATCCATTCTCCCCGGACTCTTCATTGTCGGCGGTATTTTGGGAACATTCCTCGGCATTATGTCCGCTCTTCCTGCCTTAGGAGGCATGAATCTTGAGGATTCAGAAGCAGCAAAAAAGATTCTAGACACCTTTCTTCTCAAGGTCGCAGAATCGATGGGAACATCCGTGCTTGGTATCTTCTTCAGCGTCGGACTCACCGTTTGGAATACGTTCTTGAATCCCGAAAGACGTTTCGTCGACTCGGTGAACCGATTTGAGAACTGTCTGGACATTCTTTGGAACCGAAGCTCAGACAACACGATCCCCGCCGGACTTCCCAAGTTCGATGAGCACAAAGATCCGTTGGCTGCTGTGAATGAGATGAAGGAAAACGTAAGCATGGTTCCTGAGAAGGAATCGGAAAATGGATAAGCAGGAAAACATCATGGAATTTGTTCTCAATTCTCGAAAAGATTAAGAAGGACGTATGTCAACGAGTGATTTCAACAAGAAAGACGTTGTTCCGGAAGAAGCGGAGAGCGGAGCTGTTGAAAAAAGAAAAATCGCGCTCGACAAAAGCATGCGTGCATTGATTGATTTTTGCCACGAGAACGAAAAGGAATCTCTTTCTCGCTATTTTCAGGAAGAGAAACTTCGTATCGAATCCGAACTTGCAGCGCAAAAGATGGTCGTCGAATCAGAACACCGCAGGCTGGCACTGGATGTCGCTGATCAACGGCACGAACTCGATCTTCTCCTCAAAAAACGTGAAACCCTCGAAAAAATCGTATCAGAAAACGATTTTGACCCAGAAAGTCGCAATCTTCAGATTCAGGAGGTGGAACTTCAACTCAAGAAGTCGCGGACAGAGCTCGACACAGTGCGCTCGGAGAGCGATTTGCTCGTCAAGGCACGCGAAGCGATTCTTGATCAGAGAAGGGTCATCGAACAGAACCTTGCAGAATCGTCACGGAAAGTAACAACGCTGACCAATGAACAATTGCAATTGGCCTCTGAAATAAAACTCGTTGAGTCTCAAAAGAAGACTCTCGCGGAGGAGTATTCTGCCATTCGGCCGCTTGTCGAAGAGCAGCGCCGTGCACTTGATGAAATCAATAGTCTTCTCAATGAAAAGCGGAAGGAATTGATTGTCGTTACGGAACAAGTCAAGGCGGCAATGAATGACCACTCTCTGCAAAAGAACGAATTGACGAAGATGATCGAGCAAATGCGTCTTGCCATGGACGCAGAAAAACACGATCTGCTGATGAAGCAGGAAGAAAAACTCTCGGAAAACATGCGCAGACACGATCAGAGGATCAGCGAGATCCGGCAAAACGCTCAAATGGAGGCCGACAACATTGTCAGGGGTGCTCGCCTGCAGGCCGAAGAGATCCTCAGACAAGCGCGCGCTGACTCCGATAAATCCAAGCGGGAATTGGAAAAACTGGGTATTGTTCGTCAACTTGAAATTGAGGCTGCTCAATCAAAATCTGCTGCCAGCATCCAAACGCTTCAGGCGAATGCTCAGATTGAAATCGCAACGATGCACAACTCTGCGAAAAAGGAACTTTTCGAGAAGGCGGAGGAAGCACAGACGCGTGCCCGCGACCTCTTGGCTGCGGCTCAGGATTTCTCTGATGAAGTCCGTCGTTCATCGCAGGCCGAGGCCGACTCGGCACTTCAGTCTGCCAAGGTCGAATCGGAAAAACTCAAGCTGGAAATTGCGCAGGAAGTTGCAGCGCGGCGAAGTGAAATAGATTCGGAAGTCTCCAACCGACGCAGGGATCTCAACCTCGAGATCGAAGCCGGCAAGAAAGCCCTTGAGCTGGAGATTCTCAATCTCAGACAGCAAACGCAAAAGGAAATTGAAAACCTCAAGACGTCAACTCTTGATGAACTCGCCAAAATACGCACCGAGACTGAAAAAGAACTTGCTGAAAAGAGACGAGTTGCCGAAGGTGAAATAGCAACAATTGACGAGCGCGTGAGAAAAATTATCGGCGACGCGCAAGAGTCCGCCAAAGAGACTGAGAACGGTGCAGCGCGCGAAGCTGAGCGGCGTCTGGACGCCGCCAACAAGGCCATTCAGGCCGCAGAACTGGCATCAAACAACAAAATGCGGGCCCTAGAGCAAGAGGCACAGGCGAAGATCGTCAGCCTTGAAGATGAATCACGCGCGAAGAGAAGTTCTCTCGAAGAAGAGACAAAGCGCTGGGCAAAACAGTTTCGTGAAACGACACTCAAAGATTTGGACATGGAGCAGGCAAAATTCCGCACCGAAACTGATTTGGAATTGAGGGAAAAGCGGCAGGTATTTGAGAACCAAATCGAAAACGATAAAAAAGAAGCGGCTCTCCAGCTGGAGCGCTGGCGAAGTGAAATTGAGGCTCATTTTATTGAAGCACGCAATCGGGTGGCAACCCAACTTGTGGTTCAGCTTCAGCAGGCAGTCGAAGCTTATGTGGAGCAGGCCCTGACGGAACAGAAGCCTGAAAAACGCCTGCGCGCTTTGGGAACCGAGGTACGTAATCTGGCTGCCGACATATTTATTACCGAACACCAGCGCGCTGAAGCAGGTGCCGCGGTTCAGCCGGTTGCAGCACCCAGTGCAGCGCATGGCTGGAATTGGCTCTCCAACATGTTCAAAGGTTATGCACCGGCAGTGATTGTTCTTGTCGGCCTGATCACAGGCGGCTCTTTTCTCAGGACGAAATACATGGCTGCGAAAAGTCTGAGGGAAAACCCTGAGACTGCCGTCGAAGCAGAGACCCCCGCAGCTGTGCTGAAGGTGCCTCTTTTCGATCCTCCGACGACTCCGGAAGCCAAGTTCAATTACACGGACGATGTCATTTCAACCACCGATTACACCAAGACGTATTTCCGCGCTGAATACCAAAAGCGCTGGGTCCTTTCACTTTCTGAATTCATCGACCGTAAGCTCGATCGCGATGCGCAGGTCGTCGTTAAGATCATCCCCCGAGAAAAACAGTTGTTGCGTCGGCTGCAGGCCATGAAAGAGAAAATTGAACCGGATCATGCGAGCGAAGAAATCGCCCGCATGCGCGGAATTGAATCGGAAGCCGCGAAGGACATCGCGGAATTGTTGGGCAACAAAGAAAACTA
>JBEGJP010000061.1:0-11035 GCA_041184525.1 Pseudomonadota bacterium | reverse complement strand
TACAGCGAAGCGGGAAAGTTCGCGGCAAAGTTGGCGTCGCTCTATCCCGAGGTGAAGGCTCTCTTCCTTATGGACCCTGTGGACGGGACGCCCCCCTTTTCTTCACCCAAACGCTTTCCGATTTACCTTGATGAAAACTTTCCGCAGTTGAAGATCCCGACCATGATCCTCGAAAGCGAATTTGGACCCAAATTTAAGAGGCTCGGATTCAGCTGCGTCAATGAAGAAATGGGCCCCAAACGCTTCTATCGCCATGTTGCCTCTGATCAATTGCACAGAGTCTTCATGGAAGGATTAGGCCACGCTGACTTTCTCGATCGGGAAGGATTCAGCTTGGTTGAAGTCATGTGTGGTGGAGGAAAACTCCCCAAGGATGTCGCTTTCCAAAGGGTAACTGCACTCTGGAGAAAATTTCTCGAACAGGTTGTGCCGCTGCTTTAAGAGCAACAACGCAGATACTATCGCACTCTCAACGCTTGCCCTTGTGAAAACGATTTTTTCTGAACACTTGCTCCAAGGACCACCCTGCTCGCTGGAATGCTTGAGTCAGAAGAACCGATGGTTGGGACGTCGCAAAGGCAGTCACAAATGACGTGCTGTCAGAAGGAACGTCATCACGCGCAGGATTCAACCAAAAACCCCGAGCATTCTCCAGTGCAGCCACACCAAAGTCATCTTGCATGCGCCTCAACGATTCGAGAGACAACTGCACCAATTCACCTGCAAGCGTTTGTTCCTGACGCTGCGGCAATGCTTGAGTGCTGAGCAGACTCCAAGCCTCAGCACGAGCCGTGCGATCGAGAAGAAGTCCCTTCCAGAGAAGAACGCCGGCAAAGAGATGTTCAAATGGTTGAGCATCGAGATTTCTGATTTCCAAAAAACCGCGCAACCGCAACTCAGGGAACAAGGTCGCCAAATGCATTTCCCAGTCCTGAAGATGGGGAAAGATTCCCTTATAACCCTGACGCAGAAACTGCTCAAAAGTCAGCTCTCCGAACAGGGGTTGTTCTTCCACAGGCAAGCCTCTGACCAGAAAAACATTCGCCATGCGAGCCCAATTGGCATAGTGGCACGCCACATCTTCTGCGTGGACAATCCCTTCAGGAATGCCCGAGCGCGAGTTGTCGGTGGCATGCCAAATCTGCTGCCGCTCTGAGGGATATTCAGACCGTTTGCCTGCAAAGTAGAATGAGTTTCGCGTGAGCGATTGGATGGCAGGAGTGAGGGCGAATGTCAGCCTCACGGCATCTTCCCAATCCGCATCGTCACCCACGATATCGATGTTGGGCTGCACTGTTGCTGTGTGGGACATCATGTCGGCACCGCGACCACCCTTTTGACTCAAAAAATATCGGCGGAGGATCTGGTACCTTTCTTTGGGAACCAGCAGTGGCATGTTTTCAGGGGCAATCGGGTTGGTTCCATGGCTCAGGAAAAGCACCTCGCCTTGAGCCGCTTCTTCGAGTGCGCGCAACCCCTCGACAACATCTTCCACCAAACCTTGAGTGCCGACGTGAGGCGCAGAACTGAACTCAACCTGGCCTCCCGGTTCCAAACTGAAATTGGAACCAGAGGGAAAGCTCAACCCCACAACAACACCTGTCGAAGGGTCCACTTTCAAGTTTGCTCCCTCCACGGCATCTGACATGCGCTTGAGGAGCTCACTGGGGTGAAACACAGAACCCTGAAGTCCAAGAGGGATCAGATTGTTTGCATCATAAGCGAACATTTCCATTTCCATACCGATACGCCCGACGGAGGTTCCTTTGGCGGATGGAACGGAAAGCTGTTGAACTTGAGAGGGCGACTGGGGACCACGGATCGGGCGTTTCCAAAGACCATCACAGACAGTGCTACCGTTGAGCCCACTCTGCTTAGCTCCGTTCCCGATTTTCGACTGTTCAGTCATATCCCACTCCTTGAAGACCTTGGGGGTATCGGAAATTGAAACCCGAAACAAAGCAAAAAAACAGAACCCTCGGTCATCTCGGGGAAACATAACCGCATTGGGGGCACTGTCCACTTTTTTTAGGGAAACCCAAGGATAATCGGCTGAAATCAGGGAGCAGGCGTTGCAACCGGTGCTCCCGGCAATGCCTCGAGCTGGAAGGCGAATTCAGTGATGCCGACCTGCCGCAGGGCGTCCATCACACCGACAACCAAGCCATAAACCGCGCCCTTGTCGGCGCTGATCATGGCTACCACCTTTTCTCCCTTCGATTTGGCCGCATTGCCTGCAGATTTGAGCTCATCTGCAGTTGTCGGCTTGCCATCGAGAAACAAAGATCCGTTCGCGGCAACGAGGATATTGAATGTCCGCTGGAGATTCAGCTTCTCGGCAGTAGCGGCTTGCGGGAGCTGAATTTTGAGTCCCTTGTTCACAATAAATCCTGCTGTCACCATAAAAATGATGAGCAAAACAAGGACCACATCAACAAAAGGCGTCACATTGATTTCGGAAATGAGATCGTCGTCATTCAGGTTGAGTCCGCCCGCCATACCTTCCTCCTCAAATCAAGTGTCACATTTTACCGTGATAACTCAGCACGATCCGCGCAATGGTCTCGCTGTTGGCGACCTTTGTTTTCACCGCGCGAGACAAAACATTGAAAGCAATCACTGCAGGTATGGCGACCATGAGACCCACAGCCGTTGCAACCAAAGCCTCGGAAATGGACGCCATGACAACCTCAGGACCAGACGCGTTGCTGTTGGCGAGAGCATGGAAGGCTTGAATGATTCCAATGACGGTGCCGAACAAACCGATAAACGGCGTGTTGCTGCCCAGTGTTCCGAGCAGAGTGAGCCCTTTGTCGAGCTTTGTCTTGGATGCAATGATAGTCGCATTCATGGTGTTTTCCATCGCTTTGGCGCCATCCTTGCTTCTTTGTAGTCCGGAAGCAGCCACATTGGCCTCTAGCATTTGATGACCTGCACACCACGCTGCCGTTGTATCGAGAGGATCCGAGGAATTGAGTCTTTCAGTGAGTTCCTTGGTGAAACGGGCGAAATCGCCGCGCATCTTCATGAAGAAAATCGCGCGCTCAATGATGACTGTAAAACTCAAAACGCTGCACGCTATGAGCAAAAACATGACCCATTCCGCACCCAGCAGAGCAAACTTCAAAAACTGAGCAGTGATACCCATCGCAACAGACTCCTTTCAGTTTCCATCCTTGTGAAATTCGAGATCTTGGTAGATTTGTGCGATCAATTGATCGGCGTTGACAAGCATTGGCAATGCTGCGGCCTCTTCGGCATCGACAACATATTCTTTGCGGCGCATTCCGCACAAAACAGAGCTCAGCCCCGGCTGCCACATGAGTGTGGCGAGTACCAATTGAGAAAGTGATGCCTCCTCATAGCCCGGAATTGTGATCGACTCTCGCGCGAGTTTTTCGAGATCACGAGACAAACGCGTCCAGTTTTGCAGCCCTTTGCGCTGGTTCTCATCGCTCACATCGGAGGGGTTCACGTTCGGACGGGTCAGACGGATCAGGCCTCCTTCGTACATGGCATTGAATGGCCTGTTGGAAAGAATACCCACACCGTGCTTTTTTGCCAAAGTCAGAGTGTTGTCCTGATCGTCGGCCGATTCGACGGCGATCGCATTCACCTCGATCCAGTTCAGAGGACACTGAGCCACTTTGAATGAATGATTCGGTTTTACCTTCTGCGCTGCATCCAACAACCTTTGCAGGGAGACGGAAGAGGGATCGTCCGAAGTTGATCCGAGAGTGTTTGAACTCACGCCGTAGGCACGAATACGGCCGGCACTGACTTCAGTTTCAAGTGCAGAGAAACACTTTTGCAACTGAGAATAGAATGCATCACGGGCCTGTTCCGGAGGTATGCTGTTGTGTTCGAATGCTTTGAGCATGTACTCAGGATTGTGGACGAGAAACACATCCAGACAATCAACCCCCAACCGAGTCCGCGCTCGATTGAGTTGGTCGAGAATGAACTCAGGATCGAGGCAATACCAGAGATCGGACCCGAACTTGAACATCGCGTCAAAAGCACGTCCTTCACGCTCACGTTGCTGCGCCAACTCGAGGGTATTGCCTTGAACATACCCCGCCTTCGAAACAAGAACGATGTTGTCGCGCGCAATTTTGCCTGAAGCGACCAGAGCAGCCAGCGTCTGGCCAATGAGAAGTTCGCTCTGCCCGTTTCCGTAGTTGGTACTGGTGTCGACCAGATTGACACCACGCAAAAGAGCATACTCGAGCGCCTCGCGGCAGTGCGGATGACCTAAACCAGGTGAAAACCCGACTCGGTAGGTACCGAAACCGACCAGACTCACAAGAGGACCACCTTCATAGAGCGGTCTCCGACGGCTGTGAAAAACACCCTGCCGCTGTTCTCCGGAGACTCTTGTGGTCTCGACAGTGGCAAATCCTGATAGACTCATTTCAGAGCACTCCTCGATGCAAAACTCGATGCAAAAAACATCAATTCAACCACTGACCCGGGCGCAACCCTTGCAACGGAGACACCCGTGTTGCCCGGTACGCCGGATAAAGGGCACTCAAAAAACTCAGCCCCAAAGCGACGGCAATGGCGAAAAAAACAAGCGGGATATCGTATTCGACAGGAATTTTCTCGAGAAAATAGAAGGCCTTGAGGTCACCAATGTCCACTCCCGAAAAGATCCTGAGAACGATCAGACCCAAACAGATTCCCACAATAGACCCCAAAATCCCGAGAGTCACCCCTTGTGCGACGAAAATCCGGACAATAAAGCCGCGCGTTGCACCCGTGCATCGCAAAATAGAGATCTGCTTGGATCGATCGAGGACACTGAGGCTGAGGGTCACGATAATGTTGAAACTTGCCACCAGTGCGATGATCAGCACAATGAGCTTGATGGCCAGACCATCGCGTTCAATCTGCTGAAACAGGCTGCGGTCGATTTCCTGCCAAGCTTGAATTGTGAATGGCATATTGCGTCGCAATCGTTGCGCCAGAACCACAGCCTGCGAGGGATCCTTCACACGAATTTCCAATCCTGTGGCCCAACCCGGTGCACCGAAAAGAGTCACTCCGTCTTGAAAATTCAAGAACGCAATACGGTCGTCGTATTGAGCCAAACCAACGTTCATCACGCCCACAATCTTGAACTCCTGATATCTGGAGCCGGAGGAGACATCCCCTGATTGAGCGGTTGTGATGAGAGTGACAGTGTCACCTACGTTTGCATTCAGTCGGAGCAGAAGCCCCTTGCCCAAAACGAGTGAGGGCAAGACATTGCCCCCCCCTGAATCCGAGCGCGGTTGAGGCTCAGGGTGAAAATCTTCCTCGTCGGCAGCGCCCGATGTGTCTTGCGCCCGAGGGAGATGAGCCAAGCCCAATTCGCTGAGCGCCTCGGGAGGAGTGACAAAACGAGAGAGATCGGGGGCACTGGAGGACTGCGCTCCCTCAATGCCACGGATCACAACTGTCGCTGTTTGCGGTCCGAAGCTCAGCAATGCCTCGGAATATTGGAAGAGACTGATTCGGCTCACAAGGTCGGTGTTTTGTTCAAACACCTCGCGTGCCACGTGACGCGCGTCGGGAACACCACGCGGGATGGAATACACAACAACGTTCGGGTTGGCAGCGAGCAAGATGTGTTTGAGTTCTTTTTGGAAGGAATTAAAAACAGTGACGACCACCAAAAAAGCAGCCACCCCGAGCGCGACTCCTGCAACCGAAACGGCAGCTGAAAACGATGGCAGACGCGAGCCCTTCCGACGCATGAACTGGGAGGCAATTCGAAACACCAATCTTGTTTTGCTGAACATGTCGTCCGCCACTCCTCAGAGGTCGGAAAACCGTACCCTATCCGCCTTGTTATTGTCACCCTCCCATGATTCACTTTCCAGATGACCTGGACTGCTGCGAGCCCCCTTGACACTCGGGAGTTCCGCTACAGATTGAGCCAGCGAGGGAACGTATTCGTTTCTTTTCCGGAGGGAGTTCACCATGCAAAATCTCACCGAACGCACCCAACAGGTTCTTTCCCAGTCGGTCATGCTCGCGAAGAACAATCAAAATCCGGAACTCACACCGGCCCACTTTCTTTTGACAGCATTTGAACAAAGCGAAGAGATCATCCAGCTGACATTCAAAGATACGCCGGCGATCAAGAAAGCGATTCAGGATGACCTCAGATCAGCCGTCGCTTCTCTCCCGCAAGTGACGTCAGGTCAAAGCGAACCCAACATAGGATCGTTTTTTTCACAATTCACCGATGATGCGGACAAGTTCCGCCGCGAATTGAAAGATGATTATCTTTCCATCGAGCATTTTCTTCTTGCTGCGCCCAAGTCAAAACAGGTTTCAGTGTCCAAGGCATTCCAAAAGCAGAACATGGATTTCGAATCGCTGAAAAAGATGACGTTGCGCATCCGAGGAAACCAGCGGGTCACAGACGCCCACCCTGAAGCCAAACTTGGGGTGATTGAAAAATACGGTCGTGAACTCACGAAACTCGCGCGAGAGAACAAACTTGACCCTGTCGTGGGTCGCGATCAGGAAGTCAGGCGCGTCATCCAAATCCTTTCCAGACGCACAAAGAACAATCCGGTTCTCATCGGTGAACCCGGAGTCGGTAAAACAGCAATCGCCGAAGGTCTTGCGCAAAGGATTGTGCGCGGCGATGTCCCCGAAACACTGAAGGACAGAACTCTTTTCGCACTCGATGTTGCAGCACTGATTGCCGGAGCAAAATTCCGAGGAGAATTTGAAGAACGGCTCAAGGCGGTTCTGAAAACAGTTCAGGATTCTGCTGGCCAGATCATCCTTTTTATCGACGAAATTCATACGATCGTGAAAGCTGGTGGAGCCGAGGGCGCAATGGACGCCGGCAACATGCTGAAACCCGCGCTGGCGCGCGGTGAACTGAGATGCATCGGCGCTACCACGTTGGACGAATATCGATTGATAGAAAAAGATCCTGCTCTCGAGAGGCGGTTTCAACCCGTACTCGTCACCCCGCCTTCAGTTGAAGACACTGTGACCATCCTTCGAGGGTTGAAAGAAAAGTATGAGCTTCACCATGGTGTGAGAATTCGTGACAATGCCCTCATTTCAGCAGCAACACTCTCTGACAGATATATCCAAGACCGTTTTTTGCCGGACAAAGCCATCGACCTGATTGACGAGGCTGCCAGCCGCCTCAAGATTCAATTGGACAGCGTACCCGAGGCTGTGGACACGACAGAGAGAAAAATATCGCAGCTCAAAATCGAGCGTGCAGCACTTGTGAAGGAAACGGACAAACAATCCATTGCTCAACGTGAGGCGATAGAGAAACACATCAGTGAACTGGAAGCGCAAGCTCTTCGGATGCGCACACAGTGGAATTCAGCAAAAAGTAATGTGAGCCAAGTGAACTCACTCAAAAAGCAGATCGAACAATTGAGACTTCAAATGGAGCAATTCGAAAGACGGGCTGAATATGCGAAAGCATCCGAAATCAAATTCGGAGAGCTGCCTGCCCTCGAAAAGCAGCTCGAATCCATGACGTCGGTAGCTTCCGGAGGGGCGAAAGACAAAAAACAAAACACGAAGGCTCTGCCCGGCAAGGGGGGAGGCGATGACACTTCGGTTGAGCTCAAGGAGGAGGTCGACAGCGACGACATCGCTGCAGTGGTGAGTCACTGGACAGGGATTCCTGTGAGCAAATTATTCGCGGCAGAACGTGAAAAACTCCTCCATATCGAAGACGAACTCCGGCAAAATGTTGTAGGACAAGATCATGCTCTGAAGGCCGTTGCGAATGCCATCCGCCTGTCGCGGAGTGGATTGAAGGATGCCAACAGACCCATGGGCTCCTTCCTGTTTCTTGGCCCGACAGGTGTGGGGAAAACCGAGACTGCGAAAACACTGGCACGGAATCTGTTCGATTCAGAAAAATCCATGATCAGGCTCGACATGTCGGAATTCATGGAAGAACACACTGTGGCTCGTTTGATCGGTGCTCCTCCCGGATATGTGGGATTTGAAGAGGGAGGCCAACTCACCGAAGCAGTGCGAAGAAAACCATATTCGGTGGTTCTGTTTGATGAAATAGAAAAAGCACACCCCAAGGTACTCAACGTTCTTCTGCAAATGCTCGATGACGGGCGGCTCACAGACAGCCACGGACGGACCGTGAACTTTCAAAACTGTGTTGTCATCATGACCAGCAATATCGGGGCGCTGGAAATTCTCCAGCAGGGGGCACAGATGCCCTACGACCAGCTGAAGAAAATGCTCATGGGAGAACTTCTCAAGTATTTGCGACCGGAGCTGATCAACAGAATCGACGAGATTGTGGTTTACCATGCACTGAGCGAAACTGTGATCAAAGATATTGTAAAAATTCAGCTCAAGAGCCTCGAGCGAAAACTCAAGACGCAGGAACTGAAACTTTGTTACAACGATTCCATCGTGGAACAGCTGGCTCAAGCGGGTTGGGATCCGCAATTCGGAGCTCGACCTCTGCGCCGTGCCGTGCAGGAATGGCTTGAAGTCCCTTTGAGCATGGCCATTCTTGAAGATCGTTTCCACGAAGGACAGACAATTGAAGTCACTCAGAAGACCGCAGGAGCAGCCTTTGAATTTTCAGAGAAGAAGTAAGCAAATCTTGATGCTGTCCACCTCCCCTGTGCTTCTGCTTCTCTCTGCCTGTGGTGCGGGAACCGGAGAGAGTGCTGGGGATGGTTCTTCGGGTTGTTTTTTCACACTGGCTCGCGCCGCAGAAACAGCGCTCGGCGATGGCCTTGGAAAAAACATCTCATACAAAGCCCAGCTCACCGAGGACTGCAGGCGCAAGACGACTGAAGGCAATGGGCGCGCCTTGGTCAAGTTGAGCGCACAAGCGGCGCAACCGAGCGAACTCGTTGCACTGCAGGAACTCAAAGCAGGAGCAAGGAGCCTGCAGTTCGATGCCTCTACCGACAACCTTCGTCGGGGGCGCTACGAGAAAAGTTTTGACAGTACGCTCCTTCCTGATTGGTCGCTGCCATGGAAAGACAATCCTGCCGACGTCAGCCTCGTCCTGCGGGCATCAACGTCGGTTGCCACTTCTGCCATTCCTGATTCCATTGCCTTGGAACTTGTGTTCTGATGTTAGGAATTCGAATTGAAAATCTCTCCAAGAGTTTCAGACTTTCAGACGGTTCAGCCGAACAAACGGTCATCCGTGGGATTGATCTGGAGGTCGCCGCCGGCGAGAGTGTGGCCTTTATGGGACCGAGCGGAAGCGGCAAGAGCACACTGCTCAATATGATTGCAGGACTTGAATCGCCGTCACAGGGCCGAGTCTTTATCGGCAACACAGAACTGACTGCGCTCAAGAACAAGGAAAAGGAATTCCTTCGCCTGCAGACTCTTTCTTACGTCTTCCAGTTTTTTCATTTGCTGCCCACGCTGACGGCGCTCGAAAATTGTGCCCTCGTCGCCATCGAACAAGGGCTCCGCGATCCGAAAGACATTATTGCAGATGCTTACGAGACGCTCCGACGGCTCGGGTTGGAAGGCGCAGAACACAAACGCCCCTCTCAACTCAGCGGCGGGATGCAAGCCCGCGCCGCTTTGGCACGGGCGCTGGTGGCGAGACCAAAAATTGTCCTTGCCGATGAACCCACCGGCAACCTCGATTCGCGCTCGGGAGAATGGGTCCTTGATTTGCTTTTTGAAGAACAGAAAAAGAGAGGGTTCACGCTTCTTCTTGTGACACATGACGAAAAAGCAGCAAACCGCGCCTCGCGCATTGTCAGACTGCGAGACGGACAATTGATCACATGAGAAGACTTCTTTGGGAAATCCTTTTTTTCCGCCTGCTCCAAGAAAATAAAAAACTTTTTGTCATGGCTGCGCTCACAGTGTCGCTGGGCGTGGCGTTGGCTCTCGGGATCCGGCTTGGCACCCAAAGTGCCATTCATTCTTTGTCGCTGAATGAATCAGCATCGAAGGATGGAATGTGGTCAGACGCTTTGCTTGCTCACTCTCCTGAAGGAAAAACTTTCCTGAGAAATGTCGCACTGAGCCGCAATGCACTGGTTTTTTCGACATTCGAGAGCAAGCTCGTCAGTGATTTCGGTAACGAGCAACAAACAAAAAATATTCAACTCCAAATTCTCTGGTCCCGGCCGAACCTTGCGGAGAAGTGGACAGAGCAGGAACGAAATTCAAAAAATTCAGGCGAGACAGGTGACCCGAACGACACACTTGAGATTTTCGTTCCGAAGTCCTGCCTTTCTGAATTGAAACCATATTCTCATCTCCAAGCGCAAGGGTGGAGTCCGCGTGTTCGTTTTGTTGCAATTGAAAAACCAATCGAAGGAAAATGCCAGCTTCTGACCACCACACCGGATCAAATCACTTCCGATGAAGCTCAATCATTTCTTCAATCTCTTCCCATCGGCGTGACATTCCCCACACGGTCGACAGAGGAAAAACAGTCTTTTGAGAGCCTCAAGCAACTTGCAGCCCAGATTCCCGGAATAGAACTGGACGTGACTCGACGGCGCCTCGATCGTCTGAGTGACGTCACTCTCAGTTTTCGAACCAATCTGCAGCTCATGGGATTCATCGCCTTGTTCATTGGCTTCGCCATGGTGCACCACATCTTTTCATTGTTGATGGCCAAACAGGCGAAAACTCTCTCGACACTGTCTGCCCTCGGTGTTTCCACACAGCGTCAAGTGACAATACTTTTGAGCGTCTCTGCTTGTCTCGGTGTCATGGCAAGCACACTCGGCACTGCACTCGGCCTTGTTGCCGGACATTTTCTCTCGCAGGTCACGTCCGACACGGTCAAGAACCTTTATGATGCATTGGTCAATGCACAGCTTTTTCAGTGGCAGTTCGAAGATGTTGCTTATGGTTTTCTACTTGGATTTTTGGCCTGCTTTCTGGGTTCTCTCCAGCCCATTCTCAGATTGCAGTCACTTCCGGTGGCTCAGATCATGCGTGACGGTTCATTTGAATCGCATGACGCCGGTCTTTCACTGCGCAGCAGTGTTTATCTGACCGCAGCAATCACGGCTGTCAGTTTGGCTTG
>JBEGJP010000060.1:0-18147 GCA_041184525.1 Pseudomonadota bacterium | reverse complement strand
TGGCAGCGGCCAGAAACTTTTTTACCATGTCGGTTTTCTTCTTTGCAGTTTCGTCTGATGTGATGATGAGAGGCGATGGATGATCGAAGACGGGGTCCAGATCCTTCAGACAGAGCGTTTTGACGGGCACACCTTCCAACGTGGCGCGGACACCGTCCCAACCCATATAAATCCACATAAAATCGGCATTTCTCGCTGTCGTCGGGAGAAAGTCGCTGATGCCGGTTGTCACGATCTTCAATTTCTCGAACTTTGCACCCGCTTTCTCCATGAGGTAGCGCAACGTTGCCACTTCCTCAGGCGATCCCCACCCGCCATAGCGTTTGTTTTCAAAGTCTTTGATCGATGAAATGGATGTCGATTTTCTCCACGCAAAGCAACTCGTGTTGTGCGGGATAATACCAGCGACCGAGATGACCGGAATTTTCTGTTCACGTGCATGCAGGAGGTCTGAAACGAAGCTGATACCAAAATCGGCACGGCCTGCTCCCACCAACTGGGTTGTGCTGGTTTGCTTCATTTGCACCATACTGACGTCGAGATTGTATTTTGCGAAGGTCCCGTTTGCCTTTGCAGCGTAAAGACCCAGATGGTTGGTGTTGGGAGTCCAATCGAGCGCCACGGTGACCGGAATGAGTGCCGCAGCAATTGCACTAGGCATTTCCTTCGACCCTCCAGAAAAGAATCTTCTGTGCAACTCGACGGGTCATCCAAGAACACATGAGGCTGAATGAGACGATCACGACGACCACGGCAAGGACTCTGTCGGTGCGATACGCTGACTGAGCACGCGACAGATAAACACCGAGCCCCGATTCACTGCCAATGAGCTCGGCCAGAACAGCGCTCACAAAGGCATATATGACCGAGATTTTCACCCCTTCAAAGAAGTCAGGCAAAGCTGCTGGGGCATAGATATGTTTCAGAGCAGAACGACGTTTGAGGCGCAGAATGACGGCCAGTGTTGAAAATTCCTTCTGAGCATTGCGAAGTCCGGTCGTGGTCAGTTGTGTGATGGGAAAAGTGCAGGTCAGTAAAATGAGCACAATCTTCGGAGCGGCGCCCAAACCCAGCCAAAGAAGAAGAAGCGGGGCGATTGTCAGGTAGGGAACACTTTGGCTGACAACCAAGGAACGAGAGAGAAGGTTGTCAAAATGGCGACTTTCGAAGGCCAGCCAACTGAGAAAAAGCGCTGCAGCGATGGATATGCTCAGTCCGACGGACCATTGGAAAAAAGTGCTTTTGAAATGTTCCCAGAGAATCAGCCTGTCCGAGGCGAGAGTGCTCAAGACGGCTTGGGGCGCCGGCAGAATGTAGTTGGGGATTTGCAAAAGGACGATCATCACCTCCCAGAGGCCGATGAGGAATGCGATCCCCGCAATCAGGATTAAAAAATTTGCAAATTTGTTTTTTCTTTGGCGCATGTGTGGATCCTTTGGCGGTCGACATGTGTCAAAACCCGGACCTGCAAATTTTCCCTTCCTTTCCTTTTCCGCAGTGGGAAACAATTGCGATATCTGGATGATAGTGGAAGTTTTTGGGGGAGCAAGATGGTCGTCATGATGCGAACGCCTCTGAAGTGGGAGCGGCTGGCTACCGCGGGTTTGTTCCTTTTCTGTTTTGCGAACTCAAGCGCACAGGGCATCGATTTTAAAGTCGAGTTGCCTCCCCAAAAGGGCGTGTTGGTTCCTGAGGGCATCGACTATTTTGATGACGACTTGATGGTTTCTGAGGGGCAAGCCGAGTCTCCTTTTTTGCAGATCGGTGAGGCGCTCGATGCCATGGATTCAACACGTTCAAAGGTTGAGACTAAAACTCAGTCTCCTGCGGAATCCAATCCGGTTGCGAAAGCCGAATCTGCACCAGCTCTGCAGAATAAGCCTCAACCGCAGCGTGCGTCAGTCGATGCAGGCCGATTTCCGAATCTGCAATGCCTTCAGGACAATGTGACATTTTGGAAGCGTGTTTATTCCGAAATTGATACTGACGAAGCTCTGATCCACGATCGCGAAGGGCTCGACAAAGTGTATGCCAGTGTGCGCTTGGGAGGCAGTGAAGCGCAAAAAAGAAATTCCATGAAGCTGCTGCGCGAGCATTATAAGAACATCCTGACGTCGCTGGCCTCTAAACTCGATGCACCCAGTGCGTGGAATTCCACGGAACGCACGATGGCCAAACTCTTCCGGCCTTCCGAACTCACCCGCGGTCGATTGCTTCAAGCAGCGGATAATGTTCGCATCCAGCAAGGATTGAAATCCCGCTTCGACGGTGGTGTGAAAAGATCTTTGCAGTATCTTCCGGTGATCAAATCGATCGTCCGTCAACAGAATCTTCCTTTGGATGTTGCGTATCTCCCGCACGTGGAAAGCAGTTTTGTGAACTATGCAAAATCGAAAGTGGGGGCTGTCGGGCTTTGGCAGTTGATGCCTTCGACCATGCACTTATTGATGGGCAAACACGCTGTTTCAAAGCGCACAGATCCTCACACAGCAACTTTTGCTGCGACTAAATTACTCAAACAGAATTATCAGGCGACCGGGTCGTGGCCCTTGGCGCTGACAGCTTACAATCACGGACTTGCCGGAGTGATGCGTGCCGTCCGAAAGACGGGAAGTACTGATTTGTGTCAGATCATCGATCGCTACAACTCGCCCTCTTTCCGTTTTGCATCGAGTAATTTTTATGCACAGTTCCTTGCCGCCCGTGAGGTGGCATTGCAAAGATATTCCCAGCTTTCAAAGAACAGTGACGTCGGAAAGATCGTTGCGCCTCTTCTTGCCAGCAGGGACAAGGGAGCATTATGAGCACTCCAACTCCAGCATCGTTTCTCCTCAAGCGTAAGATCATTCTCTTGAACCGCGCTCCTGTTGACCTCACGGCAGCTGCGGTCGTCAAGGTCATCGTTGACGGTGATGCAGACACGGCAGCACAACCCTTGATTGAACGTGCCCGTGCGATCCACGGGGAGCTCAAAGCAAAGAATTTGTATGCCGTTCCTGCGGTGGATGTCGGCAGTGCGCGCCTTTTGGCAGTGCTTCCGTGTGAACCGGTGAAGCGTTTGTCCCGCCATCCCGCGGGCGCTGGCCATCAGGCTGCCGCTTGGGGGGCACAGTTGACAGCACTTTTTCTTGCCAACCCGCAATTGATGGAAGCCCCCGCAGTCTTTGTTGAACTCTCTTCAACCCTGAACGGGAAATTGAAGGGGCAAGAACGTTATTTTGTTGTCGGTATACTGGAACGATCTACTGGGCTGAAGATCAAGGAGTCGGTGCCATTTGAAACAATTGAGCGCAAACCCATGAAGGTTTGGCTCGACGGTCTTGACGAATATTCTCGCGCTGCAGGTGAAAAGATTTCGGGTGCGATGCTCATGACACGCAGCCTCGTGAACATGCCGGCCAATATTCTCAATCCTGAATCATTTGAAATTTTTGCCCGCGAACTCGTGCGCAGAGAATGCGATCTTGAGCAAGAGCCCAATCGTATTTCGGTCGAGGTCTTTCACCGTGAAAAGCTCCTCGCCGAGGGCTGCGGACTCATCAATGCTGTGGGGCAGGGAAGTGACATCCCGCCTCGACTGTTGCGTTTGAGCTATTACCCTCGCTCCGCCGGAAAGCCTTTGAAGCATGTGACTCTAGTGGGCAAGGGAATCACCTTCGACTCCGGAGGGCTCGATATCAAGGGCTCTTCTTTCATGCGCAACATGAAAAAAGACATGGGCGGTTCAGCTGCTGCTCTGGGCGTTTTTCTTGCCGTTTCCCGCCTTGGTCTTCCCGTGCGCGTGACGTGTTATTTGGCCCTCGCCGAGAACATGGTCTCGGGGCGCAGTATGCGACCGGGTGATGTTTACAAAGCGAAGAATGGTCTCACCGTCGAAATCGACAACACTGATGCGGAAGGTCGATTGGTGCTGGCCGATGCGCTTTGTTATGCATCGGCCGAAAAGCCCGACTGGATGATCGACCTCGCCACACTCACTGGTGCCGCGCGCGTGGCACTTGGACCCAATGTCGATTCACTTTTCTGCACGGATCCCGCAATCGAAAGTCTTCTTGTGGACAGCGGCGTTCTGTTGGGCGACTGGGTTTGGCCATTGCCCTTTGTGGAAGATTACGAGGGTTGGTTGGATTCGAATGTGGCTGATGTGGTGAACTCTGCATCTTCGGGGCATGGCGGCGCCATCACGGCAGCAGCCTTCTTGAAAAAATTCGCAGGCAACGGCAATTGGACGCACATTGATACTTACATGTGGACGGACAAACCCAATGACTTGTCGCACGAAGGAGGTGCGACTGCAAAATGTGTCCGGTTGCTGACACATGCGATTGGACTTTGGGCCAATCAAGGTTGAATCTTCTCAGTGAGTGACCGCGCTGCGATCGGATATCGCGGGCGGATTTCATTTCGGAGTAGAAGATGCAGCAGGAATCACAAGAGGCAGTCGGCTACATCAGCAATCGTCTTCGCGAATGGATTCACGAAGTGAACAATGCATTGTTTATCACCAAAGGCTTTCTCGAGGAGATCGAGGCAGACGCAAAGTCGAAGGCCTATTTGAAGCCCCATTATGATCACGACAACTTCAGAGAAATGATCGAGACCGTGGGCCGCAGCGTGGATCGCATTGAACGCAGTGTTCAAAAATTGCGAAAGTACGCCAAAGAGGAAGTTTTCAGAGAAACCGGATTGGAAATTCCCGCGCGTCGCAGCGAGTCCACGATCGACTGATTTCAGCGCACAATTCCGTTATAAAAAAATGAAAAGTTAAAAAAAATTGAACCGGCGGGCTGTTCGGTGGCCGCCGGCTCTGTCGTCCCTCGGAGGAGGGAAAGTGATGGGAAAATCATCGTGAGGATAATTAAATGGGCTGGAGTTCAAAAGGAAGGAACTCAACTTCAGGTAGGCGAAGACAACATCCGAACGATGGCGGCTTCGGGGAATTCGTTCTTTAGGAATTTCCTGTTCAGGGGCTTAGCATGGGGGTTTACCCCTTGCAAGAAAATTAACACCTGAATTTTAGTGGGTTAGTTTGTCTGGTCGGCCAAAATCAGGCACGTGTTTTTCACACTCTTAGGGGATGAGATCAGGGCGGGTGCTCGCACCCGTAGACACCTCTCTCGACGAGTTCAAAATCACACCGACAGCGGAATCAGCGGTGGTGTCTACAATCCGAGCCAGTGCGACCTTATCGCGGCCCACGAGTTCATCGCCCATGCCGTTGATGCTCCCGTTGGGCATGAAGATTTCAACATCGTCGCCGACGCTGAAAGGATTCCGTCCGTCGATTCCCTGCAGAAAAATCGCCATTCCCGGCCCAGCAAAAGTAAAACTTCCGTTTTCAGTCGCTACGACGTAGGCGGGCGCTCCATTGGGCCGGCCAGCCGAAAAGGGGTCGATGGCGACCAGAGTCCTTTTGTTCATCGGAACGATGATGTCGGCGGGGAGAATCTGTGCTCCCCCGTCTTCTGCCACAAGGACAGCAATGCCTTCCGGTGAGCTGCGCACCACTCCCACGACACCCACATAATTGTAGAGGTCCATGTCACTCTTTGTGTCATCCATTTTTCCCATCACAGGGCTGTGGCGAAGCGCGAGGAATCGTTCGCCGGGGGACGGGGCACGGCCATCGAATTGTGCAATAATTTTTTGTCCTTGAGATGCTTGCAATGGGGCGTTCGGGCTGGAAAGCACCTCGCCGAGTGGGGTGATTTCTTCGTTGGTTAAAAAGCCGGGAAGTGGAAAAAGGTAGGTCGAGGTCATGGGCGCGTCGCCGACAATGAGCGTGTGCTGGTCACCGGGCAAGGCGGTTGGGTCTACCAATTGTCCATTGGGGCCTGTCCATCGGTCGGACTTTAAACTGAAGGTCTGCAACGTAGCCAACTCCACTTTGGCCGGACCAATGGGGTCGGACCCGTCGTGGATGGCCAAATCGGGGGCGTCGCCCGCACTCGGATAGAAAACCAGCTTCATGCCGGGTTCGATGAGGTCAGGGTCTTCCACTTCAGGATTGAGAACCCAGAGGCGGGGCCACCAAAAGGGATCATCGAGAAGCTGGTCGCTGATGTCCCACAACGTGTCGCCGGGTTGAATGGTGTACTCCTGAGGTCCTTCACCTTCCGCCAATGGCGGAATTTTTTCCGCTATTTTGCGAAATAGTTCGAGCTTCGCTCTTTGCTTTTCCTCTTTGGAAAGTTCTTGTTCATTGGCAGCAGGTGCCTGCGCAGCCGTGGTGTCTGTGGGTTGTGAGCCCGCAGTTTGGTCTGGCAATGGCGCCCCTTCCGGCTGGGGAGGGGCGTCGCTGTTCGAAGGGCCGGCCAAGGTATTTGGGCCTAAGTTTCTGTTGCCGCCGCCGTTGGCGTTGTTCATTCCGCCCATGGCTGAGTTGCCGCTGTTGCCGCCGCCATTGTTCATTCCGCCCATGCCTGCGTTGCCCGCGTTTCCGCCGCCGTTGTTCATTCCGCCCATGCCTGCGTTGCCCGCGTTGCCGCCGCCGTTGTTCATTCCGCCCATGGCTGAGTTGCCGCTGTTGCCTGAGTTTATCGAAGTGTTGGAATTGTTCTTCGCCCGTTGTGAAGAGCCTTTGATTTTCCTTCCCGTTTTCGGTGACGATGCGACCTCGTCGCTATTGAGAACATTGTTTTCGGTTCTGCTGCCCTTGGAACTGGATGCTTCTTCGATGCTGTTGGCGGCGTTGATATTTTCCAGATTGCCCAAGTTGTTTTGGCCTTCTGCCTGAGAAGTGAGGCACAAGGCAACAGCAGTGAATAGGCCCAGCCGCGGGAGAATCTTCATTGCTGCAGGCTCCCGCTCAGTCTTTCCAGTGACGCACGCGAGCGCAGAGCCAACTCTGAGTCAGGTGCCAGCGCAATAACTTCTCGGTAGAGTTGTGCGGCCTTCTGTGCAGCACGCAGCTGTTCCTGAGTTTGTGCCTCCAGCCATTTTGCCTTGTGCATCTGCGGATCATTGGGATGTTGAAGATAGAAAGCTCTGAGGTGCGGAAGCGCCAGTTGCGGACTCTTCAATTCCACATAAGCCTCAGCCAGCGTCAGTTCAGCCGTGTTGCTGAGAGGACTGTTGGGGAAACGATTTTGAAAGTCTTCAAGTGCCTGCACCACCCGTCCGAAATCACGTTGTGCCAGAAGGGTTACGCCACGGTCGACGAGCTTTTGTGGACTTTCGGGAGTCTTCAAATGTTCACGAGAATCGTTGTCGAAATCATTTTCGAACCGATCCAGTGGTCCCTGACTTCCGAGAGGAGGCAATGACGCGCGTTTGGATTCCATCTTCTCAACAGCGCTTCGGATGCCCTCCGCCCCGTCGAATTCAAGAAGTCCGGAGCGTTGCGCTTTCAGAACAACGTCAAGCTTTCTCTGAAGGGAGAGAACTTTCTCGTTGAGTGACATCACTTCGACGCGCAGGGAAGCGAGTTCCGCGTCTTGTTGTGGGTTTGATTTTTGTGTTGATGAATTTGTGTCACTGGACTTTCCTGTCACAGCGAGCGGCTGTTGCTGAGCTGCGGCATTGCCTGAGTGCGCAGACGCGACAGGCTGCGCATTTTCCGCGTCCGGACCCTTCTTCGACTCCCCGCTGTCTTTCGCTGAAGATGCAGGCGAGGCCACTGTGTTCTTCTTTTCTGAAACTGAAACAGTCTCGGGCTGAACGGGCGCGGGCGCAGAGGCACACGACAATGTGAGCGTCCCAAGCAATGACGCAACGGCGTAAGGGAGTCCCAGCGAGCGTGTGAAAGGGAGGGGCTGGAGTCGAAATTCCCATTTTTTCAACATAAGACGCTCCTGTGTCATGCGTGTCCCATTCGGAGTTTAGTGGAGGGGCTGGGTTTTTAGGGTGGACTTCTTTGCCCCGTTGTCATTTCCTGCTTGAATAGGGCAGTGGCCGCGACGAATTGAGGAGGATGCAGGCATGGCGCAAGACAAAAGTCATTGGATTCTGATGACCGGTGTCACACGCGGGATTGGCCGCGCGCTGTCCCAAGAGCTCAGAAGAAAAGGCTTCTTGGTGTGCGGTCTTGTGCGACGCGAGAGTGCGCCAAAGATGCACTCAGAACTCGATCATGTGATCCCTTGGGATTTGGATTGGGAGTGGGAAAAAAATTCACCCTCGGCATGGGCTACGTTCGTTCGGGAACACTGTGTGGTTGGTTTCATTCACGCGGCAGGTCAGCTGGGTCCGATGCAAAGCAGATCAAGTGATGTTACTTCTGCGGAATGGGCGTCGTGGTGGAATGCCTACAGTCAAGCCATTCGCGTGAATCACACGGCCGGATTGGAATTGTCGCTTGCCGTTCGTTCGCATTTGCAACAGTGGTCGAATGCCTCGGGTGAGCGAAGACCTTTTCTGCTTCATCTTTCCAGTGGTGCGGCTGTCAAACCCTATGTGGGTTGGGAAGCCTACTGCTCCAGTAAGGCTGCCATGCTGATGGCCTTCAAGTGTCTGGCAGCGCAAGATTCCCCCGAAGTGCTCAATGTTCTTTCGGTGGCTCCGGGGACAGTGATGACTGATATGATGCAGCAAGTTCTTTCTGCAAACGCGTCCGAATTTCCAGCACTTTCGAAATTCAAGGAGCTGGAGAAAACGGGAGGATTGGTTTCTCCCGAAGTTCCTGCACTGAAAATTTCCGACTGGCTTGTCGATTCAGAAGATGCAGAAATAAAACGCTGGCATGGTGAACTCTTTGACGTGCGCAACAGCATCTCTGCGAATGGCACATGAAGTCGTCTCAAAGAGGCAGATGTTTTTTTTCGATCACCGCCGGATGGTCACCAGATAAAATCCAAGATGTCCGGCGGCCTTTCTCATGGCAGCATAAGAGTAGTGTCTGTCTTTTCCAGAGAAGCCATTGTTGCAGAGGTTCGATCGATAGCCATCGTAAGGACTGACAGTGGATTGGTCCCACATTCCGTAGGGGTCGTGGACCAAAAATCCTTGTGCATCGTATCCAGTGACCACCACAAAGTGACCCACTCGGCCGACAAAGTCGCCACCGACAATCACAGGGCGTCCCGCGTCGATTTCTCTTTTGATCGTTTCAAACGAACCGGGTGTGTGGACGCTGGCCTGAAATCCTTCTTTTGCTGCGCCGCTTCGGATGAGGTCAACCGAATTCAGAATGCCATGTTTTTCGAAAATCTGGTCGGCCAGTGTTCCTCGTCCGGTCAATGAGGTTTTTCCATAAAATGCGATCACCATGGCGAGGGCTGTATTGCTGCAAGTGGCAGAGGGACGAAACCTCACATTATTCATCTGGCAAAAATAGGGAACATTCAGTTTCGTGGCCTGCGAGCCGCGGATGTGTTCTTTGAAGACATAACCTTTACTGAGCCCCATCGCATTGCACTCTGAGGGCAATGGAATTTGTACTTCTGCGTAGACGTGAGTTTCGTCCGAGCCTTGCAGGTTTGGCAGAAGAACGATTTTTGTGCCTGAGGGGAGCGGGCAATTCTGTGAATCACTCAACGAGCTCGACTGCACGGGATTCATCTTAAGAATGGTATCGACGCCAATTTCGCGAAGTGTCTCAGCACCTGCAGCAGACACCTGCGAAGAAGCGCTGTCGGCCGCCTCGGAAAAACAGGCGTTCAAATTCACTGCGAGAAAAGCCAGCGCCAAGGGAAAAAACAGAATTTTGAATCTCATTCTCATCTTTCCATCCGTTGGTGGGGGAGCTGCAGATCAAAGACGTCTCACCCCTCTATCAAGGGGCGTGCCACCGGATTTGGGATGAAAAATGCAAAGGAATCGGAAAATTGGGGCCCGTCCTACGGTCTGCCCTCTGTCTAAACCTGCGACAGTGTCGAGGCCAACAGACTTTTCATTGCGTGTTGGGGCGAATATCCAAACCACCGAAGGGATAATCGAAGTCCGCGGGTGGTGTGTAGGGCGTCAACGGAAAATTGTGGTCGAAGTTTTGGGGAAAGCCGCTTGTATTGCATGACCCACTATCCCCAAAACGTCTTTGTGACCTGAGTTGCAGGGAACCTGCATCTTGTTCTGTTCCAGTACCTTTGTACCATTGTCCGCCTATTTTAATGAGGAGATTGGGATAAGGTTGAAGGAGGTAAGGTCCGCTGGATGAATAGTAACAGGAACCGCTGCAGTCGGTTGTCGTGAACCTGCATGCCTCCTGATTCGCGAGACTCTTCGAATTGTTTCCTGTGTGGGTCATGATTGCAGCATGGATATAATTGGGTTCTAAAGTTCCGTCTGTAACCAAAAGATTGATCTGTGAGCCGTCGTCCAAAAGGACGCGGAGATGACCCTCGTAATGACCCAAATTCGCATTGTATCCTCCCATCAAAGTCCCGACCCGTTTTCCTGTCGTGAGCGCGTACACTTCCCACGCTCCCGCAGGCCCCCGAGCACCGGGTGCGCCCTGTGATCCTGCAGGTCCTTGTGGGCCAGTTTCTCCCGGTGTTCCGTTGGTGCCGCTTTGACCGGCGGGCCCACCGCTTGCTGTGGTTTCTTCGTTGTTCTCAACCTTTTTCTTCAGAGCCCCGCAGCCGGCAGTGGCAGTGGCGAGTGAGGCAGCAATAATCAGCTTCTTTCGCATGAGTTCTCCAGAATGGGAATGACATTTCTTTGCAAAATAGAGTACCGGATAGATTTTTAGTTCTATACTGTGAAGTGCAGATTGTTTGACGAAAAGACGATGCCTCAGGAAAAGTGGGGAGCAGAAGTCGCAGCCTGACAACGTCATCAGAGAAGTCCGCCCCCCGTGAGGAGGAATTCAAACTTTCTTTTCTGAAATGACCTCGGGTCTCCAAAGCAAACGCTCTTGATAGAACTGGCTGAGGTAAGATTTTGCAAAACTTCTCAGTTCTACAAGGTCAACTTTATAGGGGAAGTTGCTTTCAATGAGTGCTTCAGCGATCTCGCTCAAGAGTGGTTGAAGAACATCAGGACTGTCGATCATCAAATCGAGATCAGAGAATTTCTGGTGAGTCCCACGCGCCCTCGAACCAAAACACCAGACAACTGCGCCACGGGCAGACAGTGGTTCGACCCACCGTCTTTGTGATGTAGTTGTACTCGGAGTCGGTCAGTCCAAATTTCATGCCTCTGTTACTTTCTCAGTTGCGTGAGCAAAATTCGGAAATTCTGGGCGAAGCCTTTTATGAAAATGTAAACTTCATTTGCGGTGTCTTCGTTGTAGGTGTGTGATGTCTGATTTCTTTTTTCAAGCGCATCAAACCAGATTTGGATATCGTCAATGTACCCGTTTTGAGCCATTTCCCGAATCACTTGCTTGGGCGCTGTTGTTTGGGTTCCCATGCTCTTGCGGGCTGTTTTCCATGCCAATTCAATGCAAAATTCAAATCTTTGAATTGTTGCATCTCGGACAACATCATCCATGGGGCGGGTGAGCACCTGCTCCAGTGACACAACTGCTCTCTCAAATTCATCAATTGAAACGGACATGAACTGGCCCTTATCAGTCAATAATAAGCAGATAAAAAGTGGCAGAGGTGGCTTCTTTGCCGTTCTTCTTGTTGGAATGAAAATACGGCAGTAGAGCTGATCCTATTGCACGGGTCAATTGTATCACTTGAACCAAGAATTGTGCATGCAGGGGAACGCTCCTCGATTGACGCCGATCCTGTCCATCCGCCACTTGCGACGGATGGGTTTCATCTTGGCGGATGATCTGACGGTCTGAAGGGGAATGAGCCATACATTCAAATTCATTTTGTCGACCTAACGAGAAAACCTGAATCTCCGATACGTTCTTCGAGTCCCCGCAGCTCCCATTTAGGATTTGCGCACCAGCAACCCTTCGACAAGGTCATGGAGTGGTTTCAGAGCTGCGCCGGACACTTGTCCCTGAGAGAAGTCGGAAAGCAATTCTCCCAACCGAGCGAGTTCGCGTAGGCTGAGCTCCGTGAGCTCTTGCGCCTTATCTTTTGCTCCTTGCAATCCGAGCAGGCTCACGGCTGTGAGCTTTTCACTCGCGATATCTTTTCCGGCTGTCTTTCCAAGCTCACTGGAAGATTGAGTGACATCGAGAACATCGTCGACAATTTGAAATGCCAATCCCACATTCCCGCCGAGTGTGCCTGCTTGCGCGCACAAGGTATTCAGGTCGCCTTCGCTGATGAGGCGCAGATTCTCGACGTGTGAAATTCCGCAGCCCAACAGAGCTCCCAGAATCAAAGATGCAGAGAGCAGCGCACCTGTTTTGAGAGAGTGGATGGTGGTCAGAGTCTCCCACGTAGAGGAGCTCGGAGCCTTTTCGAACGCGAGGTCGAGCCACTGTCCGGCAATCATACCGGCGCATCCGCTTTTTTCTGAGAGTGTTTCAATGCACCGAAGCGCAATGTGAGCAGGCACACCGCAGCGGCGCACGGAAGACAGCAAAGAGAAAGAATGAGTGAGAAGTGCGTCGCCCACAAGCAGCGCATTGGCCTCTCCATAAACTTTGTGCGTGGTGGGCTGGCCGCGCCGGAAGTCGTCGTTGTCCATACAAGGCAAATCATCATGGACCAGAGAATAGGTATGTATGAACTCGACGGCACAGGCCGCACGCAGCAGAGCCGGATGCTGCGCCTGCGCACCGCACGCTTCTGCCAGAAGGCACAGGAGCTGGGGGCGGATGCGTTTGCCACCGGCATCGAGCGGATATTTCAGAGCCGCATTGAGTTGTGTCCAATGTGTTTGAAGCGCCGGATTCAAAGACATCAACGGGCTTACGGAATGGAGAATGGATTCCGACCAAACGGGTTCCAAGGCTGCGGCAAGCGTCGACACAGAGGCCTCCTCTTTTTCAGGAGACTCTCTTACCTCAGATTTCTGCCAATTTCATTGACGACGGTCGATGTGCCGTTCAGGACGAACTGGACCGCCACTGCCGCAAGAATGAGAGCCATCATGCGGGTGAGCAGGTTGAGGCCGGTTTTTCCAATGACTTTGTACAAGAGCGGTCCCGTTTTGAGGACTAAATTGCACAACGCAACAGCAGCCACAATCGCCAACAGCAAGAGGATGAGACTCGGAGTCGATTTCGCTTTGGACGATTGAAGAACGACCGTCGAAATAGCCCCCGGCCCTGCAAGCAGAGGGGTGGCCAGCGGGAAGATGGAGATATCATCGCGGCTCAGACTTTCATCACGCTCCTCATCTTTTACGCGTGTTCGGTTGGCTCCCAATTGTTCGAGAGCAACCTTGAAGAGCAAAAGTCCACCCGCGATTTGGAATGCCGGCAGTGTGGTGCCGAAAAAACTGAAAAGCGAAATTCCAGTCAGGGCAAAAAGACTGAGGATGAGGCAGGCGACAATGGTCGCTTTGCGGCGGATCTTTTGCAGGGATTCCTCTGAAAAGCGGTCGGTGAGCCCGAGGTACACCGGAATCACGGCGAACGGGTCGACGATCACAAATATGGAAATAAAAGAATTGAGAGCGTCGGCAATGAGCACTTTCATTTGAGGCTCAGGAGATCTGTTTTGGGATCGGCTTGCATGGAAGCCTCATAGAGTTCGCCCAATTTGTTGAAGTACTGCTTGAATTGTGCGGGAGCAGGCTGCGTCCAAAGGAAATCGGCATGCAGGGGAGTGATCCACTCTCCGCCGATGATCTCTCCAGCGGCATTCAGCTCAAGCGTGTATTGGTAGCTGATGTGATGATCTCCCACATCCTGTTGCCCCGTCTCGTTGAAGTTGTGTGCATTGGGCGGATCGATTTCGATCTTCAAGCGGAGGTCAGTCTGTACTTTCACTTCCCGCACCGTTCCGGGGGCTGCTGTTCCTGCCGTCGGAGGCTGTTCGCCGAGGAGATAGGTTTTGTACTCATAGATGGGATAATTCCAAACTTCAGCACCGTTGACGAGGTCGCCCACAAGCGATTGGTTCCATTCTCCGACATAGTTCGCGAGAATAATGTGAAATGATCCGGGGTTCACATCTTGGCATTCGGTGAGTGCACGCGGGAAGCCCGTCTCGCCTGTGGTTTCCCAGCCGGCTTTGGCTTGTGCATTGCACCTCGCGCCCACAAGTCGCACGCCACCATCTGCGAATTGCGCCATGTAAAGGGCCAACAGGGCCTTGATGTCGGAGGCGCCGAATGGAAGTTCAATCCCTTCCACACTTTTCACAATGACAGGACGCGGCTCGCGGAAATGTGCTGCTGCGGCGGCCCAGCCGTTGCACAACCCGCGCCATTTTTCATCGCCGGCATTGTTGCGTTTGCGTTCGAAGTCGACCAACGGGAAGGTCCAGTTGCCCGTGAGGATGTCGTACTTCTCTGCGGGAGAAAGTTCGAGTCGCTGCCGCAGTGACATCCCTGCCACCTGCTCTTTTGTTGGCAAAGCGTAACTTTTGAAATCAGCCGGTGAGGTGGAGTTCCATCGCCATGCCAACCCGCCGCGGTAATTCGGCCAGTAGCTGTCCGACCACGGCAGTTTGTCGGCCGAGACAGCGGCAGCCATCTTCAATTTGTCGAAGCGGCGTTCCAAAAACGAGTTGCCGGGGAGAAGATTGTAAGGGTTGTTCGCTTTGTCCCATGCCTGTTGTGTTTGATTTCCTGTTTTATCCTGATTGGTGTTTTTACAGGACACAAAGAACGGAATTGCAGCCGCACACAGCGCTGCAGTTTTCTTCCATCGAATACGGCGGGAATGTTCGCGAGCCATGAGTCAGACCCTCAGGGGAATGTTCTGGAAAGAACAGCTTCCCCCCGAGTGTGGCTGTGGGAACGTGGCAGCGGAAGAGTCGGGCTGTCGCGGTGCGTCACATCCTCGACGGTGCAGGAATTCCCAACAGGGCGAGTCCCTGCTGCATGACTCGGGCAGCGGAGTCGACCAGCATCAGACGTGAGTTGCGCAAGGCACCCTCGCTGCTGCGGATGGGGCAGGCTTCGTAAAAACGGTTGAAAGCCTTTGCGAGGTCATAAAGATAAGCGGCCACAACACTGGGTCGGTGCTGGGCGGCAGCCTGTTGGGCGAATTCGTTGAACCGGCTGAGGTGGAAGAGGAGTGTTTTTTCTTCTGTCTGTTCGAATTCCACCGCCATGCCGGTCACCGGACGTCCTTGCTTCTCGAGGATGTTGCAGCAGCGCGCATGCATATATTGAAGGTACGGGCCTGTGTCGCCGTCGAGCTTGAGCCAGTCTTCCAGCACAAAAGTGACTTGCGTGGAGTTATCGACTCTGAGCATCCCGTATTTCAGTGCGCCGATGGTGACGTTTTCTGCTGTCGTTATGATTTCGGCATCGTTCCAGACACCGCGGTAGCGCTCGAGATAATCGGCAATGACTTTCTTCTCCATCGCTTTGCGCAAATCGAGGAGACGAAGGCCCGTCATCGAGCGGGAACTGAAGGGTTTGCCGTCGGCGGTATTCACTGTTTCGTAAAGCAAAGTCGACGATTTTGATGCCTGCGGATACCCCATCAGTTCAGCCGTTTTGTACAACTGCTGAAAATGGAGTTTTTGTCTTTGGTCGACAACGACAATGCTCGATGTGACTTCAGGGTCAGCAAATTTACGGTGCAGCAGTTCGAGGTCTTTGGTGATGTAAAGTCCGTTCCCGTCTGACTTGAGGAACATGGCAAAGCCCAGCTTGTAGGGGCTCAAGTCAATACCAATTGCACCTTGGTCTTGAACAAAAAATCCTTCTTCAAACTTTTTCTTCACCAGAAGGCGAGAGGGCTCGTCGCAGTCGCTCTCAAAGAACCACGCGTCGAAGTTCACTCCCAACCAAGTGTAGATGGAGCGCATTTGGTCGAGGCTCCACTCGCGTGTCTCCAACCACAAATCATAAGCAGCACCTTTTTTGTTTTGCAGCTGCCTCAGAATGTCTGCAATGAGTGCTCGGTTGGCGGCTTCCTTTTCGGTTCCGGTGTCTTGCTTGATGGCTTCGTCTGCAAGCGCATAAATATCACCCAGCCAATCCGCCCGTCCTTCCGTCGGGAAGGAACCTTGATAACGGTTCTGCAAATACCAGACTGTTTTAGCAATGTGCGCTCCAAGATCGCCGGGGTAAGTGGCCTTGACGACCCCGTGACCTGCGTACTGAAGGATACGGCTCACAGCATCACCCAAAACAAGGCAACGCAAATGCCCGACGTGCATCGCTTTGTGGGTGTTGGGTTGTGAGTATTCGATGACAACTTTTTCTCTTTGAGCAGCAGGAATCTTCTCGCCGTTGAAAAAAGAAGATGAGGAAATCCTGTCGAAAAGAGCCTTCCCAACCTGTGCAGGTGCTTGATGAAAGTTGAGATACCCTTGCACAGAATCGATTTTTTCGATGAAATTTCTTTCTTTGAGAAGGATACGGGCTGCCAGTTCCTGAGCGATGAGAGGCGGAGCCTTGCGCAGGGCTTTTGCGAAACTGAAGCAGGGGAATGCGGCCTGTCCGAATTGAAAATCAGGGGGGATGCTCAGAAGCGCAGCGATGGCATTGGTTTCGAGCGCATGTTCCACATTCCACTCACGCGCAAGTTCTTCGAAGCCTGACCGGATGAGTGTGACAATTTCCTTGCGGAAGGGATCGTGGCTCCAGAGGCCTTCTGACATGGGAACTCTTCTCCTGATGGTGTGTCGCGGATGCCTGTTTTTGAGTTTCGTCTCGGATTCAGAATCCACCTAGGGAAGCACGAAAAGGCGTTCGACGGTCAGTTCGTGCATCGTCTGGTAGGGGCCTTCATCACCCAGAAGCCCAGCATTTTGCAAGCGACCGTCGGTCCAGCTCAAGTGAACACCGCCGTAGGGCATTTCATCGGCCCGCCAGCTGGGGACTTCATTCCAGAGTACCGTGCGACAGGGAAGATTTTCAAAAATATGGCGTGCTTTCTTGTTCTGGTAAGTGAACACAGAGGCGTGGATGTTGGCGTCCATATTCTGCAGAAGGTCGGTGAGTTTGTCGGCACTCGTGTTTTGCGGCACCCGATGCAGGCACAACACGGGGCCGAACACTTCTTCGCGCGTGAGCCGGATTTGATCCATGGTCCGGGCCTGCGTGTTCGGATAAATGACGAGTGTCGGGGCCAAATGATGCTCGGAGGTGTTGTGTTCTCCGGCACTCCACACCTGCGCTCCGCATTCGAGAGCTTGGTTCAGGAGCTGCATATTCTTTTCGAAGGCGGCACGGCCAATCAGCGGTCCACACAGGGTTTCCGGATTTTTGGGGTCGCGGTTGCGGGCCAAGGTCGCTGCAGTGTGTTTGAGGTGAGAGATCATATCCTCGGCGATGTCGTTTTCGAGGAAAAGATGCTGCAGAGAAATGCACGACTGGCCCGAGTTTCCGAACGCGCTGCGGCAGATATCCTGGCTCAGGCGTTCGAGTTCCCATTTGGGGACATCGTTGCACACCAAGCTGAGCGCCGTAGAGCCGAGTTCCAGAATAAGCTTGCGGTCCCAATACTTCTCTTTGAGTTGCATCCCCACAGCACGACTGCCAGTGAAGCTGATGAGCGGCACGGGCAAGCGCTCCAGAGTGCGTGACACCCCTTCGTTGGAGGCGAAATAGAAAGCAAAGCTCTCGGAATCGAGGCCGCATTCGACGAGCCATTCGTGGATCAGGCTGAAGAGGTCCAAGCTTTGGAGCGGAGGCTTGCAAATGAAGGGGAGGCCCAGCGCAATGGCAGGTGCGATTTTGTGAAGTGTCAGGTTGAGAGGGAAATTGAACGGCGTAATGGCAAACAACGGCGAGAACGTGAAACGCTGCGAAAGTGCGGTATGGCCGCCCTGCAATGCGTCCGAGAAGTCATAGGCGCGCGGCTCACAAAGGCGGTGTGCGGCGTCACGGGTCTTTTCCAGAGTCTGCACGGACCGGCGGACCTCTGTCAGACAACTGCTCAAAGGGCGGTGAGTTTGCTCGACCATGAGGGATGCGAGCTTCTCCTCATGGGCTTTGATTTTTTGGGCGAGACCTTCGAGCACGCTGCAGTTGCGTGTGACACGCTGCGACGATACAGGGAGATGGGACGGGCGGCTCAAGATGCCGCGGAGCGGTTCCAGAGTTTTCTGGAAGAGCTTTTCGTCCTCTGTAAGATTCAAGCCATTTATGATCATATTACATCCTGCGCTACCTGGAGGGGACGCGAAATCGATGGCAGAAAAACCTTCATTGCGGCAGATCTTGGAAATGTACTATGCCCTGAGAGCCGCAGGTGTGCAA
This sequence comes from Pseudomonadota bacterium, assembly GCA_041184525.1. Taxonomy (GTDB): domain Bacteria; phylum Bdellovibrionota_B; class Oligoflexia; order Silvanigrellales; family Silvanigrellaceae; genus RFOM01. The sequence goes on along the minus strand of JBEGJP010000060.1, from coordinate 24 downwards.
CGCTTCCCGAAGCCTCTCGCCCCT
>JBEGJP010000059.1:0-33145 GCA_041184525.1 Pseudomonadota bacterium | reverse complement strand
GCTGTTGCGAGCGGCAACGTGACCTTGAGGAATCAGGCATTGAATCAGTTCCAAAGGCTGGCCCAAAATGAGTCCAATTTGCCGGCCCTCCGCGATTCCCTGTTGGCTCTTGGAGCTGAGAACCCAGCATTCGCGCCCTTTGTAGCTTCACTGGGCGCCGTCGGCACACCTGCAGCACAGAGCGTCTTGGTCGAGTTGATTGCAAAGAGTGGCAATGAATGGCGTGTTTTTTGCGCCGTTGTTCCTGTCTTTGGTCTTCTTGAAATGCCGTCGGAAGATACGATTTCTTTTCTTCAAAGCACGGCTCAGCATCCCGATCCTGATTTCTCTTGGGCCGCGCAATTGGCGTTGGGTTCTGTTGTTCACACATTGAGCAAGACCAACGAGTCGCGTGGTGCGTCACTCTTGCAAGATTATCTGTCGAAACTCGAGAAGCCTTGGAAGGACGAGGAGGAGTTGAAGGGAGCGTTGGCTGTTTTGGGAAATGCCGGCCTCACGCAGAGTGCGTCTTTGATAATGCCGCTGACGCAGCATCCGCGATCGGATGTGCGGGCGGATGCCCTGATGGCACTTCGTTTCATTCGCACGCCGGAAACGGAGCAGCGAATGATGGACAGGCTGGAGAATGATTCTTCTGCAGACGTCCGCATGCGCGCCGTCGATGCCATCATCCACGGTCCGGTGCCTCAGAGTGTGCTCGGAATTGCGAAAAAATTATTGGCCCATGGGAACCGAACACCGCACGAGTTGCGCGAAAAGCTCTTGGATGTTTTCCTGCATGCCGAACTCGGAGAGCCCGCGCGAAAAGAGTTGTCGGAGTGGGTGACGCGCTTCATTTCCTCAGAGTCTGAAGGTGCCGTGCGCAACAAAGCCGCTGTGGTGGTGCAGGAGTTGCAACGCAGCCGTTAGCCGTCCGCGCGTTCAAAAACGGGATGTTCTGGTCGCTTTCTATTGATGCATTCCTGAGCACCAATCCATGTGCCGACAAGACCATGGTACGACTCCGGCGCAGCGAAAGGCAGCACCCAAAGAGGGATGGCATTCGACTCTGCAATCTCAATGCAGCGGGGTTGGAGCACTTGTGCACCGGCGTTGGTCAGCGCCAGAGCCTCGGCAAAAGTGAGAGAATCGAATTTTTTAGCCTGCGCCGATTTCTTCGGATCACAATCATAAATGCCTTCGACATCTTTGTAGAACTCGACCCGCTGGGCCGCGAGAGCTGCAGCAAGCGCAACGGCTGTGGTGTCGGAGCCCCCGCGTCCCAGAGTCGTGATGTCGTTGCTTTTCATGCTCATGCCCTGAAATCCTGCGACGATGGCAATCTTGCCTTGCTCCAATGTCTTGAGAATACGCTGGGGCCTGATTTCAAGAATGCGCGCGTGGGTGTGTGCTTCACTGGTGAGAATCCCGCTTTGACTGCCTGTGAAGCTCACAGCATCAAGCCCCTGTCTTGCCAGCGCCATGGCCAGCAGCGAAATGCTGATCCGCTCTCCGACCGAAACCAACATGTCCAGCTCGCGGGCTGGAGGGTGGGGGTGGACTTTGTGCGCCAATGCAATGAGGTCATCGGTGGTGTCGCCCATGGCGCTCACAACCACCACGAGGGCGGACGTCTCTTTCTTTTTCTTTTCTATGAGTGAGGCGATTTCAAGAAAACGTTCGGGGGAGCTGACTGCGGCTCCCCCGAATTTCATCACGATGCAATGGGCTGGGGTCATCTTGCTTCAACCTGTTCTGCTCAACAATTCTTTCACTGTGCGCTGGATTTCATCCACATCAAATGGCTTGGTGATGTACTCGTCACAACCGGCTTCGAAGCCGCGACGGATGTCTTCTTCCGTCTTGTTGCCTGAAATGAAGGCGACGGGCAAATCTTTGAGCATCGGCTTTGATTTGAGCAATCCGCACAGCTCGTAGCCATCCACCCATGGAAGATTGATGTCGAGAAGAATGAGGTCAATGCGGGTGTCTTCAATGATCTTTGAAAGCTCCATCGCATCTTTGGCGACCAACACCCGATAGTTGTCTTTTTCAAAGATTCTCTTGATGGCATTGCGCATCACAAGCTCATCATCCACCACAAGGATCGTCTTGTTTTCGGTGCGTTTCGCAGCAGCACGGTAATCATCCAGACTCACGACCTTGCTTTGCGCAACGGCCCTTCTGTTGAGTTCCGCAACCTGTTTGGACAGCGACTTGTCGCCGAATTTGCGCTTGTTCATATTCACAACCTTATTGAAGACCATGGATACCCTTCTGAGTCTAACCGAGGCAATCGTATTGCTCGGATGTGCATCATGTCCCGTGTTGTAAATTTGACTGACAAAACGGAATTGGGGTGTCACAGTTTTGTGTAAAGAGGGCAAAACACCAGATTGCTCTGCTCCTGAACGGCATGAAGATCTTGCATCACAATCCCGCGCCCGCTGCACTCTTTGAGATAGAGGTGCAAACTTTTCAGCGTGCCACTCTTGCCAGCTTTCACTTCAACCGGCCACACCTGTCCTTTCCGGACAACTAAGTAATCGACCTCTGCACTGGAGCTTTTTGCATTTCGCGCCCAATAAAAAAGATGGCCACTCTCCGAGGCTGTGACTGATTCTCCGATCAGCTCTTGCCCCACAAATTGTTCGGCAAGGAGTCCATCGAAAAGGGAGAGGGCGTCGGCGGCTCCGATGATCTCGGATGCGTCTTTGCCCGCCATGCGCTGACCAAGGCCGATGTCCAGAAAAACAACTTTGAAGTTCTTTTCAGTGGCACTCGCACCGAGGGGCAGTTCATGCGGGGAGCTTTGCCTGACTTTGTGAATCAGCAGCGCTTGGCAAAGCAAATCAATGCTTTTTTTGGTCCGCTTGACGTTATCGCCTTGGCCAAAAAGCGTGTAGTTGACCTGCTGCCCGACGTGTCCAAAGATGTTGGCCAAAAGGGCTCGAGCGTTTTCCATCTGCAAGTCGCCTTTTGCATATTTTCGAATGTCATCCAGATATGCCGTCATCAGATTGTCGTGAACATCAGCGACTGCAAGATAAGAGTTTGTTTCCAAAAATGCAGAGACAGCATCTGGAAGTCCGCCAACGACAAAATAATTTCTCAACTCCTCCGCCACGACATCGGCAATGGGCTTTGCGAGGTCCATTTTGAGACTCGGAAACTCCGGCAAATGAGGAAGAATATTTTCATATCCACGCGCCGCCAAAAACTCTCGGAACGTGAGAGGGTGCATTTGCAGAAATTGAACGCGGCCCACTGGAAATGAGAATGTGCCGAGCACGAATTCAAGAAGACTGCCTGCAGCGACAACCGCAAACTGGGGTGCATCCTCGTAGAAATAACGGAGTGCTGTGATTGCCTTGGGACACTCCTGAATTTCATCGAAGAAGAGCAGAGTTTTTTCAGCCTTGATTTCCTTTTTTTCGAGAATTTCGAGTTGGGCGACAATCTTTGACGGAGTGAGATCGCCTTCGAAAATTTTTCTTGCCGATGGTTTCTTCTCGAAATTGATCTCGACAAGTTGTAGGCCGTGCTTTCGCGCAAAAGACCGAACGGAAAATGTTTTTCCAACTTGCCGCGCTCCCCTCAAGAGGAGCGGCTTCCTGCGCTGGCTTTCGAACCAAGCTTTGAGTTTACCCTCAATGTTCCTCGTAATTTCCATATGATACCCCGTAAGGTGACATTCGTTTTTTTATGACAAAAAGACAAGGGTGATTTGGTGTCGCCATGTCAAAAAGGAAAGGTAAATGAAATAAATCAAATAAAATTGGCAATATAGAATCATGAATCTCTGTGTCCAGAAATCTCACCAAATTCACTCAAGCAGCCGAGCCGAGCCGAGCTGTGCTGTGCTGTGTCTTGCCGTGCTGAGCTGCGGCGATCGCATTGCTTAGATGTGCATCAGGCTCATGTTGTAAATTTGACTGACAAACTCCGGAGGGCGTATACTTCGCGGCGCTTTGGAGAAGAACGATAAAACAAAAATCAAGTTTGAAGTTCTCTAGGGTTAGGAGGCACAATGATAGAGGTTAAGAACCTTGTGAAGCTCTACGGTGAGCGAAAAGTTTTGCACGGCCTCAATTTTTCCGTGGGTGTCGGGCGCGTGTGCGGGTTCCTCGGGCCGAATGGCGCGGGCAAATCCACCACGATGGACATCCTTGCGGGCTTGCTTGGGCCAAGCGACGGTGTGGTCACCATCGGTGGTTTCGACGTCGTCAGCCAGACGCAGGAAGTGAAGGGTGTCGTCGGATATCTTCCTGACAATCCTCCTCTCTACAAGGAAATGCGCGTTGCTGAGTTCGTTCATTTTGTGGCGAAACTGCGAGGCGTTCCTGCGTCGCGACGCAAGGCAGCCGTTGAGAAGGTGCTCGATGAGTGCGATGTGACCGATGTCGCCAGCCGTCTTGTGGGCAACCTGTCCAAAGGTTATCGCCAGCGCGTGGCGCTGTGCTCCGCTTTGGTGCATCAGCCCAAGGTTCTCATCCTCGACGAGCCCACAGAGGGCCTCGACCCGAACCAAATCGTTCACATCCGGACTCTCATCCGCAAGCTCGTCAAAGACCGCACGGTCATCCTGAGCTCTCACATTCTTTCTGAAGTGCAGGCCACATGTGACGACGTCATCATCATCAATCAGGGGCAAATCGTGGCGCAGGCCAACCTTGCTGATGTTGGAACGGGCAAACCCGCCATTGTGTTTTCATTTGCCGACAGGCTCGACACGGCTCTCACGTGGTTCAAGGAAAAAACCTTCGTTTCCAAAGTTGAGACCTTCACAGAGAAACCCAACAGCGTCCTCGTCAATTTCAAAGACGACTTCTACGGCGATGCACGCACGGCCAATATGGCACAGGTCAACAGCCAGCTCGTGCAGCAGGGTTTCGGCCTGACGAGTGTTTATGAACACCGCACTGGTCTTGAGTCGTTGTTCTTCAACGCGATCAAGAGTCAAAGCATGAATCTTGGGGGTCAAGCATGAAAGCTGGATTGGCAATCGCGCAGCGCGATTTTCGCGGATTCCTTGGAACACCCGTCGGATGGATCGCTGCCTGCATTCTCTTTTTGGTTTCAGGTCTTCTGTTCACCATCGTCACCAGCCAACTTCTGATGCGCGGTGAAGCGGTCGATCCTGTTGCCGACATCATGGGCAGCCTCATTGGCTTTTTGAACTACATCAACATTTTCGTTGTGCCTATCTTCACGATGCGCGTGATGAGCGAAGAACTTGCGCAAGGAACCTTCCGCCTGCAAGCCGGAGCTCCCATCACATCCACCGAAATCATTCTCGGAAAATTTTTCGGGATCATGTTTTACTTTGGTGTGATTGCTCTTCTCCTTCTCATCTACCCTTTGTATGTGGCGGTCTTTGCCGAGCCTGATTACAAGGTGATGGCAGCCGGTTTCACGGGTCTTGTGTTGAATATTGCCGCAATTGTGGCCATCGGTATTTTCGTAGCCTCGCTCACTCAGAATGCTGTGATCAGCTACTTGGGTTCGGTTTTCTTCATCATCCTGTTCTTGTTCAGCGCTTATATTAAGGGTGTTCCTGAGTGGTACCAGCGCTCAGTCAATATTCTCGAGCTCGGCAATGAACTGTCCCGCGGGATCATGAAGACGTCTTCGATTGCCATTTACTTGGCCATCGTTGCCACCTTTCTGTTTTTGAGCCGTTTGGTTGTCGAAACCAAGCGCTGGAGAGTTTGAAATGAAAAAATATCGTCTTGAACTTTCAATCGGTCTCATTCTTGCATTGCTGTTGGTGGTGCTGCTGTGGACGAATCTCTCGTCCATTGCGCCGCAGCTCCCTGTAGGCCTCCTTGCGGCCTGCGTGGTGGCTCTCATTTCTGTGATTGCACCTTGGCCTGAGCGTGATTCAGAAGGGCGCGTCGTTTCGACTCCCACCGAACGCTATGCTCCCAAAGAATTTTTCCTTGCAGCGGTTTGGAGTGTTGTTGGAATCGCGATCATCATTGGCCTTGCTGCGCTGATGAATCGGGAGCGTTTCAGCAAAACGTTCGACCTTACCAAAAACAAGGTCAACTCTTTGAGCAGCGAAACAGTCAATGTGCTCAAAGAGCTCAAAGATGACATCCAGATCTTCTGTATTCCTTCGCAGGATCCGCGCGAGCGTTACTGTGACGAGAATGCTCAGTTGCGCCGGTTGTATTCTGAAACCAGTCCGAAAATTCAGCATTTTGCAGTCAGTTTGGCCGATCGCGCCGCTTTGGCACAGGTGCGCCCCACGGGTTATAGCCGCATGGTGCTCGTCACCAAAGACAACAACCGCAATGAAGTGACGGGAAGTGTGACGGAAAGCAAACTGACCAACGCGATCCTGAGCCTGACCAAGACCAAGCGCGTTGTGTATTTCCTCACTGGCAACGGAGAATATCCGACGGCCATGGAAGGAAACAAAAATTATTTCAATGTGGCCGAAATTCTCCGCAATCGTGCCTATGAAATTGTTCCCCACAAGATCACCGAAGATCTCCCTGCCGATGCACAGATGGTTGTTGCTGGTCCTGCAAAAGGCCCTTACTCCACCATCGTGGAAAATATGCTCCGCCGCTTTCTGGCACGGGGCGGACGCCTCATTCTGGTTCTCAACCCGTACCGTGAAGCGGGGATGCCCAAACTCTTTGCTGACTTGGGCGTGAAGCTCGATCCCACGTTGCTCGTGAACAACCAAGGTGCGACTGCTTTTGGTGCTCAGTTGGCTCAGCTCGATCCAATGCGTCCGCCGATTGTGGTGGGTGAGTTCTCCCGTCAATCTCCTATCACGAGCCCCTTCGGCCCCAACGATATGGGACTCGCTGACGGCGCGCGGGCAATGAGTTTCGAAGCTCCGGCTTCTACAGAGCCCAATGCTCCCAAGCTCAAGGGAACAATGCTGATGTCTGCGATGCACGCAGCACCGGTGACCCTCACAGATGAACAGCGCAACCGCTTGCCTTTGGAAGGTGATCTTCGTCTCACGCCCAATGCCGGTTTCGATCCGAACAAAACCTTCCCAGTGGCGTGGGATATCGAAATCGAGAATCCTGCCAAATTGGCTGAAGGCATTCCGAGTGCCACTCTGGCAGCGAAAAGCGCGGGAAGTGCTTTGGGATTGGGTGGAGCGCCGCAAGCAGGAGCAACTGCTGACAAGGCAAAAACCCCCGCAGCGGCTGGTGCTGACAAGGATGCATCAAAAGACAAAACCTCGGCTGAAGTTGTTGTTCTTGGCTTCGATCCGGTGGCGTATGAAAGAGCGGTTCCGACAACCACCAACCTCATTCCCATCGCTGTGGCGCATCTTTATAAAGAAAAAGATCTTGTGAGCATCCCGAACAAAGATTTCGCTCCGAAACGTTTCAAGATGGAGAGAAATCCGGGCAACTTTGTGTTCCTGTTTGCCTTCATTCTCCCGCTTCTGACAGCATTGTCCGGCTTTTACATTTACGTACGCCGGAGGTCGGCATGAAGCCATGGGTGAAAATCGCCTCGGCCGTGGCTGTGGGCGCTGCCATCTGGGGTGGCTTGTTTCTCGACCAGCATTTCACTGAGAAGGAAGAGGCCAGCAAGAAGCAGGAAGTCAAACTGATCGACTTTGAAACCAAAGACGTTCTCAAGATCACTCTCGAGAACAAGTTTGGGAAATACGTGTTCCAGCGCGAGAACAACTCGGCCAACTGGACCATGTCGGAGCCCGCAGGACCGAAGCCCGATCAGGACTCGCTCAACAATATGCTCTCCGCGTTGCAGTCGGCCAACTACGAACAACAGTTGGACGACGGCAAAAAGGCTGCCGATGCAGTTAAGGCCGGCAACTTGGCGGCAGGCAAAGACTTCGGTTTCGAAAAGCCGCGCGTGACGGTCGCCCTCCAGCTTTCTGAGAACAAAGAGGCGGGTCGCAAAGCGGGCGAAGTGAAACTGTGGCTGGGCGGCGATGTCGGAATCGGTTCCGGTGCCGGTGCAGCATTCAATTCTCTGTCTGTTTACGTGATTTCATCCGGACGCAGCGGACTCTTGGTGGCGGGCAACTCGCTCGTCTCGTCCTTGGAAAAAGGATTGTCCGACCTGCGTTCGAAGATGATCGGCGACTTTGTTGTGGCCGACGTGACGGGCATTGAGCTGAGCAAAAACGACGGCTCGCAGATTGTCCTCAGCAAGAGCAAGGACAAGGACAAAAACGAAAACGTTTGGATGGTGACCCAGCCCAAGAGCATCAAGGCAGACAACAATCAGGTCGGTCTTTATCTGGATTCCTTCCTGCGGTTGCGTGCCGACAAAATCACTGAGGCTGCCTCGGTCAATGAGCAGAACAAAGCGAGTTTGGGTTTGAATCAGCCCAACGCCACCTTGGTCTTGAAAAACGAAAAAGGGACCGTTGTGCAAACCATCCAGATGGGGCTGACCACCAGTTCGCTTTATCTGACGATGGCCGATGGCTCTGTCGGGAGTGTCGAAATTTCCAAATTCGCCGATCTTGCCCCCGCGTTGAAGTATTTCCGCGACAGGCGTGTTTTTTCTGGCGTGAGCTTTAATGATATCAGTATGTTGAAGACCAACTCCGGCCTTGTTTATCAAAAAGAAGGAGGCTCTTGGTACAAGACGGGAGCTGAGAAACCCAAAGATGCCGGTAAGCCCGAGAAGGCCGCCAACGACGATGCCCGCCGGTTTGTGGAAGATTGGGAGTTTTCAACGGCCGAAGACGTCCTAGATGCCGCTGAAACAACTAATTTAACTCCATTTGGCCTCGATAAACCGCTCGTGAAGTTCACTTTGGGTGCTATAGACAGTAAAAAGCCCCAATTTGAATTGACGGTTGGAAATCGTGTTCCCAACAACGAAAAAGCTGTGTATGTGAAGCGCGCCGACAAACCAGAAGTTTTCGTGATGGAAACAAAATGGCTTGACGTTCTGACCCGTCTTGATCAAGGAGGGCAGAGTCCGCAAGCCAAGAAGTGAGGACTCGCCCCATGTCAGCCAAAACAGAGCTCGTTCTTGTTCCTGTTTCGACCCACACCGGTGAATTGCGGGTGCTCGTGAAACGCGACCCCGCAACCGAAAAACAAATTCTTCCCGGGACTCTTCTCAAGCCCGATTTCCTTCAAAAGACAGCGACCGAGAGCACCCTGCGCGAAATTCTCTCTCAGTGTGATGCCGAGGAGCTCAATGCGTGGCTGGCTTCGTCGAAATGCAAAGATCGCGTTGTCGATGTCTACGATCGCGACCTCCTTTTTGAAGGCGTGCAAAGCGTTGCCATCGTGAGAGCGATTGCCATCCCCAGCGAGTTGGCACCCGATGCGCGCGGCGTTTGGTTGACCCCCGAAGAGCTTTTCGCAGAGAAAAGCCACCTCTCGCACGACTGCCGCATGTTCGCACGCGATGCCCTGTCGAGCGTCCCATACTGGATCCGCCACTCTTCTTTGGCGTTCGAATTGTTGCCCAAGGTGTTCTCCATCCAAGACCTGCGTGTTTTGGTGGGACTGCTTTCCGGTCAGGACATCGACCCCGGCAACTTCCACCGCCGTCTGAAGCGGCTCGATGTGTTGAATCCTTTGGTGGCCGGTCAGCGTGTGCACCGCTGGGAGTTTCTCTGGGCCAAGGGTGATGTGTTGAAGGGCGAAGGGCTTATTCCATAAGCCCTTTTTTTTTGTCTGCTGCGCTTGACCTTCCAAGAGCGAAAATCTATATCCCACCCGTTCCCCAGTAGCTCAGTCGGTAGAGCAGCGGACTGTTAATCCGCGTGTCGTCGGTTCAATCCCGGCCTGGGGAGCCATTTTTTTGGTTTTACCCATGCGAAGGCATCTAGGTTCTTCCTCTTCTATCCGCATTAAGCGGCTTTGCCTTCATCCAATGCTTCGAAAACACTGTTGGGCGGCATTTGGCTTTTTGGAATGAAGCCGAGCGGATATACGTACACTTTCACCAATTCTGAATCTTCCAGTTCCGACAGGTCGGTGTTTCTCGAGCCGACGTTGCAAAGAACAATCTCAGTGCCCACCGTGATGTTCACCCAGCGGGGTGAAAAATCAGGATCGGCACCCAGCCCCATCGGATCATGACTCGAATTGAGCAGAATTCTTTGGCCGGCACCGCTCGTCATCTGCGGGCTGGGATAGCCGGCGTTGATGAAGACGATTTTTTGAATGGCAACGTCAATCACGCAGATGAAAATGGATCCAAAAGTGGTGCCTGCGAAGATGGTCTCTGTGGAACGATGAGCTTCGGAAAAAAGTTTGGACAAGAGAATTTCGCTGTCTTCAGTTTGAGAACTCGCCTTGAGACACCGCTCCACAGCGCAGCGGGTGGAGAAAGCCGCAGTTCCTGCAGCCAAGCCTTTGCCGCTCGCGTCACCGACGGTGACACAGATTCTGTGTTCGTCAATGTTTTCGAGCAACCACCATGATCCCTTGTAGGCACCTGCCGATGCCACTTCAATTCTGGCACGCGCACTGCCGGCGAGTTTCAGTTCGCCAATCGGACCGATGTCGCTGAGCAGATGTTTGCAGAACTCCCGCTCAGGGTCGGCCGGAACCACCGCCGGTTGCGAATTTCTTGTCTGTTCGCTCCTCGGAGGCGAAAAAAGAGATGGTGCGGCACCCGTCATGCCGTCATCTGCCGGCTGTTCCCAAAACCATCTCCGCATGCTCCAAAGGAGTAGAATGCTGCTTGCTGCAAGCCAGAACAACGTGATCGTCCAGTCTGTGTAAAACGCCGGAACAGAAAGAAGGCTATTGACCTTCTGGCTTGGCAAAGCCTGCAACATGTCCCAACGTTTTCCCCTTGCCCAAGTGAGCAAATAACTTTTCCTGTTGCTGATAAATTTTTGCTCGGCAACTCCGGAAGATGCCCTTTGATTTTCAATAAACGAAATCAGTTCGTTTGATTCAATTTTGAATTGAGAGAAGTTTTTTGAAAAGAGGAATTCTTTGTTATCTGAATTCAATATGGCTATTTCAGCAACGGGATTCTCGCCATTTAAAAATGGCAGGAACTTGTCGTTGAGTGTGTGGACAATCCAAATGTCGCCGTCCGCTCGATTGGCCGACCTGCGCCTCTGGGCAAGTTGAGTCCACACATTGCCTTTTTTGAAGGCCCTGACCGTGCCGATTCGATTCAGCGGCGGGCTCTTGAAGTTAGAAATCAAGCGCAGCGAAGACAATTGTGCTTCGTCGGGCCAAGGGACCGAAAATTCCTTATCACCTGTGACCGAGAGCATTGCTTTGCGTGAGAGGAAAGTCATCAGCAGAACGGGTTGGGAGCCTTTTTTATTTCTATAAACGTGGGTCGCAACCCACTCATCGTGCGACTCGAGCAGGTCCTTCAGCGGTGACATGACCGACTTACTGCGTGCTGTCGGCAAGGCGGTCGACAACTGGCTTCCGATTTTTGTCGACACCGTTGCCCAAAAGTCGGTTTTGGTTTCGAGGTCTTTGAGAAGTTCTGTCGTATCGGATGATATTCCACGAAGAACGCTGGTGCGGCTCGCCTCCAACCAGCGCTGTCGGAAGATGAAGACGAAGACAACCACCCAGAGAGCGAACATCAGCACAAAAAGAGCATTCCTGTGGGCAGCTCTTTTTTTGAATGTTCCCAGCAGTGGTATTTTTTCGCTCAGGTTCAACATCTTTTCTCCTTGGTCTGTCGATCGGCAGAGTTCGGGAAAAATTGATCTGATGACAGGAAAATGACGCGTCGCCTTTTTATGTTTTTGACCTCGCTCCGAAAGAGACAGGGGTCATTGAACTTGGGAAGAGGGTGAAAAATGGGCCAACGTATGTGCGCGATTTCAATTTTCTCGGGACTCTTTGTTCTTGCTTCATTGATGGGTTGCAAGAGCAGGCACTACAATTCGAGTGTGTTTGAGGCTCCCGGAAGTGCCGATCGTCCGGAGCTTCTTGGCCTGCCTGCCACCATGAATTGGAACCAGCTGAAAGATTTGAAAGCAGGGGAACGCAGTATCCCTTGGACTGACACTTATTGGCCTCTGTTTGAGAACGGATTGGCAGCCCGCTGGGCGATACCGGAAGGCAATTCTTCTTTGTTGTCCGGCAGACCCGAGACACCCTATCGCCAAGTTTCGCAGATGTTGGAGGCTTGGGAAAAAAACGACAAGGCGCGTCTGAGTGTTCTTTCTCCGGCCGAGAAATATGAGCTTCTGCGCATGGGAAGCAAAAAATTGAGTTCGCAGCTCCTTGGCGAACTTGAGGCAAACGAAAAGCTCTTTACGGCGTCGCCGGTGCTCAGAGATTCGAAGCAATCTCTCGAAAATCTCGGAAAAGAACAGCAACAACTCAAGCTGCAAATCGATCAGATCTCTCGCGAGATCAACTCTCTGATTTCCAAGATTCGTGATGACAACCTTTCCGTCCTGCGTGTCCGCGGTATCATCAAGGATCCGAAATTGCGCATGAGGATCAACTTGGACGAGCGATTGCAGCAGATTGCAACTCTTCAGGCAGCCGTATTGAATAACATTGCACAAGTGAAGGCAAAACAAATTGCGCTCGAGAACGTGGAGCAGAAATTAAAAGAGCTGGCTTCAAAAAAATCGGATACGGAGTCTGCTTATGAGAAGGAACTGAAGTCCTATCAGAAAGCTTCGCTGCCGGTGGCGTCGCAAATGTCTGACTCTCTCAATATGCTCTCGACCAGTTGGGAGAATTTTTTAAGATACAGCAGCACCTTTGAGGAGCCTTGGGAATGGATGGGCCACTGTCATGGCTGGTCGGTGGCGGCGCTCAACGAGGCGACTCCCAAGCATGGTGTTCTCGCGGTCAAAGAAGGAAGAGAAATTTTCCTGAGCGAAGGTGATATCCGCGGTCTGATGACGAAAGTTTATGCCGATCAGGCCCCTCCTGCGCAGTTTGCCAGCCAGCGCTGTGAGAATGAGAAGCTGGTCAGAGACAGACTCGGACGTGTCGCCGACGGCAAGTTGTGTATGGGAGAGAAGAGGTCAAAGTGCGAACAGTCGGATGAGGGTGAAATTGTTCACATCGCGACGGGCCAGAGCCAACGCGGCCTCACTGTTTTGTCCAGCAAGGTGAATGACGACAGTCCGAAGGTTGCTGTGTGGACGGGCGGCGCCGGAGAAAATGCCATTCAGGTTGCAGTTTATCCCGACATGGCAACATTTTCGAAATTTTTACCCAACATCCGCGCGCGTGACTACACGGGCAGTCAAAGAGGAATTCTCAATATCGCTTTGTCCTGCAGGGACACCAACCCGATGACGTTGCACATGGCGCTGAAGGGATTGATCGCCGAGAAAAAAACCGGTTTTGTGATGGATCGCACCCGCACTGCGCAGGTTTGGAACCAGCCTGTCTATAAATTCGAGCTCACTCCTGTTCCGATCAAGAAAAAGGACAAGGAAGGCACCCTGAGTGCAGATGGTGAGCTCGTACCTGTGGCCGAGGTGGATGATCTCTTCAAAGACTACCGCGCGAAAGGCACTGCATATCTCGTTCAGATGAAGGCAAAGTTGTATTACGGCGTTGAGAACGGCCCGCGGCTCACCTACCGCGCGACGGATGAAGCTGTCGATGTGGACACTGTGCTTTACACGCTCGAATTGGATGCCAAGCAGAACCTTGTGGGTGGCGAGTGGGGACTCATACCCACGACTGAAAACGCGAGGGAATCGTCATTGGCAGCGGGCCGCAGCGGCACGGCGCCTGATTTCCTTTGGCTGATTGAGACCAAGAACAAACCAGCCAAAGGGAAGCTCGATTTCGCTTTGATCAATAAGATTCATGCCTGTTCTTTGGAGATGAACAATATTCAGAAATATCCTTGGCCAGTCGGCGGGGTTACGCTCGATTACACTGTTTGTAACCTCGACTGACCGCCGAACGGGCTGGCATTTTTGATTCAATTGTGAGAAAAAAATCCTCCTGTGAACTAGCAAGGAGGCGTTCATGTTTTCTGTGTTGTGGCGTACGGCAGGGATCGCCGTCGCATCTGTTACTGTCTCAATGTCTGCCATTGCATTTGATTTCGGTGCTGCTGATGCGCTCTTTTCGCAGCGGGAGCAAGGCCCCGCAAAAATCGCAGAGGCGCGCGCTGCTTATGCCACCGGACTCACCAACCTCAACGGCGCAGAGAAAATTTATGCAGTCGAGCAGTTGGCTCGTCTCGATTACTACGAAGGCCTTTTGTTGGGCGATCAGGGCAGCAAAGAGGCACGTAAAACCATTTATCAGCGCTGTATTGACACTCTGGACGCCAACATTGCACCAGCGAAGGTGGGTCCCAATCCTCCATTTTTCTATTGGAAGGCGAGTTGCTTGGCTCTCTGGGGCAATGCCAACGGAGTGTCCGCTTCGCTGGGCAAGATTCCCGAGCTGCTCCGTCTCATCAACGACGGCATCGCTTTGGAAACACGTTATGAAGGCGGCGGATTGTATCGATTGGCATCCGCAGTTTACTTGAAAATTCCCGAAATTTTTGGCGGTGGTGTCGACAAGGCATTTGATTACAACAATCGGGCGTTGTCTTCAGCAGCTTATCCGGGCTCTCAAAATCCGGATACGGCAACAGGCAATTACTTCTTCAACGTATACGATCAGCGTGCTCAGGCACTGGCCAAGAAGGGGCGAAAGGCAGAAGCCGTCGCAGTTCTTCAAGAAGCACTCGAAAGGATCGACGCCGGCGATCTGCCCGTGGGACGGGAACCAGAAACGCGCTTGCACCGTCGTGATATCGAGGCGACTCTGGCCTCTTTGCAATCCCTCTGAAGATCGAGGCTCAGGCGAGCCTCCTTTTTTTTGTCGTTTCATTTTAGATATGAAAAAAAACAGGGTGAATCATGCTGTTTCGTGTTTCTATGCCGCTGATGTGCGTTTGGCTTGCGTGTTCCTCCACGGCAATGGCCTATGAAGATGCCAAGGTGATGCCCGTCAAAATTCGTCGTCTGACGTTCCGTTTTGTGGGTGCCAACATTGCCGAGAAAACCAACGGTGATTTTTCGGTCGTGCCATTGAGCCGCCCACTCAATAAAGCGCTGACCTTCAACGATATCTTGAAGGGCGAAAAAGATTCTGTCCGCAATTCTCTGACTGCGGGTTTTTTGAATTCAGAAGGTTTCAACCTCAAGGACCCTGTGGGTCAATTTGCTGCCGATGTGAAAACGAGTGTGCAGGTTTCGGCACCCATTTTGGCGTGGGGAGTGACTCCTTCCACGACGCTTGCGGTGGCATTGCCTGTTTACAAAATGACCACGGCAGCTGCGGTTTCGTTTCAAGCCAATGAAATGGGACAGGCTTTCATCAATGCTCTCGCTTCGGATTACAACAATCAGTCTGCGTCTGCGCGCGATGCTGTGGCCAAGTTGAATGATGCAGTGACCCGTCTCAACAACAAGCTTGAGAACAACGGATTCCGACCACTTCAAACATGGAGTGCAACGGGACTGGGTGACACTCAACTGATTCTGAAAAACAGAACATTTGAACGGAACGGCTTTGCATTGGCGACCCAAGGGATTGTGACAGCTCCCACAGGCCGGATCGACGATCCTGACAATCTTCTCGACAAAGGCTTCGGCGATGGTCAGTGGGATGTGGCACTGGGAACGACCATGGAGCAATCCTTGCAAAGTGTGTTGGACGGCCTGTCGTTCAGTCAGTACGCGCGCTGGACGGCGCAGTTGGAAGGGCGCCGCACGTTCCGCCTCGTCACTTCTGAAGAAACAATTGAGGTCCCCAAGCAGCGTCTGACGTTCAACCTTGGGGATCGCATTGAAACAGGTGCCGCAGCCTTGTTGTCTTCGGCATCGGGTTGGGGAGGAGCGCTGGGTTACAACTATGCACACAAGGGCTCAGATACCTTCCGTGCTCCTCTGACGACAAAAGATGTTCTTGAGCAGAGCACGTTTGAAACTCTTCATCAGGCCGAAGCTGAGCTCGTTTATTCGGGGGTTCCGGCGTACCGTCGGGGGAGCATTCCCGTGCCTTTTGAAGTGAAGCTCGCATACAAACGACAGCTCGCCAGCAGGAATATGCCTGTGGCTCACTTTCTTCAAATTGATACCGGCATTTTCTTCTGATGCTGTGGGAGCATGAAATGAAAAAATCCACGTCTTTCTGCCATCAATGGCGGTCTTTGAGACTGGCTGCCTTCAGTTGTCTTTCAATTTTTGTAGCAGCTTGTTCCGTTGTTTCAGTTAAAAAGCCTCCGCAAAAAAATCTTGTTTTGCCTCAAAAAGAAGGTGGCACCGGTTTTGGACTTTCCGGCGAAACGCCGTCAGGACTCTATCGCGGAGGACTCATCCTCTGGTCGCAACAAGTGACGGCTCCGCAGATCAGCGCACTGTTGAATGCAAATCGTTTGACCAACGAGAAGTATGTGGCTCTGAATCGCTATTTCACCAGTTTCATGGAAAAGGACGTGGAGCCGCGTCGTCAACGTGTTGCCGAGATGGGCCGCCAATATGCGCAAGCTCAAATAGAGTCTGAGGCGCGCGTTGCCCCTCTCCAGCGCCAGCGTGCGGCAGAGTGGTTCCAACGGGAAACAGAGGGCCTTCAAACGCGTCATGGCTCATTCAATGCAGGCAGGGCCAATGATATTTTCAATGCGTATTGTGAAGCCAAGATCATCGATCTGGCAACGCGGCCCTATTTGGTGAAATTCAATTATCGGACACGGCCCACGCCGTCCGCACTTTGCGAAACATATTATCGGGGTCGTTTTTTCACTGGAGAGACGTGCGCTGATTCTGCTCAAGGGCGCAATTACTACGATTGCCTCTGGCAGGAAGGTGTGGCCAAAACCCGATTTGCGTCGAGGTTGCAAATTCGTTCCGCATCGCGTCGCTCCGGCACGCGGACGAGCGAAGCTGTGACACTTCTCGATTTTGCCAACACACCCACCATCCGCAATGCGCTCGCACTTTCGGATGTTCCCTTCTGCACGGCATCCGACGTTCGTCGCACGCTTCTCAGCGGAGTTCGCTATCGTGTCCTCTCGACGGGAGTGCTTTTGGGCGGTCTGTCCTGTGGAGAAAACTCACGTTACGAGATCAGCTATGGGGCGGGTGATTGGGATCAGGAATTGGCCAACGCTTCTGCCGGATTTTTGATGGAGGCCATTGAAGTCCAGAAGGGCGGAGCCACCGTGCCGGCCTCGTTCCGTTGGCTCGATCCTGCTCTCGCCGGCACGACCGATGCATTGAAAGCCGACGTCGATGCACTTGCTGAGAAAATATCTCTCTTTCACTCGCCTTCTGCTGGCTGTGCCTTGGAATTCAATTCGCCCAACGATGTGTTCTTCAATGAAGCGCGGCAGGCCCAGCAAAATGCGGCACAGGGCAGTTGTAAAAGTGCTCTGCCGGCGGCTGCAAGCTTGCCTGACATCTTGGTGGCCGACGTTGTTCTTGAAGAGCAGCGCAAAGAACTTGAGAATCTGCAACAGGAACTGGCCTCTCTGAAAGGGAACAGTTGTCCTGTCGCGCCGTCCTGTGAGGCGGCACCGGCAGGTCATGCGCGTTGTGATTTCTTGAACGCTCAGGTGAAGAAGGCGGCCGCGGCAGAAGCACGGGGAGTGGCAAGCGTTCTTGTCACTGATTTTGCGTTGTCATTCGATCGGGTTGCTCCTGCGGCATCGGCCGTGACTGTGTGGATCAATGGGGCAGCCGCTGGTGTGGGATGTTTGGGAGAGATGCAATCGGGCGCGTGTTCCACTTGGCTTGCCAAGCCTGAGTTTGAATCTGCGCAGCAAATCTCAGCCAATGTCTCCTCCAATGGTGAGCTTGTCATTCAGATGAAGATGGACACAAAGCGCATGTCGGCAGCTGGGGTGCCGGAGAGCGTGGTGCGGCAGTTTCTTCCGTTTCACGACCTTGTTCTCGAGCTCAACGCCACGGTCAATAAATTGGAAAATCTTGTTCCCTATATGTCGGGTAAAGCCTTTGTGCGCGCCAGTGCAGAATCCAAAGATGTTCTGACTGAGGGGAGCGTTTCGTATCTGATTGAAAACTCGTTCGACAAACGATTGGGTGAGTTTTGCTCTAATTTCTGAGCCTCGATGGAGCGAAAAATAAGAAGGGCGCTCCCTGATGCAAGGGAACGCCCTTTTTGTTTTCAACGCTTTTGCGCGGCTCAGGCGAGGCCGAGTTCTTTTTGGAGTTCTCCGGAGCGATACATTTCTGTGACGATATCGCAGCCGCCGACAAATTCGCCGTTGATATAGATTTGCGGTGACGTCGGCCAATTGTTGATGGCGGAAAGAGTTTTCCACAGTTCAGGATCGGAATCCATGTCTTCCGATTTGTAGGAAATGTTCAGTTCATTGAAAACCTTCACCACACGGGCAGAGAAACCGCAGCGTGGCTGTTGGGGGGTGCCCCGCATATAAACGACCACTTTGTTGTTCTTCACGTCCGTTTCGATTTTTTCTTTCCAGATTGGATTCATGCTTCTCTCCCTTTGTGCTCAAACAAACATGAGTTGCTTTGACTTCTCGGTGACCCACTCGTCAGGAGTGTGGGTTTTCATTGTGAGGGCGTGGACTTCGCCCGTCGCAATTTCCGCTTGAAAGAGGTCGAGGACCAGCCTGTGCCGAGCAAGCAGTTTCCGACCTGCAAAGACAGGTGAGACCACAAGAACGGCATAGTGATCGTTTCCGCCGCTGAATTCATTCACGACGACTTCAGCATCCGGAATTCCCTCAAGAATACGTTCCTTGACCTGTTCCTTGTTCACTCCAACCCCTCCAAATGATTCAAGGAGACGTCTATCAACCGTCCCCAGCCAAGGCAAGGGAAAAGAACTGAGTTGAGTTCGAGAGGCATTGCACCGACTCATCTCTAACGAGGTTGGGAGGGTCATGAAGCGTCATCAGCTCTGCCTCAAGGTGTGCAGCATCTTCATGTTGGCTGCACCGCTGTCGGGTTGCAAAAGGGCACCTCAGCCGTCACAGGTGGCTGAGGCGGGTTTAAATTATAATAAATTCGATGACTTAAAAGTGTTGAGGCAGAAGGTCGGAGTGTGGAGCCAGCGGTGCGGCGTCAGTGCCTCAAAAGACGACTGTGATGTGGGCGATTCGGTCCTGTTCAACGGATTGCTGTGTCTTTCCGGTGATTCCCTAAGCTGCGAGGCTGTCCGAAGGTCACAAGGCAGCGATGGCCGCATGTGGAGGGCTGAATTTCGTGTCGCCGGTGATGCGGTGAACAGCTTTTCAAGAGACATGGCCATGGGTGTTTTGGCTTATTTGATCGCCACCCGAGACAAAGAGCTCGGGAAGCGGTGGTTGGAATGGATTGAGAACAACGGCAACCGGTTGTGCCGTGAGAGCAGTGACAACCGGTGTGAATTTTCACCCGGATTCTGGTCACTGTTCCGCGATGTCTGGAATTATTTGGATCTGCCTCTGAGCAATGCCATGACGAATTCCATTCTCGACGATGCGGTTGTCACACTTCTGCAAGCCCAGATTGCACCTGAGGGGTATCAATTGCATTTGGCAGGTGTGAATCTTTTTCTGCGCCGGAGTTTGGGACAGAAGAATCCGGCTCTCGATGCATTGGCTCAGTCGCTCTTGGCGAGGCAAAAAATGAATCCCTTTTTTGCCTATCTGGCAGAAGGGCCGACTGCAAACGTGATTGAAAAGACGTTGGCGTGGTGCCCTGCTGCACCTCCACCGCAGAGAACCGAATGGAGTTTTGAACGAGATGAACTCGAGCGCCCTTGGGAGCGTTCCATGGGATGGGAGTGTGTTTTCCTGATCAACTCCATTGTGCGCGACACCGACAAACTGAGCAGATCCGGACAGGGGCAAACGGGAACGTCGCGCTGAAATTTCGTGCTGAAACGTCGCGCTGAAACGAATGACTCAGAGCGGACGCGCTGATCCAAACCGTTCCTGAACCATATTCAGAACGAGCTCGACGAGGTCTTCACTGCTGGGCTTGCAGTAGTAGTCGCCGTCGGTGGCGTAGGGAGATCGGCTGGCGAGCGCACTCAGAGTGCGCGGTGGCGCATCCAAAAACTCGTAAGCCTTCTGACCTTCAAGAACCTGTTGCATCATGTAAGCCGATGCTCCGCCGGGCACATCCTCGTCCATGAAAACAACCATGTTGGTTTTTTGGATGGACGTCGCAATGAGGCCGGAGACATCGAAGGGAAGAAGCGTTTGAACGTCGATGATTTCGAGTTCAATTCCAAGCGACTGCAAATCGGCTGCAGCCTCCTGCGCCACGCGCACACAAGCGCCATAGGTGACGATCGTGACATGCCTTCCTTCTTGAATGATTTCCGGAACACCCAGCGGGACACGGAATTCCGTCAAGTTGTCGGGCACACGCTCTTTCATGCGGTAGGCATTCAGGACTTCAATGACCAGCGCAGGATTGTCGCCGGCAAAGAGTGTGTTGTAGAGGCCGGCAGCTTGGGTCATGTTGCGCGGCACACAAAGATACATCCCGCGGATGGAATTCAGGATCATGCCGATGGGCGAACCTGTATGCCAGATGCCTTCAAGCCGGTGGCCTTTGGTGCGGATGATGACGGGTGCTTTTTGTCCGCCGGCCGTGCGGAAGTGCAAGGTGGCCAAATCGTCGGACATGATTTGCAAGGCATACAACAGGTAATCGAGATACTGGATGTCGACCAAAGGCCGTAGCCCGCGCAAGGCACTGCCGAGCCCTTGTCCCAAGATTGTCGCTTCGCGGATTCCTGTGTCTGTGACACGCAGATCGCCGTATTTGGCATTGAGCCCTTCAAATACCAAATTCACGTCGCCGAGCTTGCCTACATCTTCACCGAGGGCAAAAAATCGAGGGTTCGTTTTGAAGAAGTGATCAAAAAGTTTGAGCAGAACAACTCTGCCGTCCACCACTTCAGATTGCTCGCTGTAGCTGGCCGGAACGGCGCTTGTATTGAGAGGATTGTCTTTGGATTCGCTGTGCAGATGCGATGCGAAGCGCGATTTGTTGAGTTCTGTGTACTGCTTTTCAAAGGCGCGCAATTCGCTCACGAGCGGGTGCTGTTCGGCGCGCAATGCAACAAGCGATTTGCGGAGCTGACTGTGGATCAGTTTTCTGTTGAGCGTGACGCCGCTGCGCAGCTCGTCGGCGTGTTTTTTTACCTGACCGGAGGCGGGGAGTCCGGCTGCGGCAATCGTATCGAGTTTGAGTTGTGCTTCTGCCCGTTCTTCCCGCAGGGGCTTGAGGTAAAGTTCCCAAGCCTCTTTGCGCGCGTCTTCGACGAGGGTGCGGTCTTCCGCTTCCATGGCATCGAGTTCGGTGTCGGTGGCAAACCGCTGTTCTACGATCCAGCGGCGCATTCTTTTCAGACAGTCATGATCCTCTTCCCAAGCCAAGCGTTCCTTGGTTTTGTAGCGTTCATGGCTGCCGCTGGTCGAGTGACCCTGAGGCTGTGTGAGTTCGACAATGTGAAAGAGTGCGGGGCTATGTTCGTGGCGCGTTTTCTCGACGCCGGCGAAATAAGCTTCCACGAGCTTGGGGTAATCCCAGCCGGCAACCACATGCAGGTCGAAACCTTTGACGCTGCCGCGTGACTGGAATCCTGCGAGTGCCTCAGAAATTGAGTTCTTGATGGTTTGGTGTTCGCGGGGAACAGAAATGCCGTAGCCATCGTCCCAAATGGACATGACCAAGGGCACTTGCAGAACGCCGGCGGCGTTGAGTGTTTCCCAAAAAATACCTTCACTCGTGCTGGCGTCACCAATGGTGCCGAAAGCAACTTCGTTTCCGTTTCTCGAAAAGCTGCCGCCCGCATCCTGCAGAGCGGTTTCGCGCCGGTACAGTTTCGAGGCGTAGGCGAGTCCTAAAAGTCGCGCCATTTGACCTGCGGTGGGTGAAATGTCGGACGATGACTGTTTTCGTTCCACCAGAGGAAGCCAGTTGCCTTGGGAGTCCAGCATGCGGGTGCCGAAGTGGCAATTCATTTGGCGTCCGCCTGAAGCGGGCTCGTGGGTGAGGTTGGTGTCGGCGTAAAGCTGAGAGAAGAATTCGCGCAGGGAGAGCAGTCCGGCCGCCATCATGAAGGTTTGGTCGCGGTAATAGCCGCTGCGGATGTCGCCTTCGCGAAAGGAGCGGGCCATGGCCAATTGCGGCACTTCCTTGCCGTCGCCGAAGATCCCGAATTTGGCCTTGCCGGTGAGGACTTCCTTGCGGCCTGTCAGACTGGCTACGCGGCTTCGGTAGCCGACCCTGTAGTCCGAGAGGATTTCTTCACGCGAAAGCGTGAGTTTGCCCTTGGCGAGGGAAATTCCGTCAGGTTTCACAGCAACCTTTTCCATCCTCAGCTCCAAACAAAAAAATACGGGGTTCAGCTGAACCCCGGGACCATATCAGAGCGGAATGTGAATTCAACAACTCCTCAGAGAGAAACTGCTGCATCTTGAGTCATACTGCTTCCAGCCCGATGCCCAGTTGCTTTGCCGCGGTGGAACGCCTGTGCCCCGTGGATCATGAAGCGCCCCAAGTACTCCTGAGCCAGCAGGAGGGGGTTGAGGCGTTGGTTGTCGTGCGAGGCAATCCAACTGACGGAACCGTCGGGATTGATGAACGCCTCGACGTCGAAGGCATCGACACTTTGTTCTTGGTACGACTGGACATGCACGGTGCGGATGCGGAGGCGGAAACCGTCGTTTTGAACCACCAGCTTTTCTTTGCCGCGGAGCAGCATGATGCCCGAGCGCGGAACTCCCAACTTGAAGATGCGGACCGACAGGTCGGGACGCTCCTGCATGACCAAGTCGTTGAAGTAGGTGACGTGGGTGTGGAGGATAGCGGTCAGTTCCTCGAGAAACAGAGTGAACGACTGACTGAGAATTTCTGTGGGTTGCTGAGCGGACGACGGCTGGCCACAAGCCATACGCGCCATGTTTTGAATCCAGAGCAGCTCCGAATGTTTCATGTCAGTGTGCCTCGCATGTTTGCTTCATACTAACATGAAAAAGGATCAGAGGAGAAATTCACTCCCTAAAAAATATCGGAGTGACGATTCTCCGGCAGTGTCGATGAGTGTGCTGTACTGCAGCTTGGAAAATGAGCTCGGGTTGAAGACGGATGATTTGTTTGTATAGAGCACTGAAACATTCACTTGGAAGTTCCGTCCGAAGCGGCGTGTCAACGTGTTTTTCCATTCAATGGTCTGGCTCGAATAGTCTGCAGAAGGGGCGGGGGGCGTCCATTCGGAACTTTTTGTGCCGCGTTCGCGAATGGCATCGGCTAAAGAAGGTGCGATGTAGGAAAGCTCTGTGGCAGCCACGCTTCTAAAATGTGAGGTGAGGAAGAAATTTTCCGAAAAAATGATTTTCGGAGTGAGGTTGATTTCAAGAAATGTGCCTTCGTTTTCAAGAGCGCGGATCACAAGCGGCGACCCGAGCGCAGTGGCCCGCCATGTCTTCACCAACGGGTAGCCGTTGGGGTTCTGGAAGCGAAGAAAGTCGTTGCCGAGCCATTCCACATCGATCGAAGCACCGCGCACATCAGCGGCAGGCAATGCATCGCCCGAGAGAAGTCGCTGCCAAGTATAAGCAGGGCTGATGATGAATCGGACAGCCTTGATTTGCAGGGAAGGGGTGAGTTGAAGGCGCGAGAAGGGCTCTGTGAATGAATTGCTGCCTGTTGAAAAGGAACCGCGAAGGTGAGTCGAGAAACTGCTCAGCGGCACCCAATGCACACCGGCTGCAGCACCGGCAGACCAACCTGAGTTTCGTCCGCCGCGGCCTTGTGTGGGGAACAAAGGGCTCGATGTCGGGCTGAAAAAGGTTCCCGTGGAATTGCCGGCAAGAAAGGAGGCCACGAGGTCACCATTGAACTGCCAGTTCAAATTGTCGCTGAAAAGTTCATAGCCGACGTTGGATGTTCCGGTGGTCACCCCTTCAAGTCCCTGCAAGCGCAGCGTGCGGATCTTCTGCTCGGCAGCCGGACCGGGGCCCGATTTGGACGACTCATTGTCATAGTCCCGTTGTGTCGCGGATTGGAGCGGTACTTTGGTCCCAGAGAGCCAGCCTCCCTCTGCCGAAAAAAAATGAGACGAGCGAAATTCACCTTCAAGGGCCTCAGCGCGCGGCGAGAGCAACAGATGGAATGACGTGCCGCAGAGAAGCAGGGCTAGGGAAGATGTGTGCTTGCGCCTCTCCGCCTGCAGTTCTTGCTTTGTGGTTGCGTTGGAGAGGATCTTCATTCTGGGGAACTCCCGCGGGCCATGAGACTTTCGAACTGCGCAAATGGAATGAGGCGCTCCTGTAAGCCGAGCTCTTGTGCACGCAAGGTTGCACTTTTTTCCCAAACGCTGAAATGGATGTGCGCGGGCAGCATCTTTGTTTCCTGCAGCCGAAAATGAACAAAAAGGAGCTGGAGCAACGCATCGAGTGCTTCTGCAGATTTTGTGCCGAAGCAGACGGGTTCACCGCCGTTGAGAAGGCTCACGACCGGCTGCGGAACTGCGCGGCGGTTGATATTGAGTTCATATATTTCATGCACTGTTGTGCGCCATTCGGGCCACACATGAGTCCTCCGGAACATTTCCAAAATATCCTCAGAGGTGGAATGTGTTTTGGTCCAAAGGTGAACTTCGATTGCGGGAATGAATCCGGATTGTGAGAGCTGCTCCAGCGTCCATTGCAGTCCGTTGCCTCGCTCTGCATTCACAGCGAGTGGAATGGTTTGCCAAGTCCAAGAAGGAAATTGTGCCGCCAGAGCCTGTGCCGCTGCATCGGTGCTCTGCCCCACTCCGCACGTGAGGAGAATGTTGTCTTTTGCGATGGGTGCGAGAGCGGGTTTCAATTCTGTCATGCGTTTGGAAAAATGGACTATGGCAGTGAAACTTGAAAAAATGTGCAGTGTTTTTTCAGAGTGAAAAGCACTCAGGAATTTTTCATCGGACTCGGCCGAATTTTTTCCCGCACTCAGCACATTCCAAACGAGCGGATCGGTTGCAAGACTGTCGTCAACGGCAACTCCGCAGCGAATGGCATGCATGATATGACTCCTCTCTCGTGGGTCTCTATTTTCTGTGAAGCTTTTCCGATGGCCGCCGCAGAGGCATGAGAGCATCAAAACCGCCATCCAGCAGTGCATGGTGCAGTTCCTGAGCCAGCGGGCTTTCCATCAGGGCGTCAAAAAGTGCTGAGTGATCGGCGACACGCGACTGCTGATCCCAGTTGTCGAGTTGCTGAGGTGTGAGGGTGAATTGCAACTCCCGCCGCTGCTCTGCGTGAGCAGCCCAAGCCGAAAGACGAGAACCATCCAGATGCGCAGCCAAAGCAGTGTGACAACTTCCTCCGGTCAGCCACAAAAGCGTTCGCTCGAAGGCCGCTTGAAGTGAGGCTTGTGCGCTGTTCAGCGAGCTCAATGCTGCGAGCAACGGAGTGTCGTCGTTCCGGCATTCGATGGCGACAATCCCTTGTGCAGGCGCGGGTGTCGAAAGTGTTGCGGGCAGAGTGACCATCGCGTCCGGCCGGTAAAAGCCAAGACGATCGAGCCCTGCGCGGGCCAACATGATGAATGCAAATTCGTTGTTGGCAACGCGCTGCAGGCGTGTGTCCACGTTGCCGCGCAGGACCGAGAGACGAGAGGCACAATTGGGAATAGAATGTCGCAGAAATGTTTGGCGACGTGCACTTGTTGTGCCAATGGCAGGCCACTTTTGCCAATCAATTTCATTCAAAATCTCAAGCAATCGCGTCAGGTCTTGGGTGGAGAGCGCACCCGAGCCCCAGCGGGCAGCCAATTCGGACAACAGTGCAGGGGAGAAGATCATGGCGTCGGAGGCCTGAGCGCGGGGTAGAACGGCGGCCACCCGCAGTCCTTCCGTTCTTTCGACAGGAAGATCTTTCATGCTGTGTACGGCAAGATCCGCTTTGCCCGACAGGATTTCTTCCTGAACTTCTTTGACGAACAATCCTTTGCCTGTTTTGAGGTGGTCAGGAAGTGCAGGGTCGTCCAACGCCACGGAGGCAAGGGCGCCTTTTTGCATTTTGTCGCCCGTGGTGGTCACGAGGTTCAACTCCACCGTGTGGCCATCCGCTTCAAGCAGATTTTTGACTGTGTTGGCCTGCCAGAGTGCGAGTGCGCTTTTTCTTGTTGCAATGCGCAGAACTCGATTTTTATTCATGATCAATCTTCTTTCTCGGTGGGCAGCTTGAAGAGGAGCTGGAGCAGGTCTCCCACAGCACTCTTTTCGGAGTCTGCTCTGACATCGGATCGCGCAAGCAAGGCAGGGTGTGCGACCAGCTTTTTAGCGATTGCATCGGCGGTGATTTCAATTTGCGGATCGTCGAGGGATTTTGTGCTGCGCAGGCTTTTGGAAATTTCTTTGATCACGATGCTGCGGACCATGGAGTGGAATTTTCCGACGTTGACCAGATTTTCTCTTTGCCGCTTCTGCGAAATGAACTCGGCCAATTCGTCTTGGATGATTTCTTCGGCTGCAAGAGAAGCGGCGCGCCGTGCGGTGCGTCCCGACTCCATCACCTTATCGAGGTCGTCGATATCGAACACAAAAACGTTTTCCAAGGAACCCAGCGAGGGATCGACATTGCGGGGGACGCTGATGTCGACAATCACGCAAGGCAAACCCGAACGCCGGCGCAGAAGTTGCGCACCATGCTGTTTTTTGAGGACGAACTCCTGCGATGCCGTAGCGGCAATGATGACGTCGAATTCATGCAGCTGCCCGAGGGCGTCACTCAGGCTGAGGACCGAACACCGCGTCAGTTGATGGCTCAGTTCTTGCGCACGCTGCAAGGTTCTATTGGCCAGCGTGATTTTTTCGGCACCGCAGGCGCGCAGGTGTTGTGCAGCAATCCTTGCCATCTCACCTGCACCCACCACTAAACACCGTTGTTTGTTGAGATTCTCGAACACACGCTGAATGATGGCAACGGCAGCATGGCCGACGCTGACGGCATTTTTTCCCAAATCCGTTTCAGTGCGCACCCGTTTTGCAACTTGAAAAGCGCGATTGAAGGCGGCAGTTGCCTCGTTTCCGCACTGCCCGCGGTCGAGTGCCGACGAGTACGATTGTTTGAGTTGCCCCAGAATATGCGGCTCTCCCAAGACGAGGGAATCGAGGCTGGCCCCGACACGGAACAGTTGCAAGAGTGCACGCTCTCCGGTTTCCGAACGCAGCCAAAATTTGATATCCGAGGCCCATCGATCGGCGTCGGGCTTATTCATGGCATTCAGGGCGATGCTTTGCATGCTCCACTGTGCGAAGCGGAGAAAGATGTCTCCCACTTTGTCCGGTTGCAGCTGTCCAAACAGGCAGAGGTCGAAACGGTTGCAAGTGGAAATCACGACAAGCTCGATGTCTTCGTCCCCCATGACTTGCACGACAGTGTCTTTCAAAACCTGCGGCCCGTCCGGCAATGCAAAACCTTGCGCCCACAGCTCACGGATTTCGACCGGACACAACGAGTAGTGTGCGCCGCAGTAAATGGTTCCCTGCGGAATTCCTTCTTTTCTTTCTTGGGTCGTTCCGAGAGTCATCGTGGCCCCACCTCGCCGCACTCGAGAGCCAGTGGTGTGGCAAAAAAGGTATGCCGCTTGTCATAAGGGATTTTTCGTCCGAGCATGACCATGAGTTTCAGAGTGAGGCACTCCAAGCCCATGTTGTGTCCCGAGACAGCCCCGCGACGGGCAAAGGCACGACCATTTTCATAGCTCATCAAATCGATGGCTCCGGTCTGGCATTGGGAGCCAATCACCAGAGGTATCTTTCTTTTGTGTGCCGATTCAGCGAGCTTCAGCCAGCTGGAATTTTTCAGCGGCAAATTGCCCACACCGAATCCACGGAGAATGATGCCCTGATAACAGGTCGTCAGCGCGTCCATCATGCTCTCAGGCAGAGGTGCCGCAGGAACCACATCCAAAACGAAAACATTCTCACAAATGCGTGTGTCCAGCTTGGGACGGTGCCGCTTTTTCTGGGGTACAGCCGGAGTGATCAGTGTCCGGTTGATTGTAAAATGGACTCCGAAATGTCCGAGCGCGGGCATGTGTTGAGAGGTGAAGGCATGCAGGTGTTCACTGCTTTTTTTGGTGACGCGGGAACCGCGGTAGACAACACTGTCGAAACACACCATCACTTCCGGATAACCTGTGGTTGCGAGTTCCACGGCATCGATGATGTTGGCACGTGCATCGGTACGCAGTTCGCTCAAGGGCCGTTGCGAACCCGTGAGCACAATGGGCTTTGTGAGCCCACTCAGGAAAAATGAAAGTGCACTTGCTGTGTAGGCCATGGTGTCAGTGCCGTGAACAATGACACAACCGTCGAAGCTGTCCCAATGTTGATGAATGGCATCCGCAAGCGAGCGCCAAAGTGCGGTGTCGACATCGGAGGAATCGATGTTGCTGATCACTTTCATTTCAATTTCGGCAATTTGACTCAATTCAGGGACGCTCGAAAGGAGCGAATTGAGCATGCTTTGGTCTTGTCTTGCCGCTTTGCGTTGGGTGTTGAGTACCATGGCGAAGGTGCCGCCGGTCTGAAGAACAAGGACTTTAGGAAGTTTTTTCTTCATGGCATGCAAGTCCTCACAGCGATCGGCCCGAAACATTCCAGATGGTGCCAAAAAGCGTCAAGCCCAGCAAAGCTGAACCCCAAATGGAAAGTTGTGCACCTCTGCGGCCCGTCCAACCCCAATAGCCGCGCCCCACAAGAGCAAGCAAATACCAGCCCCAGACCGCAAAAGCCCAAACGACCTTCAGATTTGAGATGTGGGCGCGTGTTTCAGGAACCAGAAACAGCGCAACTCCTGAAGCGAGGCTGGTGCTGATCAAGAGAAAGCCAATCAATGAGAGTCGGCCGATGACACTGTCGAGAGTTTGCAGGCTGGGCATGATGGGCCGTTTTTCCAACAGGTGTGATTTGAGCCTGCGATAATCCCAGAGGTACATGAGCGAGGCGGAAAACGCGACCATGCAAAGCGCTTCGCCGGAGAGTGCTGTGGCAATGTGGAAGAGCGACAACCCGGGGAGAGTGTGAATGGGTGCTGATTCACCTCCTGAGATGAACGGGGCAACCACATTCAACGCCCAAACAATAGCAGCGGTGAGAAAACCCAAGGGGCGGAGGCCGGCTCTGTCGCGCTCGACGATGACAGCCACAAGAGCGATGAGGCAGGCGAGGCCCGAGAGGACAATATTCAAGATGGTGCCGGCAGGGGAGGCCAAGAGGAGGATGAGATGGGCGGTGCTCAAGACAACGGCGCAAAGAAAGAAACTGCGCGCTGCTCTCCGGCAGTCTTCCGGCCAGTTCTTTTCCGAGTTGCGGCTTTGAATCGCGATTGCGTCGAGAAGCATGGCCAGACCGAAAAAGGCGATCAGGGCAAGGCGCAAGAGTGGTTCCATGCGCTGCATAAAATCGAGAATCAAAATGGCTTTTTGTGGATCAGTTCCCATCTTGTCTTCCCCACAGGTTTTAAAACCACATCTTAGCAAAGAAAAACGAAAAATCACAAAGTCATAAGATTTCAGCATCTTCGACAATTCTTGTCATTTCTCCTGCCAAACTCCCGAGTCTCGGACACTCATGCCGCGGCAAGACCTGCCGATACCCCTGATGTCTCGCGGGAAGCGGTTTCCCGAAGGCGTTTATGGCTCAATTAGAGGAAATGAAGCCATGCAAAAGACATATTTTGATTCGTTCCGGAGAGTTTTTCCGGCCCTCACCGTGGCCGGTGTTCTTGCGGTGGCGTGCGGCGCTTCTGTCAGTCAGATTGTGAAGAGCTTTTCTTTCAATTTGGAAGATCGCAGAGCTTCACTTCTGACTGAATTTTCAACAGAAGTGTCACTCAACATGGAAGTGGCCATCCCCATCAAAAATTTTGGCTGGGTGAAGTTGATTCCATCTGATGCCAGCCACGGCTTTCAGATTGCGACCGACATCGATTTCTCGGCGTTCGTCGACAATTCGATGATGATCGGAAAAACCCGCACACTGCCCAACGGTGTGACTTTCCCCTCATTCATCACGACCGACATGTACTCCGTCGAACTCAAAAAAGATCAGACTCTGAATACAAAATTGTATTTGGGAACCACAGCTCAAAAACGCTACGTGGGAGTCGGTCTTGAGTTGAAGTTTGTCGACTCTCGCTTTCCCGAAGGACTTTCCATTTCGCAGAACCTTCAGGACAGCGCCAAGAAGAACATTGGTGTCGTATCGTTCTACGGCCCCAAGATGAGCAACGGCCAGATTGTTGTCCCCGGCGGAATTTTCGTGGCTGCTGACATCAATGCTCTCGCAGGCAAATCGAAGGCAACATCGTTCACTGCCGATGCTGCAGGAATGCAAATGCAAAAGGTGGACCTGTTACCTTATGATGGCTTCGATGTGGTCGGAAAAGACGCCAGAACCTACAGAAAGCCGCAAGAGCAGCTGAAACTTTTCAGCCAATTCAAGAGTGCAGGACGGCAGGCCGGATTAGTGGATTGAGCCTCTGTTGAGCACTTGCAAGCCCTCCGTCTCCGAGGTACCACCTTGGGGGCGGAGGTTTTTTTATGGTCTCAGGGTCGACATCAGGCGCAGGAAATTCCTCGTCGGCTTGGCGCGATTTAACAGAAAAATGTCTTCAGCTTGTGCTTGCGTGTTCAAGCAGCGGACATCCGCAGCCGCAGGACGTGTCCGGCTTGAAGGTTCTTCGTGATTCACTCGATTCCATCATCAAGAAATATGAGGCCGCACCGCCTGCGCAAGATGCCGACAGCCGCGCGGAACGCGTTGCGCAACCTTTTTCGAAAAACAAAGAGTCAGTATCGCAGCAGACATTCGTGATTGAAGACGAACCGGTTTCTGACGAAGACGCATCTCCTCAGTCGAAATTCTGGCGGAGCAAACGGCGCAGCCAAAGTGAACGAGACGAAAAGAAAGCGCGGCTTGAGAAACGCGAAGAAATACTACGTGATCTGCGCGCTCGCGTGTCCGGTTTTCGGTCGGAGTTTGATGACCCTCCCGCGTCATCTTCGGATTGTCCCTCTGGTCGCGAAACTTCCAAAATGACTTTCGAAGTCTATGCGCAACGCATTCAACGCGCTTCATATTGGCCGCGTGGAACTCCCGATTGGGCAAGGCAGCTTCTTGGAGTTGAAAGGGGCATGACTCCCGCGGAAAAGCGGCAGTGCTATCTGGATATGGTGAAGGTCTGTCATCCTGATCACAATCCATCCGCACGGCCCGATGCCATGCAGGACGTCAACGAAGCTTGGGATATCCTACGAACGCAGGAGTGAAAATGGACAAGAGTCATCGTCATGGGCCCTCATGCGGTTGTGTCAATGAAAAAGGACAACCACTTTATTTGACGGCTCCGAGTGAGCAAACCGAAAAGGCGATGGATTTCTGCGAAAAGAACATGACGCGCTGGCTCGCAGAGTTGGAAACGCTCGTCAAAATTCCCAGCGTGAGTTTGGAAGGTTTCGACCCGCAGGAGTTGAAGCTGAGCGCGGAAGCGACCGCAGAAACCATGCGCCGTGCCGGACTGGAAAAAGTTGAGCTTCTGACATTCGGCGATGTGCATCCCTATGTGTATGGAGAGTGGCTGCACAAGCCCGACGCACCGACGCTCCTGCTTTATGCCCACCATGACGTTCAGCCGCCGGGGCGTGAAGAAAAATGGAAATCAGCTCCATTCGCTCCGACTGTGTCCGGTGGACGTCTTTATGGTCGCGGTGCCGCCGACGACAAAGCAGGAATTTTGGCTCACGTTGCAGCTCTGGCCTCATTTCTCCAGACATCGGGTGAACTCCCTGTCAACGTGAAGGTGCTCATTGAAGGTGAAGAGGAAACCGGCAGTCATCATTTGGCCGAATTTGTCCGGCGCTACAGAAGCACGTTGAACGCCGATGCCATGATTCTCACCGACTGTGCCAATCTCGACTCCGGAATCCCGAGCATCACGACGGCATTGCGCGGCTTGGTGGCTCTCGATGTCGAGCTGGAGGCGCTGGCACATCCGGTGCACTCAGGACTCTGGGGTGGGATTCTGCCTGATCCTGTCTTGGCTCTGAGCAAGCTTTTGGCAACGCTCACCGACGCGCAGGGGCGCATTGCTGTTGCAGGGGTGTATGACGATGTACGGCCGCTCACGAAAGCGGAAGAGGCCGCCTACGCTTCATTCCGTATGGCTGACACAGCGCGTCGTGCGACAGGTTTGTTACCGGAGCTTTCGTTTTCTGTTCCTGAGGCGTCTTTTGCGCAGGCCTTATGGCGCGAACCGGCATTGAGTGTGAATGCGATCCAAAGCGGGAGCCGACGTCTTGTGAGCAACGTCATTCAGGACGGCGCATGGGCACGGGTGTCCATTCGTATCGTGCCGGACATGAAACCTCAGCAGGTGCTCGCGCGTCTTGAAGCGCATTTGCGCCAGCATGCGCCTGCCGGCTTCAAGCTCAACCTCGTTCCTCAGGCGGCAGGGCAATGGTGGTGCGTGGACGATCTGAACGCACCCGCCTATCAAATTGCTGCGCGTTCGTTGGAAAAGGGCTACGGCCGTTCTACTGAATTCATAGGCTGCGGAGCGAGTATTCCTTTTGTGCAGCCGCTCTCGGAAGAGCTGGGAGGGATTCCGGCAATTCTTGTGGGTGTCGAAGACCCTTACACAAATGCGCACTCGGAAAATGAAAGTCTCGGGTTGGATGATTTTCGGAAAACGCTGTTGGGGCAAATTCACATGCTGGCCGACTTCAGCAAGTACAAGCGGGTCTGATTAGGGGGTGTCGTTGAGAGCGACGTTGTCCTGCACCATGGCATAGCCGAAGTTGCCTTCACGCCACACATTCACTTTACGCATTTTCCCTGCCTTGCTGGCGACCTTGCGCGTCTGTTTTTCTTTTGGGAATTTGCGCTGCGACTTTTCTGACAATTTCACGATCAGCAGTGTGGCCTGCGGGACGTTCTTCTTGCTGATGGCGTTGGGGTTCTGATTCATTTGAATGCTGACCGCGGGTTCCCCGTCCCAAGAAAAGAAACGACCTTCATTGGGTTTGTACTCTGCCAACACCTGCTTCGGCAGGTCCGAGATAAAGAAGTCCTTGTCAGCAAAAAGCTCCACAACGATATCGTTCATTGCTTTTGAATCGCCTTCGAGGTCGAAGTCGGGAGGATACACCCGAGGCCCCGATAGTTGGGTCAGTTCGGCAATGGGGTCGAGCGGCTCTTCGCTTGGGGGGCTCACAATGAGGAAGGTG
>JBEGJP010000058.1:0-8963 GCA_041184525.1 Pseudomonadota bacterium | reverse complement strand
GCTTTGCCGACAGGGAGAAGGCCAAGGGAGTGCCGTCCGACGCTTTGAGCAAAATGCGACTGGGGTCTTGCTCCTTTGCATCAGGTGTTTTGTTCTGAAGCGGAGAACGGGTTGCAATCGGTCGCGTGCGTGAACGTGATTCTTGTGCACCCAGATCCCATGGGAAGAGAAGTTGTTCGGGTGGGAGAGGGAGGAGCGGCAGCCGCAATGAGGGCTGATTTTCCTCGAGCTGGATGGACATCGATTCCAAGAGGGAATCACCTCCTTGCATGCGTGTGTCGGCAATGTAAACGAGGGCGTCTGTTTCGGGAGCAAATCCTTCAGGAATCCAGTGCAGGCCCTGTTGGAACAGTTGACCGGCAACGAAGTCATTTGCGGGCACGACCCAAACAGAGGCACGACGGTATTTCCATGGATCAAAAATATCTGCCTTCTTTGCACTCTGTGCTGATTCCGTTGTGCGGCACGCCAATGGACGAATGGGAATCTTGAAAAATTGCGCATAGGCACGCAAGTCGGACAGGCCGTCCAATTCCGAAGGGCCTGCGACATCGAGTGTGCAGGTCGTCAGGAGCGGGGGTTGTCCGCGACCCGTCGCAGTGCTCTCCGACTGGGGATCTTCGCCGACAAAAAGCTGAGTTGTTCTTGAGGCAAGGTTCTGCAGTTCGGTTGAGTCCGGCGAAAATTCCTCCAAACTCAACGATGGTCTGGCTTGCGGTGGGACATATCCTGCGAGTGCTCCTTCTACCTTCACAAACTGCGGTGTGCCGGGGAGTCCTTGTTCATTGTTTTCACCCGCTGTGCGCGGTGTCCATGCTTCAGCGAGTTCTTGCGGTATCACCGGTGTGCGTCGGCCTGCAACGCGATCTTGACTGCGAGGGGTGCGCAACACTTTGACATTCTCAAACTGTGCGGTCAGCGTGGAAAGCGGACGTAAAGTTTCGGACTGTGCATCGGTGATCAGCGTCAGCGTCAGGCGCATCGGATCTTCAGAGAGTTCGCGTTTCACAGCAGCGATGAGTTGTGCAGCATCCATGGGTTGTGAAAGAGCACTCGGGGAGCGCACCTGTCGGGCCACGTATTCTCTCAGTTCAGAGGGTTTTACTTTTTTCAGATTAAAACCAAACTGCGATTCCGCGGACTCTGAATTCGAAAAAGTCAGCTCTGCAAAAATATACTCACTGAGGTTCATCTCCCGCAGGGATTCCGTCAGTCCGTCTTGGGCCGTTTCACTTCTTTGCAGCGCGAGAATATGAGACAGTGTCGGATCAAACCAGAACAGCCCCTGACCCTGTGTTTGGCCCTCGCTTTCGGGCTGTGTTTTGGAAAAATACGCCAGCGCGACTCCGGTTGTGATGCACATCACAAGCACCCACTCCCACCATCGGGGCGGACGCGTTTGGAGTTTCAGCAAACGCTTTTGGGCTGATTCACCCAAAAAGTAGCTCGGGATTTTTAATTTTTGGGGCCGGATTCTCTGAATAAAAAGAATCGCCAGCGTGACGAGAGAAACACAGGCCGACAACAACACTAGATTGATCATAATCCCACCCTCAAGGCACTCAATCGGGCAGACAGCCGGCGCGTCATGGTTTCCAACGGATGCGCGGCCGTCAGCCAAAGCGATGTCCAACCACGGTTGTTGAGTTCTGATTCGAGCTCGTTGAGTTGCCCGACGACGTTTTTAAGATAGGTCTGTCCGGAATGGTGTTCGACACCGGTTGATTCCGGCAGCGGATCAGTCTCTGCCGCAGCTTGATCCGGAGGTGCGAAAGCGAGCGCCGCATCATTTTCAATCCAGCGAGATTCGGCGATGGCAGGTGATTCTAGAAAATCTCGGATGACGACCACCACGCCATGCGGTATGCGCAGGTGTTTCAAAATTCCATCCAATTCGGTTGCAGAAGCATTCACATCCTTAGGATTGAAGAGAAGATCGGTGAGAACGTAACAGAAATGTGCTCTCTTGATCCGCGCTGCCTGTTTCCTGATTTCATCGCTCAAGTGAGGTCCGTTTAGCGGGATGATGTCAATTTTCTGGGCCTGCTGTTGATGAATATTCTCGAGAACACCCGCTGTGGCCCATGCCAGCTGCATTTTGTTTGCTTCACTTTCTTCGGAGCGGAATTCCATATTGCTGTAGCAATGGACGAGGATGGCGACGCGGAATCGACCGGCAGAGACGTCCGTGCGCGTCACGAGCTCTTCTTGGAGCAGCAGGTGACGCAGAGACACCGCTCTGAGTGCGTCGCCGGCTGTGTAAGGGCGCAGGCCCAAACCGCTGCGGTTGGACGTTCTCTGCACGTGGGTGTCCAGAGCTGCCTGCAAGTGCCCTCTCTGTGCTTTCAGTTTGAGCCGCACATCCATGGGGATGGCTGCGCCGGGGTGGAGCGGTGCGGGATCATTCCAATGCGACGGGTAGACTGTACAGAGCTCAGCTAATTTCATATTCTCGCCTAGTAAGGGTTTGCGAAAATTGAAAAGCAAGTCGAGAGGAACGTCAACCATGACGCCAGAGCTCGCCCGAGTCTTGGGTGAAGCCCCCCTGCCGGATTTAGACAATCCGGCGCTGTTGGAAGAAAAGTTGGCAGAGGCCAAACGGGTTGTTCATTCTTACATCAAGCCGAGTCCGTTGCGTCTGTCGGCGTGGCTCAGCGAAGAGTTGGGAATGCCTGTCTGGCTGAAGTTGGAGTGTTTGAATCCCAACGGTTCCTTCAAAGTGCGGGGTGCGCTTTTTGCAATACACCAACGCATGTTGAAGCAGGACAAAAGTCGGGGTCCGATGAAGGTTTGCGCTGCCTCGGCCGGAAATCACGCGCAGGGTGTTGCACTGGCAGCGCGGCTGATGGGATGCGAAGCACATATTTTTCTTCCCAAGCGCACCCCTCTTGTCAAAAGAACGGCCACAGAGCGTCTGGGGGCAAAGGTTTATCTTGTCGGTGATGTTCTCGAAGAGGCGTTTGATGCCGCGCTGGCGTTTTCACGCGACAACGGAGCCGAGTTTTTACACGCCTTCAATGATTTCGACGTTGTTCTCGGACAAGCCACCTGTGCACTTGAAGTGCTTGAACAGTTCAGCTCAGAGTGCCCGCACGTCCCCCTGTCGGACTTAGATTTTGTGTGTTGTGTCGGAGGCGGCGGCTTGGCGGCCGGTGCTGGCCTCGCCTTTCAACGCTTCGGTGCGGGGCGCGTCTATGGTGCCGAACAGGAATTTTTCGATTCGGCAGCGCGCAGTCTGCAGGAGAAAAAACGGCTTCCTGTGACACATTCCGGCCGTTCGACCATTGCCGATGGGATTGCCGTAGGGCTCATTGGGAATGTTAATTATGCTATTTTGAGTCGCAGTTTGGAACGCATGCTTTTGGTCAGCGACGAAGAAATTGTGGCCGCACTTTTGGGGCTTCTGGAGCGGGAACATGTGGCCGCAGAACCGGCAGGGGTCGCAGCATTGGCTGCGGTGAAGAAAAATCCGGAGGTCTTCTCCGGTCGACACGTGGTTGTCACCGTCAGCGGAGGCAACATCGATCCTCAACTTCTTTCTCGTGTTATTACAAGAGGGTTAGGTGTGACGGGGCGGATGCTTCGGCTGACCGCTCGGATCTCGGATCGGCCGGGGCAGCTCAAAGCTTTGCTCGAGAAAATTGCAGCGGTGGACGCCAATGTGCTTGAGGTCTACCACGATCGGACATACGCCCAAGTGAATGTCGGGGATGTGGACGTCGAGCTGGCTCTCGAGACCCGTGGATTTGAACACCAATACGAGCTACTGGAAGTTCTCGAGGAAGCCGGCTTCAAGCCCAAGATCCGGCACTGAACTGTGCGCGTATCAAGGGTGTTCGTGGCAGGCTTTGGCAAGAAATGAGAGGGGAATGGCGTGTCGCAGTTGGTCAATCCGGAATGCTATGATGTGCTGATCGTGGGTGGCGGACCCGTGGGCTTGTTTGGTGCGTACTACGCCGGTTTGCGGGACATGAAGGCGCGCTTGATTGATCGGCGGCACGAATTGGGCGGGCAGTTGACGGCCATCTACCCTGAAAAGTGGGTCTATGACATTCCTGGTATTCCTGCGATACGCGGAAAACTACTCTTCGAAAACCTGCTGACCCAAATCGCCCCGTATTCGATTCCTGTGAGTTTGAATCAGGAAGTGGTCCTGATCCAAAAGAACCGCAACAACATGCTGCGCGTCGAAACTCGTGATGGTCATGTGTACCACAGCAAAACTGCAGTTCTGAGCTTGGGTATGGGTGCACACATTCCGCGTCGGCTCGATATTCCGGGCCTCAGAGAGTTTGAAGGCAGGGGAGTTGTCTACGGCGTTCACCAACTCGAAGACTTTAGGGGCAAAAGTGTTTTGGTGGTGGGCGGCGGTGACAGTGCCCTCGACCTTGCGCTGACCGTGATGGAAGTTTGCAAAGACATGGTTCTTGTGCACCGTTCCGATCGCTTCAATGCACACGAGGAGACGGTGAAAAAACTGTACTCTTCGAACGCAGAAATTCGCACTTTTGCCGAAATGGCGTCGATCGAGGGCGGCTCGGCCGTCGAGCGCGTTCAGCTGCGCGACACCCGCAACAAGTCAATCAGCACTCTGAATGTCGACGTCGTGATTGTTGCCATTGGATTGATCTTCAATCTTGAAGGTGTGCGGGAGTGGGGAATTGAACTCGAACAAAACGCAATTGTGGTGGACCACAACCGGCAAACCAATATGCCGGGCGTTTATGCGGCCGGTGACATCGCAACTTACCCCGGTAAAATGAAATTGATTGGCACCGGCGCCGCTGAAGCGATGCAGGCAATCAACCATGCCAAACACTATATTCAGGAGACCTTCCCTTACCTGTGACACGCGCCCGCTTCAGAGCGCAATGAATTTGTGGAATCGGGTAAGCTTCGTCGACTTCGTTTCAGTGCCTGAGGTCAGCCTTGCTAACGTGCAAAAAAGGAGGCTGCCCATGCAGAATTTGCTTGAGCACACTCATCTGCCGCGGCGTGCACAGAGCTTTCTACAGTCTTTGCTCAGCCAATTTCCTCATGTCGTCCGCGAACGCGAGCTGCACTGGCAGTTGAAAATGTTGTCTCGGTATGCGGCGGAGCGCGAATTTTTTGATTCCTGCATCACCCAGAAATCGCATGAGCTGAGTTTGCTTTTGCCCTATGTTTCTATTTCAGGTTTCCTGCCGGCACAGTCTGTTCCCTTGAGTTCATGGTACAAGCACAATCCTCAGTGGCCGCCGTCGGTCCTTCTTCTGACTCAAATTTATTTACAGCAAATTTTTCTTTCGTCTGACATTTTTCTTGATCTGGGAAGTGAAGGAGATGCTTTCTTCGTAGCACAAACGCGTGACAAAATTGTTTGGGTTCCCGATTCACGAGGCACACGCTGGCACGAACCATTCCGGATGGAATTGGCACGTCTTTACTTGGGCTGGGCATTTGAACAGGAGAAGCTGATCGATGCAGCGCTCCGCGCCCTGCATTTGATTCCGCTTAAAGACGAAATACTGAAAGTTCTAGAACATTGGCGAGGCTCAGAGCGCAGGACGCGCGCTTGGCTGGAAAACCAATTTCACCTTTTTTTCTCGGCAGCCGAGCAACGCGGTGTGTGCCTCCACCCCAACATCCTTGTGTGGATGCTCTATGAGTTGGAGATCTGTCATGTGCTTGCGGAATGGAATTTGGAGCCCGATTTGGAGCAATGCGCAGACGATTTGTGTCGCATGCAGAGCCAGATCTCAGCTTGAGCCGAAATTCAAGGTTGGACTATTTTACCGCCGTTGTTCTCGCATGCTGTAGGAGAGGTGATGGCTGCGAGTGCCGTAGCCGTATAACCCCAAGCAACGAAGGTGGTGGAAATGTTGCTTGTGTTGTCATTGAAATTCATCTCACATCCGCCTTGACGGGCCTCAGTGCTGCAACCGACATCCTGCCAAGTGGCTGTGTCGAGCGTGTTGTCGCTGCTGCATTTTTGTTTGAAATATGCCAATTCGCTGGATGAAAGAGCCTTGAACTCGGTGCATGTCTGGTGAGTTTGGCCCTTTTTGACGGAGCAGGAGTACACCGCACCAATGGCCTGCGAACCCATCTTTTTTACACAAGCTGTGGTGGTGATTCCCAGAAGGCAAAAGAAAACAGGAAAAATAGATTTCATCCGCACAGCTCCTTATTTCGAGGCCTCTCAAAATTGTAGCAGAAAGCAGGAAGAATCTCTGAACTGTGTCACAAGAATTTGGCTCTTTTTGGCTTTGCTTAGCCGCTGAGACACGGGCAGTCTTTGTTGAAGATTCTTCAAGAGGGATGAGTTCGAGATGAAAATTCAAAGCATGGAGCTGGGACTTTTGCAGGCCCCACTGCGATTCCCCTTCAAAACAGCGCTGCGCACAGTCACGGCCTTGGAAGAGATCTCCCTTGTGCTCACCGATTCCGAGGGCACGGTGGGTTGGGGGAGTGTTGTTCCCACTCCTGCGATCACCGGCGATACGGAAGAGAGAATCAGAGCTGATTTTGAAATTTTGAGAACTATCTTTCTAGGTACCACTGTCGAGGATGTCTGGAATTGGAAGAAAGCTCTCCCTCCTGAAACAGGCCTGTGCGCAACAGCATTGTGTGCATGGGATGTCGCGCTTCACGATATGGCAGCGCGCAAAGCGGGAGTCCCGCTGTGGCGTTGGTTGGGGGGTGCGCATTGCATTGTCATGAAAAGCAATATGACCATCAGTGTCGACTCTCCGGAAGTGATGGCCCAACGCGCGCGGGCTGCAGTTGCGGCAGGATTTACGTCGCTCAAGGTGAAGGTGGGACTCGACGCCGAGCTCGATAAAAAGAGAGTGGTGGCACTGCGTCACGCAGTTGGAGAATTGGTGCGCCTGAGACTCGATGCCAATCAAGGCTGGAGTGAAAGTGAAGCGGCTTCACTCATCCCATGGTTTTCAGACATGTGCGGCCCCATTGATTTCATTGAGCAGCCTGTCAGGGCAAGTGAGCTTGAATCAATGAAGCGCTTGACCCGCACCTCGCCCGTTCCTTTGGTTGCGGATGAATCGGCCATGACACTTTCACAGGCCAAGAAAGTGATTGAAGAGCAGGCTGCCCATGCCTTGAGTGTCAAGCTCATCAAAGCAGGCGGAGTTTCGGAAGCGCGTTCAATTCTGGATTGGGCCTATAAAAATAGTTTTCCCTGCCTGATGAGTTGTATGTTTGAGGCGGGTGCAGGCCTGCAGGCGGCTGCTCATCTCGCCTCCATGCATCCTGCCGTTCATTGGGTGGATTTGGATGCCATGGAGTTTCTGGAAAAGTCTCCGTATTCAGGTGGTGTGAAGTTCAATGGTCCCGAAATCCGTTGCGGCGAGGGCGGCGGGCTGGATTTGGATTTGTCATTCACTTTGGTCAATCCGTGTTGAGCGCGAGTCGACGGGTGTTCAGAGCTCTGGTTGTGTTTTCGTTTCTACTCTGCCTGCAGCCTCGGAGCTGGGCTTCAGCGGAGTCCGCTTCAAGCGACGCTCTTGCCCTGCAGGAAAAAATACGATTGCAGCCGGAGCTTTTGGCTCGCTTGTCCCAAGATGAACAATGGCTCAAAATTCTTTTTTATGTACAGACATGGTTTTTTGGAATGCGGAGTCTGGTGGATGATCCTGAATTCTTTGCGCATCCCAACGGAAGGGCTGATCCGGAAAAGGAGCTCCATGCCACACTGGATGCTTTTCTCCTCGGTTCGGATGATGAGCGCCAGCGGGCACTTTGTAAATATCCGTCGCGTCGCTTGTGGCTTGAAAAAAAATTCGCTGTCCGGTTTGCGGATCCTCAGCCGGACAACGCTTCTGAAATTTGTAAGCGAAATAATATTTTTAGAGAATCTGTGCATGCCCGCAAAGCATCGCTGATTTTCTCGTCCTACTATCCGGGGAACCCAGGGTCTCTTTTTGGACATACCCTTTTGAAGTTCTCAAAAATTACGAGCAAGGGGCAAAGCGGGAGCGAGTTGTTGGATTATGGATTGAACCATGCTGCGTTTCCAACGACGTTGAACCCGCTTCTCTATCCTGTCATGGGACTGTCCGGTTTTTTCCCCGGCTACATGAGTTTGATGCCCTATTATGTGAAGGTTCAAGAATACAACAATGCCGAGAGCCGTGATCTCTGGGAGTACGAACTGAATCTCTCTGAATCTGAAATTCAACAGGCTTTGTTTTCGGTTTTTGAGTTGTCGACACGCAGAGTGGATTATTATTATTTTGACGACAATTGTTCACTTCTCATGCTCGCAGTCATCGATGTGGCCCGCCCTTCGTTGAGGTTGGTCGACAAATTCAAAGCTTGGGTCGTTCCGAGCGATACGGTGAGAATGGTTTTCAATCAGAAAGATTTAGTTTCCAATATTAAATTCAGGCCATCCAACATTCGAAGATATCTTGAACTGGAGAAAAAACTCAGCAAAGTGGAACGCGAATCATTTGATTCTCTCGTCGAATTAAAGCAGCGGAATCAATTCTCAACTTCACCACTTTTGACTCTGACGCGCGAGCAAAAAATGAACGTCATGGACACGCTCCTTGAATTCATTGATGCCGATGAGCAATTGGCGGGGGCAAAAGAACCCGAGAAATGGAAAAGTGAGCGCCCTCGGATTTTGCAGATGCGCGCGCAGTTGGGACTTGCCTCTTCTATGCTTGAAGTCAACAAGCCAAAAAACGAGGCTCCTCACGAGGCCTTTCCTCCCACGCGGGTTTCGCTCGGAGTTCTGACGGAGGTCAGTCCACATCAAACTCCACTCTTGGGAACATTGCTGGGCTGGCGTCCTGCACTGCACACTTTGGACAATCCGGTGTCGGGAATGGGTGCTGACCTTGGAATTGCATTTTTCAATTTGGAGTTTCTTGCTCATTCAAAGAAAGTCTGGCTGCGGGAGTTCACCCCTTTGTCCATCGAGACAATTCCTGTTCGGAAACCACACTTCGGCGCGA
>JBEGJP010000057.1:0-5909 GCA_041184525.1 Pseudomonadota bacterium | reverse complement strand
GTTGCTTTGACGTTCCACCCGCACCCCTCGGTTCTCTTGTCTCCTGAGTTGGCCAAACCCGCTCTGAGTTCGGTTCAACAACGCGTGGAACTGCTGCTGGCTGCAGGAGTCGATTTGGTTGTTGTACAGAATTTTTCGAAAGCGTTTGCTTCCCTGAGCGCTGATGATTTCATCGCGGATTATCTTTTAAAGCACTTCAATTTGTCCGCTGCTGTCATTGGCTTTGACTTTTGTTATGGAGCACAGCGCCGCGGGAATTGGGAGCACCTTGAGAAGGCGGCAAAGAGGTATGGATTTTCCGCCTTTCGATCGGAACCTTATTTTATGCACGGCTTGCCAGTGTCATCGAGTCGCATTCGGGCGGCGATATTGCAGCGTGATTTTCAGACAGCATCTGAATTGCTGGGGCGCGATTTTACCCTCGGCGGCGTTGTGGTTCAGGGCGACCAGCGTGGAAGACAATTGGGTTTTCCCACAGCGAATCTCGGTTTGGAGGAGAAAAATATTTTGATTCCTCCCTATGGCGTTTATGCCGTGGAGATTTTTCTGCCGGAGGAAAAATCTCCACGATACGGAGTTATGAATTGTGGTGTCCGTCCTACCATTGCACAAGGATTGAAACTTCAGATTGAGGCTCATATTCTTGATTTTGATGCAGACATTTACGGAAATAAGGTTCAATTTGCGGTCAAGAAATTCATTCGTACGGAAATGAAATTCTCTGGGCTTGATCATCTCAAGTCGCAAATTCAGGATGACGTTGCACAGGCGCGTCTCTTTTTTGGAGTTTGATCGAATGAGCTTTCTTGACCTGATTGTTGTTCGTCATGCACAGGCTGTCGAGGGATCGTTCTCGATGAACGACAGCGAGCGCAGGCTGACACCCCAAGGTGAACGCGATGCGTCTGCGTTGGGTCGGCTGCGTCGCCAGCTCCATTTGCCGGAACCCCAAATCGTTTTCACCAGTGGCTATGAGCGTGCTGAGCAAACCCTAGAACGCGTTCTGGAGGGACTTGTTTTGAACGTGGTTCGGGACATGAGTTTTTCGCCTGAGGGTTCTGTCGCAGGTGCGTGGGAGCTGATCAAAAAACAGACCTCACAGGCGGAGCGCTCAGAATCGGTCGTTGCTTGGGTCTTTGGGCACAATCCAAATATTGAGCGTCTGCTTGCTCTGATTGCTCCCGACCTCGCACAGTTTCTCAGGCCTTTCCGTAAGGCAACTCTTGCCTGGCTTCGTATCTCGGAACCTCCCGGGCATGGCAGAGAAGTGCAACTCGTGACCTACATTCCGAGTCTTAGAGCCGGACGGACGAAGAATTCCCTGTCGGATCTCTGACTCGTAACAAAATAGCGGATCGACTCATTTCTTTTGTGTTTTATGGTGGAGTCCTGGGATTGAACCAGGAGGACGCAGTCCATGACCGCGCGTGTGAAGCGTTTGCCAACTGTTCCGAGAGGTAAAGTACCTCAGCGCCAATTCAACGATCCTGAACTTTATTTGAATCGCGAGCTCGCTTGGCTGGCGTTCAATGATCGTGTTCTCAAAGAAGCTGAAAACCGCGAGACGCCGCTTCTTGAGCGGTTGAAGTTTCTCTCTATATTTGCTTCAAATTTGGATGAGTTTTTCATGGTTCGCCTTTCAGGCTTGTTTAAGCTGCTTGAGAATCAGGAGTCGGGTGTTTCGGTTTCCGCACAATCACCAGGCGAAACGGACCCTGAGGAGACCCTTGATGAAGTCTCACTTTTCATTCGCCGTCAGCTACGCCGTTCTTCAGCAACACTGCAGGCTGGTCTGCTTCCTGCACTGGCCTCTGAAGGAGTTTCAATTCTTACAGTGAGCAGTTTGAGTCGTCAGGAAACAGTTCATTTAGATGAATTTTTCGAGAATCAAATTTTTCCAATTTTGACGCCACTCGCAATTGATCAGGCCCATCCGTTTCCCTACCTCTCAAATCTCTCACTGTACTTGGCCGTCACGTTCAAAGAGCTTGGGGACAACGGTGAGCCATTGATGGCATTTGTTGAGGTGCCACCCAAGTTGGCCCGCTTTGTTGCGATACCGTCACGTGCACGTGAGCATAGATTTGTTGTGATTGAGGACTTGATCCAGAGACACCTC
Source organism: Pseudomonadota bacterium (assembly GCA_041184525.1). Lineage (GTDB taxonomy): Bacteria > Bdellovibrionota_B > Oligoflexia > Silvanigrellales > Silvanigrellaceae > RFOM01. Next base: position 3,790 of record JBEGJP010000057.1, on the reverse strand, counting down.
GAAAAGCTTTTTCCCTGGAATGAGGTCGATGAAGCTTTTGTGTTTCGGGTGACGAGAAATCTCGATTACCAGCTTCTCGAAGGAGAAGTGAAGGATCTGATGAAGTCGATTGAGTTGGAGCTCAAGGACAGGGCTCAGCGCTTTGTTGTGCGAATGGAAGTTGAAAAAGCAATGCCTGAGCGGTTGAGAGCACGCTTGCGTGGCTTGCTGGAGCTCGAGAAGGGTGACGTCTATGAAAGCTCCAGCTTTCTGAACCCGAGAGATCTTCTTTTCCTGACCAAGCTGGAATTGAAACCAACCCTTCGCGACAGTGTTTTCAATCCGACGATCAACGCACGTTTCAGCGATGAACGTGACATTTTTGATGTCATCCGCGAGCGGGATATACTTCTTCACCATCCATACGAAAGCTTTTCCAGTGTGCTGGAATTTCTCGGACGAGCCGCAGATGACCCCAATGTTCTTGCCATCAAGCAAACACTTTACCGCATTGGTGGTGATTCTCCTGTCATTGAAGCGCTTGTGAGAGCCGCTGAGAAGGGGAAGCAGGTGACCGCTGTGGTCGAACTCAAGGCACGTTTTGATGAGCACAACAACATTGCATGGGCACGTCGTTTGGAGCGTGCCGGCGCACATGTTGTTTTTGGATTTGTGGGGCTCAAGACTCATGCCAAGTGCGCACTGGTCATTCGAAAAGAAGGTCAGCATCTGCAGCGTTATGCGCACATCTCTACAGGGAATTACAACAGCAGCACCGCACGTTTGTACACCGATCTTGGAATGCTGACCGCAGACGAAAAACTGACAAGCGATTTGGCGAGACTCTTCAATCTGCTCACAGGATTCAATCTTCTCAGCTCCGAAGCCAAGCTTGCAAAATTGAAAGGCGGGCTGGAATTCGAAATGATTCATGTTTCCCCTTTTGGCGTGCGTGAATTCTTCATGCGCCTTTTGGAGGAAGAGGTTGTCGCCCACAGGTCGCACGGACAAGGGCATGTGGTGTTGAAAATGAATTCGTTGACAGACCCGAAACTCGTTCAGGCATTGTATTCTGCCAGTTGCTCCGGCGTGAAGGTGGACCTCATTGTGCGAGGCGTTTGTATTCTTCGTCCCGGAGTGAAGGGAGTTTCGGAAAACATCAGAGTTTTTTCTATCATTGATAGATTTCTTGAGCACTCGCGGGTGTTCTTTTTTCGAAATGCAGGTGACCCGAAGGTGTTTCTGGGAAGTTGCGATTTTATGCCGCGAAATATGGACAGGAGAGTGGAGATCCTCTGGCCTGTCTTGGGTGAGCAGATGAAAGCCAAGGTCATTGAGATTCTTGCGTTGAGTTTGGGGGATAATGTGAAGGCCCATCTCATGAAAAGTGATGGTCAATATGTTCAGGCGGTTCCGTTGAAACAGAAGCCCAGCCGCTCTCAGGAGAGGCTTGTGGAATTTGCTCGAACAGAAAATTATCAATCCTTCCGGCTCAGGGATGCTCTGAGGCAGTTGGAGCATTCCGCGCAACGGAATGATTTTGAACCGACGCTGACGCGGGCCGGCAAATGATGGAACGTGGTCTCTTGAATTCGAAAGATCGACCTTTGCGCATCGCGGCCATTGATGTTGGCTCCAATAGCACACACATGCTCGTGGCTGATGTTGGACTGGCCGGTCGACTCCAAGTGATTGATGCATGCAAGGAGCAGACGCGTCTTGCTGCTGACATCGATGATCGACTCATGTTGGATGCAAATGCACTTGCCAAAATGTCGTCCGTTCTAAAGAAAATGAAAGACGTGGCTGATTCGCATCAGGCATCTGTCCGTTGCATCGCAACCCATCCACTGCGTGAAGCGAGAAATGGCCATGAATTTGCGCAGCGCCTGTCCGCTCGGACGGGCGTTTCGGTGGAAATTGTCTCAGGTCAGGAGGAAGCCCGTCTGGTGTCGCTCGGAGTTCGGGCAGGACTTCCAATACAAGATAAATCGTCTCTGATTGTGGATGTCGGAGGTGGTTCGGCGGAGATCATCCTTTGTCAGAGGAATGAGGTTCGGTTTGCAACGTCCCTGAAGTTGGGCGCGGTTCGCCTGACCCAAAAGTTTCTCGACACTGACCCTTTTACGGATACTGACTTGCGTGCACTGGAAGAGTACGTGGTGAGCCGACTTGAGCCGGTGTCACATGAAATTAGAAGGTTCGGTTTTGATTTTGCAGTGGCTTCGTCGGGCACAGCAAAGGCTCTCAAGCTTCTTGCTTCGGGCATGTCGAGTTCGGAAGCTCCACCTTCATTTCACGGAGTTGAACTCAGCCGAGAGGATCTCCATGCAGTGTCTGAGCTTCTGTTTAGGAATAGATCGGTGTCAGAGAGACGCATGCTGCCCCGCATGGATGCAAAGCGTGCTGACATCATCGTGGCTGGTGCCATGGTCCTGAATGCGTTGGCGCGCTTGGTTGGCATTTCAGGATACACCCTCTCAACGTCGGCATTGAGAGAAGGTATTCTGGTAGACTCCGTGGCGCGAGAAGCGCAGTGGTTGCGTGGAGATTCCGGAGATGTACGTTGGCAGAGTGTTCGAGAGTTTGGCCAAAGGTTGAAGGTGGATGAGCCGCGCGCCTTCCACGTCACCAGTTTAACCTTGTCACTTTTCGACGCATTGCCGATTGCCAAGGACGGCGCCGTCCATTGGCGCGAGTTGTTGAGGTGTTCAGCGTATCTGCATGAATGCGGCAAGTTTCTGAATTTATCCGGATTCCACAAACATGCTCAGTATTTGATAAGAAACAGCAATTTGTTCGGTTTCAGCCAACGTGAGCTGGAGATCATAGCGGCCTGTGTGCGTTTCCATCGAAAGCGGATGCCCCGCGCAGACGAGGAATCCTTGGAAGGGATGGATGAAGGCGACAGAGAGAAGGTGGTCAAATTGTCAGCGCTCTTGCGTCTGGCTGTCTGCTTGGACCGAGGACGTTTGGGGCGGATCCGGCGCGTCAATTTGGTACAGCCGCGGACGGGACGTCATGTGCTTGCAGCTTTCGTCAGCGCGGGAGTTGATCCGAGCGTTGAACTGTATGAAGTGAAGAGTGAAAAGGCTGCGTTTGAGAGGGCTTTCGGTTCGGTGCTCGAGGTTCGAGTGGAGGAAATTCCTGCCTGACATGGGTTTGACAGAGTCAGAATCTGTGGCGTGGCTTTCCACCTTTCAGGACCTGAAAATAAGACCGATACCTGAGGCGAACGTGGAGTGTGGAGATCGCTCAGTGACGCATGTTTTGAAAAAATGGATGCAGGCAACCGGACCGGAACGGTCGGGCAAAGCATCGTTGTTTTTTTCAGCATTGCTTTTGTGCACTGCCGCGAGATCTGCAACAGCATCGGCGGAAATGAGCGTTGATGTACAGTCGTTTTGGGAAGAACTGGGCCAGAGTCGCGACTTGCATTCTTCAGATCCCGTTGAGGCAAAAGCAAGGTTCTCTGAGTCTGAATTGAAAGATGAATCTGTAAGTACAATTCCTGCCAACTCCAGAGAGTCTCACGGCGTTGCAGCAACTTCGACGGTGTTGACGGTATTTCCTGCGCGTCAATTAAATCCTGTTAAGAAAGCTCGTGTCTCTGGAACAACACTGAGGTCAATTCAGCCTCCGGTTGTTGCAGACACTTCACACCCCATGGAAGATTTGCACTTTCCCACGGGTGTGCCGTCGCGGGAAGTTTTGAGGGTGAGTGAGACATTTCAGGGGATGATACACGAGTCATTGCGTTCTGCTGTTGTTCCCTATTCGTCGCGTTATTTGGGCAGTCTGACACGAAAGG
>JBEGJP010000056.1:0-15367 GCA_041184525.1 Pseudomonadota bacterium | reverse complement strand
GACCGGAGGCATCGGATCCGTAAATCGTGCGCCCCAGCAGATTTCGGGATCGTAGGTTGCGCAAGGCCGCATCCATGAACTTTCCTTCGGGATCGTAGTTCTGAAGTCCGAATGCGCTGATTTCAAGATAGACGTTTGAGTACTTCAGGGCGAGCTCATAAACTTCGTCGGTGAAATCGAATCCTTCACGATTGAAGTCGAAACCCATGTGGCCCAAAATAAAAGGAACGTCAGGGTAGCGGGCAATGGCCCATTCGAGAGCATGGGGCTCCGTGCTTCTCAGGTAATTTTTTCTTTCTTCCTCAGTCTTGAAATCGCTGATCCGGCGCAACGGTGACGTTCCAATGTGGTGATAGACTGGGACCGAAAATTCCCTCGCCACACGATAGATGCCGTCATAAATTTCATCATCCAAAGGCAGCTCATTGTGCACGAATGCCAATTTGATGCCTTTCATCCCTTCGTGTTGCAGTGAGCGGCGGAGTTCGGCGAGTTCGCCGTCAGCATTTTCTTTAAAATGATGAACGTTCACACTGGCCAATCCGAAGAAGTAGGGTTCTTCATCGCGTGCGCCGCGGTTGCGGTTGTCATCGAGTATCGCTTCGATTGTTTGATTGTCGGTTGTTCCCCATGTGAGCGGGGCATAGACGGCGAACAATCCGCAGCGGCGAAGACCCGCATTCAGACATTCCTGCCTGACGCCAAAGAAAGGTGTGTAGGGTTTGAGAACGAGGTTGGCCATGGCCTCAAGACTCCAGTCTTTGAGACTCTTTGGCAGCCATTGGGGGAGTGTTTTGTAAAGAAAATCGCGTCCCAGAGGACCTAGAGTTCGCGCGTCTCCGACGTGCTGGTGGATGTCGATCACCTCAACCTCTTGCCCGAGATAAGATGGGCTGTGTCTGCCGGCGTAAGCCGTTGCAGCAAACAGTGCGCTCAAGACAGCAGCGGATGTGGTCAGGCGCAGCGGGTTGAGAGTCAAAAGAACCTCCTTTTGGTGAAACTGAGGCGTGCTAGAGTAGAAAGGTTCATGGGTCAATGGTAATTGAAAACGTGCGCTGTTCATGCCTCGCGGGGTTTTCATGAAGCTGAAAAATAAGGGATTTTATCTGTCGCTTGCCGTTGGGGCTCTCGTGTGGCCTCGCTTCGTGAGGGCCGCAGAACCTGCGCCTCAGGTTGTCTCTCCAGCCGGCAACCCCTCTGTTGCTGCTGATTCTGAGAGCATTGACGACCGATTTGCCATTGAGGGGTACCTCGGGATTTACGGCGCCTTTCTTCAGCAGACTCTTCCCACGTGGGGGCTCACGGGCTCGGTCTATCTTGATGACGAACTTCGATTCGGTGCCGATCTTTCTCGCGGGAGCTCGAAGGCGTTCTTCAGTGATTTCAGAACACAGGGTGGCTCCGTTTGGGCCGCGATGGAAATGGCCGACAGCTTTTGGTTGAAGGGTGGCTTGAGTTACACGCGGTTGGACAAGCCCACATCGCAAGAGCCGTTGTCAGTGCTTTTGGAAGGCAAGAATAAGAATTCAACCGGCGGTGCTGTTCGCAGCGACTTTCTCGGACTTGATGTGGCAATCGGGCAGATGTGGGTTTTTCCCAAGTATTCGGTGAGTGTCGACTACGCAGGATTCACGCTTCCTGCCCTGCGCTTGACGGGCCCCAAGTTGCCCCTGTTTGGCGTGCAACTGGCGCGGGCTGAATTTCTCTACAATTTCGAGTGACCCCAAGCCCCTCGTCTTGTTCCGTGACTCACAGAAGATCCATCAAATAACTCATCTTGGCCGTTGTCTTTCGCGGAGTGTCTTTCACTTCAAATGAAACGGCATTGAAGCTGGGCGGGCCGGGCGGCGGTGGCGTGATGCGTGGTTTTCCGTTTTCCGAGAACGCCAAACCTTCTTTTGGAATGCCGAGAAAATTGTAGTTCAGCTTTCCGTCGCGATTCTCATCGTGCCACATCGCAATCGCGTAGCGTCCCTGCGTCACGTTGTCGATCGTGACAGAGAACGCACGGCCAATGACAGAAAAGCATTCGGCGAGAACTGCTTTCTCTGCTGAGTCAGGGTAGCCGTCTGGGGAATTGAACATCGAGAGGCAGACGTTGCCTTTGTCGGAATTGAGCCCCGAAATTTCAACGGTCAGAGACACGCCTGCAGGTTGCGATGGCGATGGGATTGGCGGTTCAGGCAGGGTGGGGGTGTTTGACTGACCGTCTCCCGTGCTTGGGGAATCAACCTGATTTCGTGGAGGCTCTGTTGCGTTGGCGGGGGGAGTGTCCGGCGTTTCGGATCCGGTTTTGTGTTCACTTGGATTCTGTGACGGAGGCGCGGGTTCCCGAGTTTTGGAGCCGAGCTGAATAGGAACACGCGGGTCTTTGCCGCTGGCATTGCCCGCCTTATCGCCGCAGGACAGGAGGGCGAGAAGAGGCAAGCATGTCATCACTTTTATCGCCATGGGCAGGTGATTCTGTTGCAGCATCTTTCTGAAGGCCTCCGCTATGGATTGAGTTCGAAATTTTAAAGAATTTCTAAAGAAATCGTAAGCTTGATGCGACCATAGCAGCGATTGATACAAAGACAAAGAAAAAGCCGGCACGGGTGCCGACTTTTTTTTTGAATGAATGAAATCACAAGGCAATTCAGCTTCGGACGCACTGCGGAGCACGTGCCGAAGCAGCGATTGCGCATCAGTAATCGTAACGGATGCGCAGGCCCAAGGATTGATCGGAGGATGTCGCTTTGCCGTCCGAGCCTTTCAGCTTGACACGGTCAGCGCCAAACGCAGCACCGTTGGCATTGTCAACAAACGCTTGCGCGCGGTTCGATCCGTAGCGGGTGTAGGAAGGAATCAGGCTCAGCTTCTCGTCAAGCATGTACTGGCCGGCAAGTGTGAATGCGGATTCTGTTGCGCTGCTGACCTTCTTCTCTGTGTTGCCGGAGAAAGAGGTGCGGTCTTCGTTGGCGCTCTTCAGACTGCGCAGAGTGAGCTCTCCCAACAGTGTGAACTGCTTGGGGAGGAGTTCATATTTGCTTGCCAGAAGGTAAGTTGTCGCAACATCATTTGCAGCCTTGCCATCGGACTTCTTGATGGTGGCGTAAGAATCATAGGCAACGCCGGCCTTCAATTTGAGAGCATCGATCTTTTGTTCGCCGCTCAAGTGAAGGAAGGAGTTGTATTTAAGTTTGCTGCCTTCGGAGAGCGCAAGCCATTTGCCTTGCATGCCCAAGCCCACTTGCACGGGAATGTCTGCGACTTTGAGGTCAGACGTCAGCTTGTGATACCACGTTGTGTCGACGGGCTTGGTGCCGATTGTTTTCTCGTCGAGAACGGCGTTCCGAGCCAGATGATACGTGAGTTTGAGATCGCTCCAGCCGGTGTTGTACACAGCGCGATAACCATCAACGCGGTTCATGTGACCGGTGAAGGAAATGGCTTCAACGATATTCGAGCCCATCACTTTATCAGTGTAGCCATAGAGTGCTGGTTCGATTTCCCGCACATAACCCAATTCAAGTTCTTCCAAGCCCGGAACTTTGAAGAGAAGGTGGAAGTACTTCACGATGTCGGTGTTGAGGGCTGGCTTGCCGTCGGTCGTGATTGAATTCTTTTTGCTGTTTTCAAGTTCGTTGAGGCGGAATTCCACATCAGCTTTGCTGGTCTCACCGACAGAACGCTCGAATTTGACGCGCAGTGAATCGAGCTTCGGTGTTTTGTAGTTATTATAGGCATTGTTCAGGTTCTTGAAGAACGGGTCGAGTTGAACCCGCATGCTGAATTTGTTGCTCACGTTCGAAGCAGCTGCGGCAGGTGCCGTTGCCTTTGTTTCAGGCGCTGCTGCAGGAGCTGGAGTGGCTGCAGTCGGGGTTGCAGGAGTGGTTTGTGCCAGAGCCAGAGAAGAAACGAGAGAAAGTGCGGAAGAGGAAAGAATCAATTTCACGACGCCTCCTTAAGACGATTTGTGTCATTTCCATGTGTAATAGACAGGCGCTTTCGGGAATTTGCAACCGCATCTTGGTCTGTTCCAAAATTTTTACCAAAGAGTCACAGAATTGGTTGCGATTGCTTGCTCGTGAATCACTTTGTTGAAAACATGAAGGTCAAAGTCGGACTTTATGACCTAGGGAGAGCGTTCCGTGCACATGTTGCGACATGCCATTCTGCTCATTCCTGCACTTTATTTTGCACCTCCTGCTTCTGCCTTCGTCCTTTTGAAGGATGAATATTTCCCTCGCTCTGAATTCTCGGCACTCGTCTCAAAGCGCGAGGAAGGTCCGGTGAACGCGCGTCTTCTCACAGCCATCGGCCGTGATGATGTGGAAACGGTGACCAGTGCACAAAAAGAGAAACGATATTTTGCTGCGCTCGGGTTGGCGGCGCAGGCTGTATTCTTTCCAACGGACAAGATTCGCCTCGATTTCGGAACCCACGCGCTGCGCAGTCTGGCTACGACCGAGATTGAAGAAAACTCCGGATGGAATAAATCGGAGACGTCTTCTGAACTCGTGACACGAGGTTTTGTTCGTTATCAATTGGATGAAGGCTTTCGCCTAGGTGCAGGTGCCTCCTGGCTGTTGCGCCCCTCTGCTCTCGAGACATTCGATTTTTCCGGAATTGCAGGTCGATTGGAGTCGCAGTCCTTCAATCTTCTGGCTCCGGAGTGCCTCCTCCAAAAAGAAAGCGCGGCATGGTCTGTCGGTTTGGGGTGGCGCCCGAAGGCGAGCGCCTCGCGCCGCTTGGTGCGCAGCGCCGCGTCGGAAACCGAATCGATCTCGGAGGACGTGGTGTTGGAAGAGTTGTGGTCTGCAGGAGTCGCGACACAACTTCAAAATGGCCGGCAATTGAACTTGGATCTTCTTTTGAGCGGTGTGGGTGAATCGCAAAAACGAGATCCCGCCACCGGAAAGGTGAGTGACGAGGGCGGTCGCCGGCGTTACGAAATCACTTCCCTGTGGGGTTTGAACGAAATTTCAGGCCAGAAATGGAGCTTGGGTGTGGGTTACCAGTCGATGGCCTACACGGATCAGGCCAGTGTCAGCCCTCACACGATTCCCCTTTGGAATTTGCTCATCCGCAACGAATCGAAATTAGCTCAGGCAAATGCACGCTTCGACGGACTGGTGGGTTACGGCTCGGACAAGCAGAGCTTACCGGACATGAATGCCACATACCGCAGACTCCTTTTTTCTGTTCAAGCGGGTCTCGTTTTTTGAGGTGATTCCATGGCAAGACGTTCAACCTTGAAAGCCGGAGTTCAAAGCCGTGCAATGCGTCACACTTTTGTATTGAGTGTTTTTCTTTTGCCCTTCCTTTCGGCGTGCCGGTTCAAAAAGTCCATCGCCGAAACATCGGACGATGCGACGCTCACCCCATTGCCGTTTGTGAAAGCCGGTGAACAGAACGATGTGACCTTGGCTCTTGTCCATGGGGAAGCGTTGCAAACTCCGCCCGCAGCTGTGAGGCCTGATCCTGACTTGTATGCACGGCGTTTGCTGAAGCAGTTCCGCTCCGACGGCAACACCCTCGCACGTCAGCTCGGCCAATTGGAACAATACCGTTTGATGCTGGGCGGAGCGAGCGAGGATTTTCGCACGGTGCCGCAGGACACCTATGACTCCACCTCGCTGCTGACTCTCCAGAAGGTCGCACGGGAGATTTGCGTATCTCTCATCAACCCGACCAGCGGCCAACATCCGGGTTGGAATTCCGTCTTGCCTTACGCATTGAGTGACGTAGAAAACAACATGAAATTTCTGATGCAAAAAATGCTCGGGCTTCCGGAAACAGAATTGAACGCCACAGCACTTTCCGAACTCGTCGATATCGTCAGAAGCTTTCCTGAAAACGGTTCTGTGACGAAGTCCAGTTATGTTTATGGGTGCACGGCTCTTGCCCTCGATGCGGAGGCGTTGTTGCTATGAAGTCACGTTCACTTCTCAGGGTGTTCTTTGTGCTGGCTCTCGCCGGCACCGCAACATGGGGGCAAGAAGCTGAGGGAGCGAGTGCGCGCTCAGTGCGCAGGGCTGCGCAGCTGCTGGCAGGGCGTATGCCCAGCGACAGCGAGCTCGCCCAAGGAACAACAGACGCCGACGGCTATAAAAAAGTGGTTCGAAACTTTGTTTCCGGAAGCGGCTTTTACGATGCCATGCTCCGCTACCATGAGCGCCAGTTCGGCGTGGGTCTGCCGCAGGATTACCTGAATGAACTTCAGCGCAATGATATCGACGGCACGTCGCAGAAGTTGGCGACACTCAGCTGCAGCCGCATTGCTTCGAATCGTCTCTCCTGCGGTTGGAAGACATCGGGCAACCGTTCGGTTTCTACTTGCAAGTCGGCGGAGCAGCAGCCTGTGGCGCCATTTTGGAAGGAAGGGATGGTGCTGTGGGTGTGTCCGAGCGTTTCTCACGCCTGTGGCGCGAACCTCAGCAAGTGCTTGGTGGAATTCCCCAACTCCTCAGAGGCTCGTTTCTCTGAGCTCGGGACGAGTGATGTTTTTGATTCGCGTCGCAGTATCGTAAAGAGCTTGAGCCGTCAGGCGGCGGGGATTGCAACAGCGGTGGCGGTGGAGAATTACCCCTATACGTCCATCCTCGCCCCCGGGCTGACGGCCGTGGATGGGACACTCGCTGTTTTTCTCCAACAGGGTTTTCAATTTGATACTGACAAGCTCCATTTGAGCGATTCCTTGATGCGCCAATTGAAAGCCATTCCGGCAACCCAAACAAAATTCTCACTGGTTTACACGGGCCAAGCCTATGAAACAGCCGGTGTGCTGACGACCTTTGGTTGGTTGCGGCGCTATGAGAAAAACCGGACCCGTGCCAATCAGCTCTACGAGCGCCTCATGTGCCGCAAATTCACGTCGGAACTTCCGCGCGTGTTTCCGCAGGATCCGGGCAATTTGCGCACCACACCGGGGTGCAGCGGTTGTCATGCGACGCTCGATCCTCTTGCCGATTTCTTCTCAGTTTGGGGTGAAGGAGGTGCCTTGTATACGCCGATGGGTGATGCAAAGCAGACCACCTTTATCGGGAAGAACGGCAGCAGCGTGGCCGATCTTTCTGCGATCATCACGGGCGACGAAGCCTTTGCTGCGTGCACAGTCAATCATGCCTTCGAGTGGATGATGGGGCGGAAATTCAAGCAAGCCGAGTCAACATTGCGGCAGAAATTCACCGATTATTTTGTCGGCACAAACTACAGCTTCAAAGAACTCATGTTTGCCATCGCGACGCATCCGGGTTTCACCGTCGACACGCGTTCCGATGGTGAAGTGACCGATCCGCTCGAGCAACCTGCGTTGGGGAAGGTGCCGGAACCTTCGCTTCCGGAGTGTACGACCGCGATCGACTTCAACACTCACATCGCGCCCCTCATCACTCAGTGCACGGGCTGTCACTCTTCGAATTCTCCACGGCAAGCATTGGAAACAGAGTCCAACTGGCGCACGTGGGGCAACCAAGCCGTTTCGATGATGAGTGTGGGGCAGATGCCCCCCGGTCAGCAGGGCGCACCTGTGTCGGGTTCCGTTTACAACTTGAAGGAAGCCGTGCGCTGCTGGCTCAAACAGAATCCATGAGGAGGAAACGAAGTCGTGTGTGAAAACCCAGAACGTCGTAGTTTTCTTCAAATGGGAATCAGTCTGAGCGCGACTTTTGCGCTGTCGCGTTTGCTGGGCTCCGGTCGCGCAGCCGCGATGGCAGGTGAAGATTTTCCAGTGCAGCGCAAACTCATTTGGATCCATATGCGCGGCGGTTGGGATCTGCTCGAGACGGTCGATCCCAAAACACAGTCCACGTCCAAGCTCGACATGACGTATGATTATGGTTTGGCGCAAACACTGGCAGGCGCCACGGAAGATGTGCGTTTGGGGCGTTGGTGGAGCAAAACAGCTCAGTTGGGGCAAGAGATTGTCTTGGTCCGCGGTCTGGCCATGGGTACCACTTCGCACGATGCCGGCAGTGTTTATTCTGATACCGGCGTGCTGTCGAACAGCGGCAATGTGAACGCGGCGAGCATTCCTGCCATCGTCGCCTCACAAAGCGGAGCCACCATTCCGCTCATCCAACTCAATGGTGCCGACACACCCAAAACCGATCGCGGGCTCCTGAAGCCGGTGTCAGTCGTGCGGGCGGGTGAATTGTCATTGTACCAAGGCCTCTTTCCTCAGAACAGCACCGACTCCGATGCCAGCAAACGGATTTTGGAATACTCCCGCCTCTCGCTGCTGCGTCTGCAGGATGCCGCAGGCACAAATGATCGCCTGACAGCGGCTGAAGCAGCGCGCAGCAAAATTCAAGGTCAAATTGACTCTGCCGTGGGCAGCAAGCTCAGCCTGAGTGCGGCCGATCGGGCGCCCTTTTTGAGCGCTCTTGACGAAGACACCCGCAACCAAGCGGGCGGTACGGTGGACAGTTTTGCTCTTGCGGTCAAGCTGCTGAAAAACGATCTCGTGACGTGTGTGAATATGGGAGTAGGGAACTTCGATACGCATTCGAATCAGGAAAGAAATCTGATGCCTTTGCTGACGAACTTTGACTCTCTTTTTTCCACTTTGATTTCTCAGTTGAAGATGGCAGGTCTTCTCGATCAGACCCTCATCGTCCTGTACTCCGACTTCGGCCGTACCCCCAAGGTGAACAACATGGCGGGGCGCGACCACTGGCCTGTGGGCGGTGCCCTCATTGCGGGTGGGGGAATTGCCGGTGGACGTGCTGTCGGTGCGACTGATGCTGATCTGTTGGCAAAGAATGTGGATCCGGCGACGGGTTTGGCCAACGACGGCGGCATCCAGTTGAGCCCCGTTCATTTGGGCGGCAGTGTGCTCGAACTCACGTTGGGGGCGGGCTACCTCAGCAAGCGGCCTTACCTTGTCTCCATTCCTTCCCTCACGCGACTCAAATCCTGAAGAAACGGAGTTGGTTCTATGTGGTTTCCTGTCGACTTCCCTATGCCCAACGAGCATTTCTCGCGACGCACATTAACTCCGCAGGTCACCGGTCCGCAGACGAAGAGTATGCAGCTCCCAGTGTCTTGGCGCACACAGGAATTGAAGTCGGCAGCCGAACAAACCCAGAATGGTCAGACAGCAAAAACAGAGACGCGCGCCAGCATCGTGAAGAGAAACATGGGAATCGCCATGACTCCCGCGGCAGGAATTTGGTTTTCTGCTTTGTTCAATGAGGAAGTGGTTGCCGCAAATAATATTCCGGAAACAGGCAACTGGCGGCGCAGCGGCCTTTGGGAGGAGTTCCGGCTGCGTGAAGTGGTGGCGCGCACGGGCTTCGATTTGCGCAGCAATCTGCAAATGGGTCTTGGCTTGCGCGCACAATCGGTCCGTGCCGACGTGCTGGGAAGCTTTTCTGCTTCGCCCGATGACCGTGTTGTCTATTCCGGCTCACGTTTGGGTATGGCTGCGGCAGTTTTGGCGAATGTTTCACCGGTGCAAATTTCAGTGCGCTTCGAAACGCCCGTGAGCGGCAAGGTGGATATCCAAGGCGAAAGCAAGGTGAGTTCCACCTCCGGCTACACCGGTGCCGCCGCGCAGCTTGCCATCAATTCCGATATTTCCTGCAGCGCCGTTTATGGATTTTATCAATCTTCAAAAAACGAGCTGGCCAATTCTACGCCTTCACCGAACAAGTCGCGGCGTTCCACCATCGTGCCCATCGGGATGGCAGTCGATGCGCGCACGGTGCCTTTGAGCGTTCTCGGAGCAGGTGCAAATTATCGATTGTCTTCGGCAGTGATTCTGCAGGCGGACGCGGTGCGCGGAACTGTTTATGCATCGAACGATCCGGAACTGTTGGTTCCTGATACGGTCAGCAGCGGGGAAAAACAACCTGTGAACGTGGCTCGGTTGGGCGTATCGGTTGAGAAAAGTGATTGGGAAAGCCAAGTGTTCATCGATTATGCCACATCGAAGGTATCCTATACGGCAAACAGCGCGAGTGTGAGCCGAACGATGTCCTATTGGGGAGTCGGACTGCGTGCAGGGATCGAGCTTTAGGAAGATGAACAGCTTGAATGACCGTGCGGTCTCTTCGAACGAGGTGAATGCAGATGCCTGTGCCGGATGTGTTGTTCATTTTTCTCGCGTTCACTCTTTTTTATGCTGCCACAACATTTTTTATTTACCCTTGGGTTGAGATCCTCGTTTCGGGGAGCAGTTTGAATCCGGAGCGGCAGAATTTTGCGTCCGCTGCATTGGCTCCTGCTTTCGGAATAGCGTTTTTCTTGGTTTTATTTTCACTCGTCGCACGAGTGATTCCCTCTTATTTGTTCGCTGCCTTGGCAGTTCTTGCTTGTTTTGCTTTGTTTTACGCATTGGCACGAAGACGGAAAGTTATAAGAGATGTTGGCGTTTATTGGAAAAAAATCCGCATTTTTTATGGTCCTTCCCGTGCTGCATTTGCTTTTTTGGATTCCGAGACTGTTGTTTTCGGACATTCATTTTGATCCCAATGCGTATGGTGCGGAAAAACTTTTTAATCTGAGTCTGCAACAGAGTTTCTCTTTTGGGAGTTCCTATCCGCCTCAAAGCTTGTGGCTGGCAGGGGAATCTGAAGCGTATTACATTTTGCCTCGCATCCTCCCCGGTTTGATGACTCATCTGTCCAATCAATTTTCATTACTGGATTTTCGCGCAGCCGGCATTTTTTTTCATTTGTCTGACACGTTTTACGATGCATTGGCTATTTTCACATTGATGGGAGCGGCGCATTTTTTTCTCGAGGGCAGCAAAGTGACTCCAGTTGTCAGGGGAGGGCTTGCGTTGTTCGCAGGACTCTTTCCCTTTCTTGCTGTGCCCGCACGTGCGGTGCAACAGGCCTTTCAGTCGTCGATCAACTTTTGGTCGCTTTCTCGAATCATTCCCAACACCATCAACGAGTATCCTTTTTGGAACTATCTTTTTGCCGACAACCATGCTCACAGCAATGCTTCGTTTCTGGATATTGCCGTGCATTGGTTGATGCTTCTGGTTGTGTTCAGGGCTTCGCAATTCGCGCGTGATATTCAGATTCTTGTTGGAATTGCTCTTGGGGTTTGTGCAAGTGCGCTTTTCATGTCGCAATCCAGCAGCGTGCTCGTTGTAGGTGTTGTGTTCATTCTGCCGTGGGTCGTCAAGGCAATAGACTCCCGACGCACAGGAGAGCTCGGTGCATTCATGAGAACGAGTCTGTGGGCGGCAGGTTCAGCTTTCGTCTGCAGTGTGACAGACATTATTTCACGATCGCAGCCTCACGTTCTTTGGCATTGGGTGCCGCCTCGTTTGGCGACATCAGGATCTGATTTCTTCAATGTGAATTTCAGTTTGCTGTTTTTTACGCTGTTGCTTGTCGTCGCCGGAATTTCAAAATCCAAGATTCAGGTGCTTTGGTGCCATGTGAAGTTCCTTCCCTCAATTCTGGTTGTCTCGCTCACACCATGGGCCTTGGGTTATCCTTCAGTCACGGCGGCTCTCGTGCTGGCGTCGCTGATTGCTCTGATTGTCATTGATTTTTCCCAGCCTGATTGGATTCAGATTTCAGCATTGATAGCCGGATTCTCTTTGATTTTCATTTTTCATGAGTGGGTGGCAGCCAATTTCGATATGGGGGCCGACAACATCCGCTTGAATACAGTCTTCAAGTTTCAATACACCTCATTCTTCATTTGGCCCCTTTTCATAGTGTTCGCTTGGACGCTGAAACCTCATGTCATTTCACGACGCAGAGTCTTGTCTGTGGGACTTCCCTTGGTCAGTCTTTTTGTTGTGGTTTCTGTGGTTGCCCAATCAGCCACATTCCGCAATCGCCTCGAGGTTCCCCCTTCTCAAGGCGGGTCTTCCGGTTTTGAGTTTTTGCAGAATACAAGAGAGGCGGATCTCGACATCATTCGTTTCGTTCATGATCTTCCCTCTCGCGTTGTGCTCGTTGAGGAGTGCGGAATGCCGCCCAAAGCAACAGCCTATTCTGTCGCGGGTAGAATTTCTGCCTACAGCGGTCGGGCAGCGTTGTGCGGTTGGGGGATGCATTCGTTCATTCACCTTGACACCTTTAAAGCAGAAAAACGTCATGGTCAGTCGGTTTGGAAATACCTCACTGAAATCAATGAGAACATGACAAAGGTGTATTCCGTGGAGGAGGGGAACGACGCTGTTAAACTTAAAAATGCACAGAGCGCCTTGGCTCGTCTGGTAGGCGAAGGAGCCACGCATCTTGTCTTTGGCGAGTTTGAGAAAAGTCTTCACGAAAAGACGAGTTTGCAAGCGATACAATTTGCCACCGGCGGTCGCATTGTCTTTCAAAAAGACGGATTTGGGGTTGTCGCGCTTCCGGCAACAATTGGAAATCTGCCCTAAGTCACATCAGGTTTTGCCTCTGGAATCGGGATGTTTTCGTTTCTTCTAAAATTCCGCAATTTTACCTAAAGAATTTGGTCCCTGCGGTCGATAGACGGGAAGCCGGAGGGTGTGTGAAATGGGCAGGAGATGGTTGCCTCATTGTCGATGGTTGTTTGTCGGACTTTGGGCGTGCGGAGCCCAACCTGTCAAACCAGTCCCGAGCTGTCAGACTCAATCCGGCACATCAACAGGTCTACAGGGAGCCCCCTCTCAAATCCGCGCGAGTCTGACAGGAAGTCCATCGGAAGAAGTTCGTGGCGTGCAGGTCCTCAGGGGGTTCTTCGAGACTTCATGGAACGTCGATGGAGAGAGCGGCACGAAACGGTGCGTCATGAGTCTTCTTCCCAGTGAGGAGGATGGCCTCCTCGTAAAAATATTCACTGCAGCGCACTGCCTGCCTGATATCACCAACGCGAACAAGGGCAGTTTCCTGTTCAAACTTTATATCGGAAGCCGAGGCGGATACATTCCGTTGGAAGTTGAATCTCCTCAATATGCGAAGGCGGTGACACTCTCCACGCTCATGAACAAGTGGGTGGTACCGGCTTTGCCCGCCGGAGAAAATCAATATTGGACTCCAGAAAATGGCACGAACTCCTGCAAGTCAGCCACGACGCTGTTCAAGGCAGAGAGTCAGGCCGGCCATAAGACAGCCTGTTTTTCAAGACAAGATTTTCGGATTTTGGATGGGAAGGTGATTGAGAAAAATGAGAAGTATCTCAAGCTCTACACTGAAGCCCTCGAAGAATTGAATCGCGTCAGCGGTGCCGCCTTGAAGTTCCTCCCTGATTCTTTGCGGAGTGACTATGACACATTGAGAACAACCGCGAGCGTGGATCTACGGCGGCGACGTAATTTACGTTCCATGGCCTATCTTTCGAATGTTCAATTCTGCAGTTCGAATGTAATTTCCGGCACTCCGCAGGCCAGTGATGCGGATCCGAGGGTGCTGTGTGACATGAGTTCGGAACAGAGGGATGCTTTTTTTCGTTTGACGTCGTCTGATTCGGAGTACCAGCTGCTCAATGCAGTTCGGGATGAATTCACCACGCCCCTGAGCAAATTGCGAGAGGAACATTTTGGATGCGTTCTTTCGCCCTTGAGCGGAGCTGAAGAAGCAACCGGATGTGCCATCGAAAGTGCAGCAAAGCTGGCATTTGAGAAATGGGTGCAGAACGCTGAGCAAAGCTTCGCACAGTTGTCGGAAATTGAAAAAAAGGGACTTCAATTTGAGGATTATTTCTCAGTCGCCACAGCAAATCTCGATGCCGATTCTGTTCCTTCGCTGGTGTCGCTTCGCATTTCCGGCAATACGGAACGGAGCAATGCTGCCGTGGAAAATTCAAAGTCTGTCTTCCTCTTTGATTACGATCCTGCCAAAGGGGTTTTCAGTTTCGAGAAAGGCGACAGCGGTTCTACGTTGAACATTTTTTCAGGCTACCCGATTGCCGTGCTCTCGACCATCGACGGTGAACCGACTTCCGGCGGCAGCAGCGTTTTGCCGCTACCGGAACCCAAAGAGGATGAACCCGCAGCCTTGCCCCCCGTGCCTTCCGTGACCACTTGTCGTTGAGGTGCAAATGAGCCTTCGTCGCATATACCATCGCTCTCTTCCTTTTCTGGCGGGAAGTCTTCTTTTTTCCTGCGGCGAGAAAAATTCGAATTTGGCGGACGGAGCGTTCAGTGCCTATTCGGAACCCATGGAAGAATTCGACGACGACTTGGAGGGGCTTGCGTTGTCGGGCCGTCGCAGGGACGATGAAAAAAAATCTAAAAAACAAAAAGAAAATGGGGAAAACAACAAAGATAAAAAGGAAACCCGTAAAGAGAAGAAAGACAAGAACAAGGACGCGGTCAGTACGAAGGCCGGCAAACGAAAAAAGGATGCACTTCAGGAAAAAAAGAAGAGCGGAGGAAAAACCGGTCAGGCTGTCGGAGCGGTGGTTGCGAAAACTCAATCTGTAGCTTCGCTAGGACCCTCAGAAGAGGCTAAATGGAATCGGAGTTGCTCCGATGCGGCAGCGGCTTTCAACACCTCTCTTGCAGAGGCTTCTTCAGCTGCTGTGTTTGTCAGGACTGTGAAGCATCCCTTGATTTGTTATTTGAACTTGCGCGGTAACCAACTGGTCGTTCAATCTCTTCGTGTGCCGGGAATGTCTGAAGGTGACGTCATTAAAGTTCGGGGCGAAATGGGATACACCAATGATGTAGCAACAGAAAAGCCCCAAGCAGGTTCCATCGATTATAAAGGTGAGAACAGATACACAGTGGAAGTCACCGCTTCCATCATTCAGGCGATTGACGGCAACAGCAGCAGCGGGGCGTCGTTGGCATCCGGAACGACTCGAACGTCTCCGGTGCAACATCACGGGGTTGTCAGCGCAATGGGAGAGATGTCGTTCAATCCCCTTGGCGGTGATTTCTTTAATTTTGTCGTTTCAACTGCAGTTGTCGGAAATTCGAACGTCACCGGTGTCGCAAAACGAAAAAATGAAAATGCAAGAACTGTTGCCCCGTCGGAGGATCCCATGCTCTATATCGAGCAAGGTTCCAATCGCACGAAATTGGATGTTCTTGTTCTCAGGAACGGCTGGCAGAATTCGTTTAACAGCACTGATATAAGCAGCAGTCCTGAACAAGTGAAGGAAATTTCGGTGCGGCGCGGGAATCGATATGTTGTGGTCTCAGTTCCGCTGGATGCGGTCAAGGCCGGAGAGGTTTTTGATGTGGAAGGAAAATTGAATGTGCGATCGCGGCGAAGTGACGGTCCGCAACTGGCGACGGGAGAGATCGTCCTCAGCGATTCGCCGCAAAATGTTTCCGGTGAGTCTGTGACGGTCAAATTTGGAGAAAATTTGCCATCAAATGCATCCGGCAGCATCCGAAGGACAGGAGCAATTGCGGTCACCAAGAACTATCCGCAAGCGTGGATCAATTTCGTAGCAAATACCATGAGTGATAATAATTCTGATGGTTATTATGACGTCA
>JBEGJP010000055.1:0-4137 GCA_041184525.1 Pseudomonadota bacterium | reverse complement strand
TTAAAGCGCGTTCCGTAAAATTGCCTACCGACTTCATTCCGGAGTTTGCTGACCGGACCGGGTCAAGGCGAATTCAATTGTCCTACAGATTGGGCTAATTTTGTTCATTGTGAGAGCAGATTACGTTCGCAGCTTGAAGCATCGCTATCTAGTGTGTCTTTTCATTCACAAGTTGAATTACATAGTATGTTTTGATACATTAAAACCACTAGGAAATATTTCTCGTTTCATTCAGTTAATAATATATGCTGTAGGAAATGTAACATTATATATGAGACCAAAGAAGATTCTTGAACAACTTCAGCCTCTTCTTCAAAGGCCCTCCTTTACTATTGCGGAGGCCGAAGAGCTTGGAGTCTCAAGACGCATGCTGGGACACTATGTGAAAGCCGGCGAACTTCTGCGCCTAGGTGCCGGGATTTACTGCAGCGCGCATCATCACCTCACCGTGGACTTTCAATGGGAAGATTTGGTGCGAACAATGTCACAGATTCCAACCGGAGTGGTCTGTCTTGTCACTGCCCTGCGGCTCTGGGATCTCACCGATGAGCACTCAAGCGAGTTTTGGATTGCTATCCCAGCCACGCAATGGCCACCCCGCATGCAGCATGTGCGGCCCGTCCGAATGCGCAATCTTGAACTGGGGCGCACCACAATACGTCAAGGAGAGTGGGACATCGCCGTTTTCGACCCCGAGCGTTGCGTTGTTGATGCTTTCCGTTACTTGAATATCGAAACAGCCGTAAAAGCACTTAAGCGCCTCGCAACCCAGCGAGGTCTCAATTTTCGAAAACTCTCGACTTACGCCAAGACACTGCGGGTCAACATCACACCCTATATCATCACAGCGAGCACATGATGAACGAGAATGCACTCAAGACCAGAGTCCAAAATGCCGCGCAAGCGTTGGGCCTCCCATACAACGACGTCTTTCATCGTTTGGTCATGGAACGATTCCTCGTCCGCCTGGCTTTGTCTGAGCATCGATCGAATTTCATATTTAAAGGTGGCTTTTTGCTTTCACGATATGTGGATCTCGGCCGCGACACCCGCGATCTGGATTTCCTAATCCATCGCCTGCACGCAGAAAAGGAAACACTCACAAAAGTGTTCAACGAACTTGCGATTCTGAGTGTTGATGATGGATTTATATTCGAATTTAAAGGCATCAAAGACTTAAATCATGAACACATGAAGTATTCCGGTTTTACTGCGAGTCTTCTTGTGACCTATGGAAAAATACGCGAATCTGTCGAAATCGACATCGGCTGCGGCGATGCCGTGGAACCTCAGACAAAATCGTTGAAACTCATGCAGAGCAGAGAAAGACCGATTTTCGAAGAAGAGATCTTGCTGATGGCTTACCCACCGGAGAGCATACTTGCAGAAAAACTTCAGACTGCAGTTGTACGCGCAGAGCAAAACAGCCGCATGAAGGACTATCATGATATTTTTGTTCTCTTGAAATCGGGATTACTCTCGTCCGACATCTTGAAAGCAACCATTCTCTCTACATTCGCTCATCGCGAAACCAGCATCGATGATCTTCCGCTAAAATTTTCCGAGAGTGATCTCTCGAACCTTCAAAAATATTGGACTCCATTTTTTCGCGGAATTCGTAAAAAAAACGAACTCTCTCCTGAAATCAAAGACGTCATCACCGCAATAAATAACGAACTGCAGAAACTGGGCTTTGGAGGTTAGAGATTCAACACAAAATATAATCGTGTACGCTTTTAAAAAAGCACTTGAAGATTTTTTAACGCGAATCGTGCTGTGTAAGTAAAATATAAAAACTGATTCTGCAGAGAGTCCCAGACAGAAGCGTTTACTGAGGCTGTAGCCAAGGCGTCATGCCAAATTCGTGATTTAAAATTTTGCGAAGGAGCTTTTTAGCTCTTCAATATTCAAAAATTGGCGAGAAAAATTCGGATATCAAAGTCATCCATACCAAAACTGATTCTAGGATACCCAGCTCTGAAGAACCTTGCGCTTGGGCTCTGTTACGCCTCTTCGGAGGAGGGCAAAGGCAGTGTTTTTGAATTTGCAGTCAGAATGAATTTGCCGTGGGTTCCTTGTGAAGAGGTTATCTGGTTGCGTAATCCAGCCCAAAGCGACCACTGATTCCAGACGAAAGCGACCACCAAATCCACCGCTATGTTTTAAGAAAGATGTCGCTGGTGTAAAATCGACCAATCGACAGGGGATGAAAAGATGGCAAACACAGCATACTCGCCAGACTTCAGGGATAGAGTTATTCAATGCTACTTGAGCAGAGGAACCCGTTCTGCCCGAGATATCGCAACAGAGTTTGGCATAAGTCACAGCACTCTGTTTGAGTGGTTGGGTGGGCTCAAGCTTAACGAGTCCAAAGAAACATTGGCGGTTCTCGCGGAAGACTGGGCGCCATCAAAAAAGCTTCAAACGATTTCATTGTTTGATTCGCTGCCGGAAAGCGAGCGTGGCGAGTTTTTGCGCAAACAAGGCCTTACTTCCGTTCACGTGCAGAAATGGCGGAGCACCTTGTTAGCGGCTCTAGACAAAAGAGACCAAGAAAAAATGCGTTTAGAACAGCGAGTGCGACAACTCGAACGGGAATTGGAAAAAAAGGACAAAGCCCTCGCAGAGGCAGCAACGTTGCTCATTCTTCAAAAAAAAACTCAGAACCTCTTCCTCGAAGTCGACTAATTAACATTCCCACGAGACTTGCTGTTCTTGCATCATTCAAGGAAGCAATAACCGCTGGAGCCAGGCGAAATGAGGCTGCCAAAGTCATTGGCGTGAGTTTGCGACAATTGCAACGCTGGTCTCAGCATCCAGAACGGCCTGATGGGCGCAAGGGATCTGCGCGCCTCGTTCAGCATGCTTTGAGCGAGAATGAACGAAACAAAATTCTGGAAATTGCAAATAGCCCGGAATATTGCGATCTGTCGCCACGGCGCATAGTTCCCGCTCTAGCCGACATGGGAATTTATTTGGCTTCGGAAAGCACATTTTATAGAGTTCTTCGCGCAAATAATTGCATCTCCCATCGTCAACGATGGAAGGCACCAACGAAACGTGAAAAGCCAGCACTCGTGGCGAAGCAGCCAAATCAAGTTTGGTCTTGGGACATTTCTTTTCTTCGCAGCACTGTTCGCGTCAGGTTCTACTACCTTTATCTATTTATGGACATATTCAGCCGCAAAATTGTTGGATGGGAGGTTCTGGAACGCGAAGACTCGGCAGCTGCTGCAAGCATTCTTCGCAGCGCATGCATGTTAGAAGGCGTTTCTAGAGAGCAACTCACTCTGCACGCCGACAACGGCGCAGCCATGAAAGGATCAACCATGCTTGCCACGATGCATTGGTTGGGTATTGTTCCATCATTTTCTCGTCCCCGAACAAGTAATGACAACTGCTATTCTGAATCACTCTTCCGAACTTTGAAGTATTCTGTGCAGTATCCTGATACTCCCTTCAAAAATCTTGATGAGGCGCGGAGTTGGGTTACCGAGTTCGTCCATTGGTACAACCACGAAAATCTTCATAGTGGCATCAATTACGTAACTCCAAATGAGCGCCACCAGGGGAAAGATGCCGTGAAACTTGCTGCTCGTCACTCCGTCTACGAAATGGCTTTTCGACAGAATCCTAAGCGCTGGAGACGTGGAGTGCGAAGCTGGGAATACCAAAATGTGGTCTTCCTCAACCCTACGAATGAAACAACGTGGTCGGAGAAGAAATTACGACATCTTTCTTGACACACAGCGACGAACGGCCGGTCGAAATCACTGGAATACGCATCTGGTGGCAGAGATCAAAGAAAGGGAAGAGAATGCGAACTGACATGTGTTCTCCTCTAATAAATGTTTTGGCCAATTGAATAAAAGATATACCGCAATGATTTCATCATCTCTAGCCTCAGGTGGCTTCTTAGATTTCGAAGAAGCTATACAAATCGGAAGCTCACCCGCCCCGCCGCAGGCGCGTTGAGTTCGACCATTGCACCCTGTGGGATTGTGACCATTGGAATCGTGTGGCCGCAGTCAAAGTTTGTCACAATCGGATAGGTCACATGACCAACAACTTCACTGATCAAGTCGTCGTATGTGAAAGGAGCGTCAGACGGATTGTGCACTTCAGGTTTGCTCACGA
>JBEGJP010000054.1:0-2973 GCA_041184525.1 Pseudomonadota bacterium | reverse complement strand
TGTGTTATCTAACCTACTGATACAATAATTACTAAATATTGATTTTAAAGTTTTCCATGAAAAATACCGATCGTGGCCTTCAAATAATTTATTTTTTTGGAGGCAACATGCGAGGATATTTGTATATTCTGCTTTTACCCCTACTTTTCGCATGTGCATCTCAGCCGCGAGGTGTGAGCGAGTTCTCCAAGAGCAACGGTCCGACACGCTCCACGGCGCAAAAAGATATGAAGGTTGAAGTCGCAGTCAAGGTCGAAAATAGCGTGGAAGGGGGGCAAGCCCCCGAGAAGTTGTTCAATGTGGCCATGCTCACCCAAAGTGTTCAATGTCTTTTTTGTCATGTGCGAATTGAAGGTGATGTCGGAGGAATTCATTTTCCTGAGGACAAAGTCATGCATGAGCGGTCGGGAGAGGGTTTGCGCATCCTCGGTCAGCTCTTTGCGACAAATGATGTTCCCAGCATTTTTTCTTCCGGCAAAGTCTCAAAGGGAGTCATATCAAATTACAAGAACACGGGATTGAAAATTTTCCCCACCCAACGAAGCACTGGAGGTGAAATAACTTTTCCTGAAGTGACGAAAGAATTGATCTCCGGAAAAACCAAAGGAACCTTGAAAGCCGATGCGTCCATTTTTGTCACAGACCGTTATTCTGGGACGCTTGTTGCCATGGGCATCCAAGCGCCTCTTGAGGTCAATGGTGAAATTCACATCGACGGCGATTTGATTATCGGTGGGCGTTATCGCGGTGTCGGGACAATTTATGCGAGAAATATTTTTATTGTCCGTGATTTGAAGGGAGAGGATGTTCCTTATCCGTTTTCGCTCGATGCCAAGGAAGCTCTGGCACAGGGAAAAACAGCGGTCAGCAATAAGAAGGATGCTCTTTATCTACTCGCATTGGGACAAATCACTGTCGGGTATCCTGATCCAGAGTTCATCCGCCGTAAGGATGAATGGCGAAAAGTCATCCCAAAAAGTGCAGAGTTGACGACGTTCGATCCTCCCATGTCCTTGGATGCGTACAGCCGTTTTGCAGAGGTGAAGAACTGTGCTGTGAGCACGGGTGGTTTTTCCAGTGAATATCGAAAAATTTTAGTCAATCGGGTGGATTCATTCTTGTATGCGAATGACACGATTCTGTGGCGCACTTGCAATGGATATGAACTCAATGGCGGATTCATTGCACCCAATGTCGCAATTGTGAACGCGGGCGACGCCAATGAAGTCAAAGATGCGGAGCCGACAAACGTTGTCCGTTATGACTATCGGCTGCGTGCGGGCATCAAGGCGTATTCGATTCTCAAAGCGTTCTTCGAAGCGGCGTTAAGCACCGTCTATAAGTGTTACCGAAGCGGTCACGGGATTTCATGCGGTTATCCGACATGGAGGTTCTCCTGAGTCCATCGGTTGTTGACGACAAAGTGTCTCCACAGCTTGCTCATAGCGAGCCTGAGTTCGGTTTTGAGCGTCCAAGGGTTGATCTGCATTTTTTCCTCCATCAGTTTGCCTTTGACAGCTTCGCTCACTTGGTTGGATGCAATGAGTCTTTCACATGGGGTGATTGGCTTTGAAAGTGTGCGCTTGATCTTCGCGCCCACCCGCTTTTTCTCAAGGGTTTGAGTTTGCGGAAGGTAGTAGTTGTGCAGATCTTGCCAATGATTTTTGTAGATTCTGTTCATCCGCTCGATCACAGCAGGTGATTCAATCCGGGTATATCCGAACAGCTCACGCACGAAGACGTTGTTTTTCTGTTCGACGTGAGCATTGTCGTTCTTTTTGTATGGCCTGCTGCGATAAAGATCGATCTTTTCTTCCAAGCGATTTTTGAACCTGTCAATCATGGTTTCGTTGATGAACTCGGTTCCGCAGTCGGAGCGAATGGACTTGATGGGAAAAGGGAAATCTTTTTCCATTTCGCTTATCGCATCCACAACATCCTTGGCTGCTTTTCCAAGCACGGCTCGGGCACAAGTCCAGCCTGAATAGAGGTCGGTCATTGTCACTGTCCACGCAAACGTGCCACTCATCGAATCACCATGATGTGCAACTGTATCAACTTCAATGTGTCCGTGTTCGGTGATGTCCTCGCCCAATGGGCGCAGAGGAATGATGGAGATGTGCGGACTGCGTCGTGTTCCGGAATTGCGCTGGCGCTTCAGCTGTGCACGAATGGGTTTGAGAATCCTGTCCATCGTGCTGGTGCCCATGGCGTAAAGTTCATTCTTCACTGATTTCGGAATATCGGCCTCAATGTACATCGGAAGCCATTCAGGCAATGCTGCCTTCATGCGCCGTGCGCAGATTCTGCCCATTTTCAGCCAAAGATGAATGAACCAGCGCCGCGCATCCTTTGAGTAGCGCTCAAGGCGGCAGCCTGACCTTCGTCGCAGCTGCGGAATTTGTTTCTTCCTCATCAGCCGAGTGGCGGCTTTTCTGTGGATTTTCAGGGTCAGACAGATGGAATCAAGGACGTCGCTCTTTTCCTTTTTTGACTTCAGGCCTTGATAAAGCAGCCACATAGATGCGATAAACTCTCGAACAGCCTCCAGGCCCACGGGCTCATCCCCCTTTGTTAAATTTTTGCTTGGTAACTTAAAGGTAACATTGGGGCCTGGAGGCTGCCCAATCCCTTCCTGAATCTTCTTGGTATTTTGCAAAATCCCGGTTCCGGGTTCGGTAACAGATATCGTGGTGCTACTCGGAAGACAGAAAAATAGACCTCAATTCACTCGCTTCATGCCCCTTAAATGAGTGAAGAAAAATATTTGTCGGTACCGATGCTTAAGTGGGCCAGAGTTTTCGCCGACTCCTTTTTTGGCAGGATAAAACTCGCCAGTTTGAGGGGGGCATGCCGAGGCTCAAGTGGTCCACTCAGTTGTGCACAGTTGCTAGCAAAGTGGCGCTTTTATTTGTGCCTCTCGCTTGCGATTTCCAGTTAAGCCCGAGCTATTCAATCGCGCTTCCGGCCAAG
>JBEGJP010000053.1:0-3229 GCA_041184525.1 Pseudomonadota bacterium | reverse complement strand
ACGACAATCCAATCGGGCGGTTGCCAATTCAGCTGTTGGAGCAATTCCCAGATGATTGTTTTCTGTCCTTCAAGACGAAACGGGTTGATGGAATTGACGATGTAGAGTCCAAGTTTCTCAGAACTCTGTGTCACAAGATCCATAGCAGCATCAAAATCACCCCGCACTGCGAGGCAACGGGCTCCATAGGCAACAGCTTGAGACAACTTTCCCAACGCTATTTTCCCAGCGGGGAGCATCACGACAGAGGGGATTTGCGCATGAGCGGCATAGGCGGCCAAAGCGGCACTCGTGTTGCCAGTGGAGGCGCAAACAATTCCTTTTGCGCCGAGTCGCTTTGCCATAGTCACCGCGACGGTCATTCCGCGATCCTTGAATGAACCGGTGGGGTTCTCTCCTTCGTGCTTGAAAAGCAATTTTTCGAGGCCTGCATAAGAGTTGAGAGGAGCGCGTTCGTAGAGTCGGGTATTTCCTTCCGGATGAGAGACAATGTGTTCGCCTCCGATGGGCAGGACGTATTCCCGAAAACGCCACACACCACTGAGGTCAAGGGAATGTCGTGAGCTGAGGCGCTTGTCCAGAGCGCCGCGATACTCGGCAGAAGGGCTTTGATGATGTTTGACCTCCAGCAGACCTTGGCAGGAGCACCGATAGCGCAAAGTGTCCCAAGGGTACGTGGAATGGCACCGGATACACTTTAATTGGACTTCATTTTGCATTTTAGATTTTTGGGTGGAGGTTTTTTCTTGAGTGCCATCACTCCGGTTCATATCCGATGAGCTCCTTGTGTTGCAATCTGGCAAATTCTCGCGACCGACGGGATAGGTAAGAATGCCTGTCTCATTCGTTCGCCGATCCGTTCGGCATCATGACGGGTACCGACCAGAGCAAATAAGGTCGGACCTGCGCCGCTGATCGAACAACCGAGGGCGCCTGCTTCCAGTGCGGCTGCTTTTACCTTTTCAAAATGAGGGATGAGAGGACTGCGTGCCTTTTCTGCAAAAGGATCTTTGAGACAGTTTTTTATGGTCTGTTCCTCTCCGGAGGCAAGCCCGGCGGCGAGTCCAATGGCCAATGACATCTGCTGCGTCCATTGTTGAGTAGAGAGAGTCGAAGGGAGCACCGCTCGCGCATCTTTTGTAGAAAGCCTGAGATCCGGAGTGATGACCACGACTTTAATCTGATGAGAGTGCGGAAGCTTTTGCACAACGGGCGGTAGAGTTGAAAGCACAGCTGTCAGTCCGCCAAAATAGCAAGGGGCGATGTTGTCGAGGTGCTTTCCTGCAACGTGAGCTTCACCAGCCAGTGCGCATTCGAGAATATCTTCATCGGTGAACTGCAGACCGCTCGCCAACGCGGCACTCAAGGCACCTCCCGTGGCAGCAGCGGCACTGGAGCCGAGCCCTCCGGAAATGGGTAAAGAGCGCTGACACCACACGTGCACCCCAGCGCTGATGTTGTTCTTGCGGAGGAAGGCTTCAGCAGCGATCACGGTTGCATTCTGAGAAGCATCCGTGGGGACTTTGTCAGCATCCTTGCCTGTCACTTCGATAATTTTCGAGGGACCCTTCACCAATTCGATGGTCAGAGTGTCACCTGCACCATCAAGTGCAAGACCAAGAACATCAAATCCAGGGCCCACATTGCCAATGCTTGCAGGTGTGTAAACGGTCACTTTCGACACGATTGAAGACCTCCGGATCGATGTTTTTCGTTAAACTCCGAAATGAGCGACAGCGATTGCCACAAGATCATTCACGACCCCAGCAGCAGTGACCTCTGCTCCCGCGCCCGGACCGGTCACGATCAAGGGATTGGCATCGTAGCGACGTGTTCGTATGACGATTTGATTGTCGGTTCCCTGCAAACGTCCCAAGGGTGAACTCTCAGCCACCATTTCGAGTCCCACACGAATCTGCTCTTTTTCAATACGCGCCACGTAACGCGGGACAAGGCGTTCACGAGCTCCCTTTTGCACGAGAGCCTCCATTTCTTCATCCAATTGCCCGAGCGCGTTCATAAAGACTTCAGGATCGCTGCTGAAAAGATGGGCTGGATAAAGGGCAGTCGTCTCGACTTGCTCCAAGTTGATTTTCCTTCCAATGCTTCTTGCGAGAATGAGGGCTTTGCGAGCGACGTCGAGTCCTGAAAGGTCATCAGCGGGGTGCGGCTCTGTGTAGCCCAGTTGTTTTGCTTCTCTCACTGCTTTGGAGAATGGCACTCCGGCACCAAGTTGCGTCGAAATGTATCCGAGTGTGCCTGAAAGGCAGCCGAGAACTGTTTCAACGTGGTCGCCCGAGGATTGAAGCTTTGCAATTGTGTCCAGAACGGGCAGGCCGGCGCCGACAGTGGCTTCGTAGCGCAGGGCAACGTTTTGCGCGCGTGTCCGTTCGAGCATGTGAGTGTATTTTTCAAACGGAACTGTCAACGGTCGTTTGTTTGCGAGCACAACGTGATATTTCTGTTCAATGAATTCCATGAGAAGTTCAAACGTGTCGTCGCCGGTGACATCCACCACGACGCCCTTGGAAACGGCATGAGTGAACAACTCACGCCGGATGCTGACTTGGATTGGAGTGGTTGACGGGATTGTTCCGCCGGTGCCGATTTGCGCCGATGAAACCAGCTTCTCGCCGCGTGCTTTACGTTCAACAATATCCATGAGCTCTTCTGATGAGAACCCCTTGAGATTCAATCGGGGGCCGCTGCGGTCAGCGATGGCAATGCAGCTCGCACTCATTCCGAGTGTTTGCCTGAGAAAATCTTTCTGATTCACCATCTGCTTTACGAAGGTGCGACCAATTTGACCGCTTCCAAGGACCACAAGATCGACGTGCTTTTCGACGCGTTCCGGCAAAGGACGAAGTTTTTCTAAACGAAAATCGGCATGCAGTTCCTGCAATGCAGCGCGAACATCGGCTTCATTGAGTACCATCGAAATATTGAGTTCAGAGGATCCCTGCGCAATTGCAACAATGTTGATCTTTTTTCGTGAGAGTGCAGAAAAAACCCGTGCCGCAATGCCGGGGGTTCCTTTCATGCCCAAGCCCACAACGGCGAGAACGGCGATGTTTGCAACCATCCGAACTTCATCGATCAGCCGAGCGTTGCGCTCGAATTCGAAAGCTTCGTTGAGACAGCGCTGTGCTAAGAGTGATTGATCCTGCGGGACGACAAAGCAGATGCTCGATTCGCTGGATGCCTGCGTGATGACCGAGACTGAAATGCC
>JBEGJP010000052.1:0-5016 GCA_041184525.1 Pseudomonadota bacterium | reverse complement strand
CCCTCATTAGCTTAAACACAAATTGGTGGGTGTCTCAAGTCTCATTGGCACAGAGGGAGCAGATCAAATTGATAAGAATTATTCGACGAAAAAGTCTGATGAGAAATCTGCTCAAAAACATAATCCCATCAGAAAGAAAACTGAATTTCGAAGAAGCATTCATAACACCGGAGAAACTTTATCTCCATTGGGATTTGAAATCGGAACCTTCGGTGCATATCTGGGCCTCAGCAACTTTGCGATGATCGGGCTCATTCCAAATTTAACGCATTTCACGCTAGACGAGGATGCACTTGCTATTGAGGCAAGTTTCAAGATTGAAAACGAGGAACGAGACCTGCGCGCAACAGTTAGCTTGTCATGCGGCGTCGGCTGCAAAACCTTGCTCAATTCGGACATAAAAAGCGAGACTTTCGCTAAAGCAAAGCTGACCGGTGGAATGTATGTAAACGAAGAAAAAAGCTTGAGCATATCCGGTTCCGTCGCAGTGATTGATCTCGGATACCAGGTTACATCTCAAAATAATTTTGGCGAAATGAGTTCAGAAATCAGAGAACGAAAGATAATTCCTGATTTCGGATTCGATGTGACAAAATATTATCTTGACTCGGATTCATTTTACGTTGGCATTAATAAAAGCCTTTACGCCGGTTACACTTGGAATTTTAGCTATTTCAGAGTTGGAATTATGGGATTCTTTTCCTTGATTCCAATTTTGCCGTATGCGGCGGTCAGGGCGGATTAGCAGATTAAACTTTGCCTTGGATTCCGAAATGCTTTGCTATAATCGACGACTGCCCCAAATTGATTCTAATTTTTTGATTCTGTCGCAAACTTGTAACTCATTGCTTTTGAGTAAGCCGAAGCCTTGTTTTGTATCTCGATTAGCCAGCCAGAGAATAAAACTGTTCCGAGTGAGTCAAGTTTCGCGAGTCAGCCATCTGCTCCTTGCGTATCATGTGCATAATCTCGATACCCGAAATGGTCTTTGTTGCAGAGCGAAAAGACTTAAATCCTAGCATTGGGCGTATCACTCTCTTATTGGCACGATGATCCTGCTCCACAACATTATTTAGATACTTTATTTGCCGTTTGACAATCTTCTTCTTTTTGCGCCGACGGCGCTCTGTGTTGAAACTCTCTGCTGGCGCCTTGTTTGCGCCACTCTTGTCGACTGGTACCTTCTCAGCCATCCCAGACGAATGAATCGACTTCCTGAAGAACCGTTTCGCAGCCTCTACATTTCGCTTTTCCGTAAGCAAAAAGTCGATAGTGGCTCCATCTTTGTCAACTGCTTTATATAGATACTTCCAGTGGACTTTCACTTTCACATGGGTCTCATCTACCCGCCAGCTCGGACCTACGGGTTTCTTCCGTTTGCGAAATTCCTCCTCAAGCTCGGGCGCATACTTCAACACCCAGCGGTGTATGGTGGAGTGGTCGACGTCAACCCCGCGCTCCTCCATCATCTCCTCAAGCTGACGGTAGCTCAGGGGTTACGCCACATACCAGCGAACACATTAAAGAATGAATTCCCTTTCAAACCACCGCCCCTTGAAGTCAATCGCCACGGCTCTAGCTCTCCAGCCGGTAAGTTTTCACGGGAAGCCGGAACGAGGTCTAAGGGGATCTCAGCCCGACTGGGCTGAATGTGCGACAGAACCGATGCGGCTTGCTTCCAACCTCTTCTTGACGAGCAATTTCAGATTCGTCTGCCATCCATTGCAATCCCTCGTTTAATGCAACCTTCTTCACTAAAAACAGAAGCGATGGTTCGATGGAACGTGATGGGTTTTGCTTTGTCGGTTTTGGCCTTTTGGGGACGATCACAGCCCTGCTTGAAGCGCTCATGTTCTGCGCTTGTGAACCTGCGAAATGTCTTTGCCTGCTGTGGTGTAGGTGTCTTCGCCTTAGAATGGACCCTGCTCAGCTCTGCAAAATCATTCACTCGAAACGTTCCGAGTTGACCGTGTTTCAATACCAGGGTTGAGAGATCTTTATCGAAATCAGGACGTCTAATTCTTTGGAAAGTTCAAGAGGTCAGGCAGACCGAAGCCACCTGCCCTCAAGGGTCGTGTCAATAGGAACTAAGCCAACAGGAACTAGACGAACTCCGCATAAATTTCCTAAACCCTTTGGAGTCCGATCAACACGAGGAAAGAGGAGCATTACGCTGTCCTGGAAAACCGGTCCACATCTGCTATTGGGCAGAGCGTTTGAGCTTCATGCACGCGAGCCTGCCGCCAGAGAAGGCACGGCTTGTAACGAACAGTCAATTTCCATAACGATCGAATCCGATATTGTACTTTCGCGAGACGCTGAGGAGTCCATTCCTCGAAGCTGTCAGTGAATTAAGTCTAGGTTGACTTGCAAATTTACTCGAGTGAACAGTCTCTTCATAATCAACTTCCATGTATTTATAGTTAATCAACAAAACAAAGCCTGTGCTGTCTGGGGTGATTTCAATGGAGCAATCAGTATTGTTAAAGCTTTTTCCAACCACACGTCCCTGATACTTTTTAAAGTGTCTAAGTGAAGCAGGGTACCGAATGGGATCCCGCGGATTGTCAAACGACGAAGTGGATTGGCCCGGAGCAGCAGCATCTTTTTCTTGAATGCAGTAATTTCCGGAATCGAGAAGAACAGAGGAAATGCTGCGCTCATGAGGACCACGATTGCATCGCACATTGTAGGTCCCGTCGTGGTTCTGGGTAATCATTCTGCCAATGTCATCACTCGCGTAGTGGTTGTCATCCACGGGACCCGAATCATCCAAGGTTTCACCACCCGCGCCATTACCGCTCAATCGCGACTCGGGGCTGAAATCGCCTTTCGTGCATGATGCCAAAAAAATACAAACAACCAGGCAGCCCCGAAAAGATAATTTCATACGTTTTGCCCTCAAGGGAAAAATGGTCACACATCAATTCAATCCAAGCGATTGAAGTCATCCAGTGTCGAATCTGTTGGCAGCATATAAATCCGCCACAACTGAAAATCAGAAAAACATAAAGAAAGCCGAAACAACTGTTATATATGAACAATCTGAGGTCAGTAGATTGCCTCGGCTCTCGAACATCAGAAACCTCCAGGAGGCCTTCAGCAATGAGCGTGTCAGCTTGAATTGGCTTGGAAGCAATTGATGAAGAGCAAGGAGCGTCAGATGCTTCAGACCAAAATTTTTCTCCAACACGAACTCACTCCGGTATTCCCTCGGAACTTTGTTACAAATGCAATTCCTCACGCACCCTTGCGCTAAAAACTTAAATTTTCAGTGTACTTTCCTAACGAAAACGGCGAAATTTTCGGGGCTGTCATAGTGAAGGCTGTTTTCGGAACTGCTCTTTGCAAACGAGTGTTCGCTCTGAGTTCCCAAAGCCACTATATCCGCATTCTCATGGAATTTATGCAGTTTGTAGGTGCTCCTCCGAGAAGACTTGTTCGAAAAAGTTGACCAAGCTCAGGGCAGGCCGGCGTGACGACACAGAGTTTATGCTTTTCATAAGCAGTGAATTCATCGAAAGACTCATTGCCCTCGTGACAACGCCGAAACCGAACCACAAAAAATCCAAGCGAGGTGGACCGATAGCAACCTTTCGGCACGGCTATCATCCGACGCTCAGTCAAATTGGATGGCCTTTGGGTAAATGAGCATGAATATCATTGCAGTCAGTAGATGCGACGAGAGGTTAACCTAATACCTAGAGAAAAGTCAGCGACCGAGTTCAATGGTCGCAAGCTGCAGATTTCTCCAATTCAGGTTCATTAAAAAATCAATATCAAGGATGCCATTCATTTCCTTTAGCTGACAGAATGGCAGGGC
Source organism: Pseudomonadota bacterium (assembly GCA_041184525.1). GTDB lineage: Bacteria > Bdellovibrionota_B > Oligoflexia > Silvanigrellales > Silvanigrellaceae > RFOM01. Next base: position 1,193 of record JBEGJP010000052.1, on the reverse strand, counting down.
AGTTGACGGGAGCTCCACAAAGGATGGGTTCTGGCTGTCTCATTGTTCTGAGAAGGGTTTAGGATATTTCAACGGGGTTCGTCCATTTGGTCTTGTTCCTCTTGATACGACCCATGAGGGCTTGCGGGTCCAGTCGGTTTGACCTTGCAGCCATCTGCAGAATCAAAACCCTCAGCGTTTGGGAGCTTCGTTTTGCAAATTCCACCGCTCCGTTTCCTACCTAAAGAGCGAGATACGGCAGATTGAAGTTGGAATGTGTATTCAGGATTGTCGGAGTGGTCTTGCCTCAAGGGTCCGAGTAGAGGCCGCCGTCGATGCAGGTGTGATGGTTCGCAGAACCACCTGTTTCCGACGCATAATTGAACGTGGTTTCGATTCCATTCCCATGACCAAACTCCCGCGCATCCCACCAGAGGCCAATTCGTTTCGCAGTGGCAACCGGAGGGGGGCTTGGAGAAAGGCCCAGGGCCATGAGCGTGACTTGGATTGTTTGTGGCTCGCGCACGCCACCAACAAGGCTTGTGCTTTATTTACAGCGTCTGCATTGAAGAACGTCGATGCCGAATGTTCTCTTTAAAAGGCCTGTCCAAAAGGATTTTTCTTGACTTCTTCCTCAGAGTCTTGCTGTTCTCTGCAGGTTTCGTAGAAACGAAATTAGAGGAGAGGTGCTCGAGGCCCTCATTTTTCAGGCTGGTAGCATTTGGTCGAAAATTGTCATCGGCTATAAAAAGACCTGCTCATTGAGTGGGTCTTCAAAAGAGATGGCGGAGAGAGAGGGATTGGAAATAACCACTCAGAAGCATCTCTGCCGCAACAACAACTCAATCATTATCAATAACTACAACTTGCGCATCGCTCACCAACGGTCACGGACGGTCGCCAAAGATCATCCGCGTTGCACGAGGTGCACGATCGAAGAGGCGCTGACCATGGTTAGGTACCGAAGATAAGCGAGCAGAAAAGAATAAAACAGCATAGTAAACCCCGCAGGCGCATTGTGTCTAATTGGTTGTGCCTTCGTTTAGGCGAGCCTGCACGGGTCTCGAGGGGTGTCGCTTTTGTCTACGGAGTAGGTGCAGAGCGGACAATCTCTGAGATAATGAGATCCCAATCATTTGCTACGTTACAAGGTGGGCGTGTCGCGCCACTGTACTTGATACAGACGTCAGCGACCTTACGCTTACATTCTGAGT
>JBEGJP010000051.1:0-7712 GCA_041184525.1 Pseudomonadota bacterium | reverse complement strand
AGATTCCACCTCATCACCCCGACGGGTGAGAAAATTTTTGCTGCTATCAAACAGTGGGAAGCAGGGCAGGTGGCTGAGGCCGCGAAGTTTGCCCAGCCTGCCATGTGTGCGTCGAATGCCTCTCGTGTTTTGGAAATGGCTGGCATTCGCTCCTACAGTTCGCCCTTGTTGCCGGCCATGGTCAATGCAGTGAAAAAATCCGGTGGTTTGGTGATGGAATTGCCAAAAGACCGCAACGCACTGGCGAAAAAATTGGGAGGCCTTTTTGGAGGTCAGATTCCAGTGGGTTCATTTGTGAGTGGTTGTTTGCGGCCCGACTGTTCAGGTCAGGCGGGAGACGGTCATATCGCTTTGGTCGGTGATATCGATTCGACGGGCTCAATTAAAATTTATCACAACAACTGGTACCGTCCTGACAACAATCCTCAGAAAGCCTGGTACCCCTATATGATTCCCATGGAGTGGTACAATCTGGGCTACCGCCGCAAGTGGATGCCCACGCCATGGATCTATTTGCATCGCGATGGCGCGGGGCTGCCGACAGATGTCAGCGTTCGAATTCCAGAAATCGACGACCTCGACCCGACCAATTACTACGTGACTCTCACGATTCCTTCGGAAATCATGAACGAGGTGAAAAACAACCAAGGCGTCAGCACGGACGGACGCGGCACTGTGACTCCATACGGTTTCAGTGCAAATGGATCTTCGGCCGGAGGAACGCCCTCGAAAGGCAATTGCAGCTTTGTGCGTGTTTTGGACTCCAACGACCCCAGCGGTGTGAATTTGCGCAGTTCGCCTTCAGGAAATGTTTTGTGCAAATTGCCTAATGGCCAAAGCGCAACTCTTTTGTCTTCGGAAGGCTTGTGGTCAAAAGTGAAGACAACTTGCAATGGAGCTTCTGCAGAAGGGTATGTGTTTTCAGTACTCACTGTGAATTCCTGCAGTGAGTGAGAATTGAAAAGTTTTCAACAACGGCCTGTTTGACATCATTCCGGACCAAGAATAGATAGCGCACGTTTCCCGATAAGTACTCTTCATACCGTGAGAGGGAGAAATGATGCGCTCTTCTAATTGGATCAAGGCGTCGCTGGGTTGCGGCGTTCTCCTGACATCCTTTGTTGTTTCTGCAGAACCCGTCGAAGATAAAATTGCACAACAGCTCATCCGTCAAGGCTACAAGCTGATCCAAAAGGTGGAGTTCAAACAGGTCGATGAAATCACCGAACCCGTGCGTTTGAACTCAGTGAAGCCCCGCGACGAGAAGCAATTCCTCCAAATGAATGAGCTTGTGGCTGTCACAGCCGGCGGCTATGAGCTGAGCAAGATGATTTCTGCTGAAGAGCTCAAAGCAATCGCGCAGATTCCTGTTTCGTATGATGACGCTCTCGATCCCAAAGTCGGACGCATCCCCGGAAAAGATCCGATGGGCAATCCTTCACAAGACGGAGTGCGCTTGGATCCGATTCCTGTCCCTGGACGCCCCATCCCTGTTCCCGTCCCTGTGCCTCGACCTCTGGATGAAAACAACGATGACGCATTGGAAAGCGTTCTGGGAGCTGATGGCCGCACGCGCGTGACTCCTGCGACTTCTTACCCTTGGGTGACCATCGGTCGCATTGAACTGGGTTGTTCTGGTGCACTCATTGGCCCGCGTCATGTCCTGACGGCAGCGCACTGTGTTTATGACACTGAATCTGATGCTTGGATGAGCAATTTGGATTTCTCGCCGGCACGCGATGGTGCGTCGCGCCCCTTCGGCAGAATTCCATGGGCAATCGCTCTGACCAAGCGCGGCTGGACGGAATCACACAGCACCGATTACGACTGGGCGATGATTGTTCTGAGCGAATCCGTAGGAACAAAAACCGGCTGGCTCGGTTACGGCTACAATACGGCTGATACCAGCATCAATCTGAACATTTCCGGTTACCCCGGCGACAAGCCCACGGGCACACAATGGCGTGCGTATTGCACAGGCGTTCCCTTCAACTACAGCCTCGACAAGGTCAATCACACATGTGACACCTATCCCGGCCACAGTGGTTCGCCCATGTGGAAATTTGTGGCTCCCAGTTACCGCAGCATCCGTGCGGTGCACACAAATGGTGCTCCCGGTGGTTTCTATACGAACGATCAGGAAAGAAACCGTGCGACTCTCATCGACGCGTTTGTATTCGACACGCTCAAACGCTGGAAGCGTGAGAATCCGTAATTGTCAGTTGAGATCTTGCAATTTTCGAAAGGGTGGGTGAACAGATGTGTTCGTCCACCCTTTTTGACTTTTTTACGCATCTCGCGATAACTGACTTCCCATGACTCACTATTCCGCTGAAAAATTATTGGAAAGTATGCCGAATGGCTGGCGCCGGCGCATCGGAACTGAATTTTCTCAACCCTATATGAAAGAGCTTCTTTCGTTTCTCAATGCAGAGGCGAATCTGGGCAAAGACGTGTTTCCGGCAGCAGACAATATTCTGCGCGCGTTTCAGTTCACTGATTTTGAGGATGTGCGGGCGGTGGTTTTGGGGCAGGACCCATACCACGGCGTCGGGCAGGCCAACGGACTCGCGTTTGCCGTTCGCGAAGGTATGAAAATCCCCCCGTCGCTGAGAAATATTTTCAAAGAGGTGTCCTCGGGACTGCAGAATGCCACCGCGCTCACGAGCGACTTGGAAGGTTGGGCGCAACAGGGCGTTCTGTTGCTCAACACGGTTCTCACCGTTCGAGCGCATGAGGCATTTTCTCACCGCAAACAAGGTTGGGAGCAGTTCACCGACAGCGTGATTGCTGCCCTGCGCGACCATCCCGAGCCCATTGTTTTTCTTTTGTGGGGTGCACCTGCGCAGCAGAAGGCCTCACTTTTGCAAGGCTCGCATCATGTCATTCTCCAAGCGCCGCACCCTTCGCCGCTGTCGGCCCACCGAGGGTTTCTGGGTTGTGGTCATTTCGACAAAGCGAATGCCTTTCTTTCAAGCAGGAATCGTGGAAGAATTGATTGGTCGCGGACACACGTTTAAGGCGTGGGAGAACGATCATGACCTCGCTTCCTTTTCTCGGCGAACTCGTTGTTGTTTCCACTCTCGCTGCGGGCGTGGCTCTCGTATTGCGCCGTTTGAGGGTTCCTACCATCGCCGGATTTCTCTGTGCAGGTGCTCTGCTGGGCCCAAACGGTTTTGCTCTCGTCAAAAGTTCCGAGTTTATTCAGCAGATGGCCGACGTGGGCGTTGTGCTTTTGCTCTTCACCATCGGTCTTGAATTTTCTGTGGCCCGTCTCAAGGATGTTTTCAAACAGGCTGCCATTGGTGGCATTGCCCAGATGATTCTCACGATCATCGTCACGTACATCATTGCACGTGCGTTGGGCGTGTCGTCGGCGCAATCGGTTTTCTACGGTTTTGTTTTTGCTCTCTCGAGCACTGCCGTGGTTTTGCGTCTTCTTGCCGAGCGCGGTGAGAGCGATGCTCCGCACGGACGCTTCATTCTTGGCACACTTATTTTTCAGGATTTGTGTGTTGTACCGATGGTGCTCATCATTCCACTGCTTGCGGGCGAAAAGAGTTTTATAACAGGTTCGATGGAAATTTCCGTCGCCCTGTTCAAGGCCACAGTACTCATCGTTGCCACCTTTTTTCTCTCGCGACGCGTCGTCCCTGTCATCTTCCGTTGGGTGGACTCCACCCAAAGCCGTGAAATCTTTCTTCTGACAATTGTGAGTTTGTGTTTGGGTACGGCGTGGCTCACCGGACAGGTGGGACTTTCTTTGGCGCTGGGAGCTTTTCTCGCAGGAATGATAGTCGCTGATACTGAATACAGGCATCGTGCCATGGGCGATGTTCTCCCTTTGCGCGACGCTTTTTTGAGCCTGTTTTTTGTTTCGCTCGGCATGTTCTTCGATGCGCGGTTGCTCACCACCCAACCGTTGATCATCTTTCTGCTGGTCTCCGGATTCGTGCTCTTGAAAGGCTTTCTGGCCACCGTCTCTGCTCTTCTCCTGCGCTTTCCGGCCCGAGTGTCTTGGTTGGCGGGAGTGGGGCTGGCTCAATTTGGTGAGTTTGGTTTTGTGCTCACGCAAGTGGCAATGCAAGAAGGTGTGGTGACGGCGCCGGATGTCCAGCCCGTGCTGACAGCCGGAGTGATCAGCATTTGTATGACCCCGCTCCTTCTCATGGCGGCCCCGCACATGACCGCCGGCGAGCGCATCCTTGCGCCTTTGGAAAAGCTTCTCGGTGTGCGTGGCATCGATTCGCTCCGCGATCCCAAGCACACCTATCAAAACCATGTGGTCATGATTGGCTTTGGGGTGGCGGGACAGCAGTGTGCGCGCGAGTTGGTTGAGCGAAAATTGCCCTTTTTGACGATCGAAATGAATGCCAACAACGTCCGCGCGGGCAAAAAGATGGGGCTGCCTGTCTTCTATGGCGATGCCTCAAGCGCAGAAGCACTCCAGCATGCGCATTTGTCGAGCGCCAAGTTGGTTTTGATCATGATCAACGACCCGCAGGCCGTTCTGCGCATCATTGATACGCTGCGGCGTGTGTCACCGACAGTTCCCATTTTGGTCAGAACCCACTATGTTGCCGATCGCGACCGCCTCCTCAAATTGGGGGCGACGGAAGTCATTGTTGAGGAAATCGAAGCTGCGCACGCCATGGTCGGCCGCATGTTGGGACACATGACTGGCGCCTGAGGATGTCGGTTTCTGCAAAGAGGTCTTCCGGCACCCGCTTTCAATCATTCGGCTCGCGGAGGGCTGTGACGTGTTCTTTGTTCCATTTCAGGACGTCTCCAAAACCAAACAAAATTTGGGCGGAAAAGGCGCAGTGCTTGGCCTTCTTGCCGAGAAAGAGTTCCCTGTTCCTGCCGGCGGTATTCTCACGCGTCCTCCGGAGTCGGAAATTGAATGGAAGCAGATTCTCAATTGGTGGGAGCGGCTCGGACGTCCTCCTCTCGCAGTGCGGAGTTCCGCGTTGGGCGAAGATTCACACGAGTTGAGCTACGCAGGCCAGAATCAGTCTTTTTTGAATGTGCGTGATGAAGCTCATCTGCGTGAGAGTGTGCACCGGTGCTTTGAATCCATTCATGGCGAATCGAGTCGCACCTACCGCCATTTCTTCTCGCAGCAAAAAGTGAGCTCGGGCGACATGAACGTCGTTTTGCAGGAGATGGTCGATCCGCGCTTTTCGGGTGTTTACTTTTCGAAGGACCCGCGTGGCAAAGAGAAAACATGGATCATCGAATTGATTGAGGGCTTGGGAGAGGATCTCGTATCAGGCCGCAAAACTCCTTATTTCATCACGCAGGAGAACCGCGCCGGAATCACGGTCCCCGGACTCGACACCTTCAATTTTGAAAAAGTGTTGGCATTGGGAAAGAGGGTGAAGGAGATTCTCGGGTACGAAGTCGACATGGAATGGGCGCTCGATCAGAATCTCGATGTGCGCTTGCTGCAGGCGCGCCCTGTGACGGCGCTGCGCAGTCTTTCGACACAGGCCAAGCTGGTGGAAGCTGAAATCCTCCGGTTGAAAAAGATGTATCCAGAAAATCCGGTATGGGACGGACAAACATTTTCCGAATGGACCGGATTTCCCAGTTACCTGACGTTCAGTTTGTGGAAGAACGCCTTTTCGCCCCGCAACGCGTTCGGAAATGCACTCCGCACATTGGGCTACCGCAGTTTTGCTCACGACGATTCGGCCGGAAAAAAAGACTCTCTTCTCGAACGCGTGTTTGGTCGAGCGTATGTGAATCTTGAGAAGCTCTCCACGCTTTATTTTGGTCCGATTCCGTTCACGATGGTGGCCAAGCCACGCCCGCATTTGAAGTTCTCTCTTAAGAAAATGAATTTCCAATCCCTCCTCAATGCTCCGTTTGCGATCATCAATATGTTGATGGTGGGCTGGAGTTTGAGCACCCGCCGTGCGGCGTGGTTGACTCGCTGCCGGTTGGAGTTGAATGACTTCCGCACATCGAATGCCGCTGCAGTCGATGCGAATATTTATAAGGAGTGGGAGACAACTCTACTCGCGCAACGTGTGTCGGAAGAGTGCGAGAAGTTTTTTAAATCGACCCTGCATTGGCCGTTGGTGTTGATTGTGTTGAGCGAGTCGACCATGCAGACGCTCACGTCCATTCTCACCACCTTATTCGGCAAAGACGAAGCAGAAAAAACGCTGCGCCGTTGGATGGGGCAGGGGCTTCAGACAGTCACATCAGAAATGACGCGGCAGTACCAAGAGGCCTGTCGCGACGGTCTCAAAAGACCGTTTTTTCTTGCACAGTATGGTCATCGCGGTCCCGGCGAACTCGATCTGGCGAACCCGCGTTGGATGGAAATGGGACAAACGGCGTTCTTTGATTCGGGTGCGCGCGCGCAGGGACAGTTGCAACCGAGTTCGCTCCACCCGCAAAAAAGTGTCGAAGAAGAAATTGCCTCTTTGGCTACGTTCAAACGCGATGTTCTTCTCCACGAATGGAAACTCCTCAAAGCAATGCTCGAACTGCGCGAACATTGGAAGATGGAGTTGCTCAAGCCCTACACGCAAATTCGGTTCATGGTCGAAGAGGTTGCGAGTCGAACGCAAATGGGACGCGATATTCATTGGCTGCGTCTGACTGAGCTGGAGGGACTGCTGAGAGCTCCCCAGTCGGCTGAAATGAAACGATCCCTGCTCGCCAAGGTGGAAGAGCGCAAGGTGAGGTTTGAGGCGTTCCGTCAGTACTCGTTCCCGCAGTTCGTGACCATCACGGAAATAGAATCCATTGTGCGTGGCGAAGTTGAGGTGGGCAAAGGTCACATGGATGGTCAGGCGCTCAGTGCGGGGCTCGTCTTTGGTGAGGTTGTCGTGGTGGAAGACCCTGCCTGTGCAGATCCGGCGCAATGGCCCGAGAATGCCATTCTTGTGGCCGAAGCCACTGATCCGGGATGGACGCCTTTATTTTCGCGGGCGCGCGGAGTGGTGGTCGACAAAGGCGGTGTTCTTTCTCACTGCGCTATCGTGGCTCGCGAAATGAACATTCCGGCTGTGAGCGGCATCAGACAATGTCACCGAGTCTTGAAGAATGGCGCAAAAATTTGGTTGGATGGAAACAATGGACGCGTTTCTCTTGAATCTTAATACAGCGAATGAATTTCAGACGCTCATCATTCCGACGGTGATGATTCCGCTCACAGCTTTGACGGTGGCATTGTCCGTTGTGGCTTCTTTTATTGCGGGCCTGTTCGGGATTCGCTTGAAAACAGAGGGCCCGCGTCGGCTCTTGGAAGTCCTGTTGAAGCCCAAGGTGCTCGCATCTGCGTTGGTCCTGAACCTTGTGATCCTCGCCGGAATGCGTGGCTATCAACACTGGAAGAACGCGCCCGCCATGCTCTGGCGCATTGAGCGCGTTCAGAAGGCGGAGGCAAAACCCTCTGCGCGCAATTATGAAAATGATTGGTTTGTCAGAGGTGAATTCTCTCCTTCGTCAGTTGCTGCGGTTGGAGCTTCGGAGGGCGAGTTCCAAACTCTTTGGAGCAAGAAGTTGCCCAAGGGGGCTTTTCGAGGCCCTGCGTATTCAGGAGGAAGTTTTTTCGTCGGAACTTTCGATGGACGAGTTTACGAATTGGATGCAGCCACAGGCGAAACGCTGCGCAGTTTTTTTGTCGGCACGCCGGTGACTCCTGAGCTCATGATTGATGATGGCATTCTCTATGTGGGCGAGGGTGTTCACGA
>JBEGJP010000050.1:0-4103 GCA_041184525.1 Pseudomonadota bacterium | reverse complement strand
GAATCCTAGTGCCCCAGCCACACTTTTTCTGAGAATGGTTAAATAAATAAAGCCGGCAACGCCCTCGCGTGTCGGCTTTATTTTTTGCTCCTTCTTTGCGTACTCGAGGTCATGGCACCTCGCCGCTTGATCAGCGGGATCCCGTGCCGAAGGTGTTGCCCAGTTCTTTTCTCAGTTTCATGAGCTCGATGAGCTCAATGTCGATGTCCACAGGGATGTGTGAAATGACTTCGACCGGTGAAAATTTGTTGTCATCTGCAAGCGAGAGAATCAGAGCTGAACGCAGCGCCTGTACCGCGGAGCTAGGAAAACTGTGCGGATGAACCGCCTCCCCCAATTTTTTGAGAAGAGCAATTCCAATCGAAGAATTGAGGAGCTTGTCCATTTGGGTCACGTCAAACTCAAAGACTTTGTTGAGCTGGGCACGCAGCTCTTCGGCGTTGATTTTTCCCGCCTTGAGCAGAGCGGAAACGTTGTTGTCGGCTCTGCTGTCGCCGGCAAAATCTGCTATTTCTGAAACCGTGACTGAGCGCGAAAATGGGCCGAGAATGAGTGTCAATTGTCGATCCGAGACAGAGCGCTCAGAATCTGCTCGGCTTGCAAGACGAGACTGGTCAGCATCCGACGGGCCGTGCGTTCCGCAGGCGCTCAGTAATGTTGAAAATAAGCCAGCAGTCATGATTATTTTTTTGAACATTGTTTTCTCCCGACACGCGCAAGCGATTGTCCACAGCCCCAAGGCCGGAGTCGGGTGTATGCGAATTCTCGGTCGATGAAAAGTCGCTCAATGCAAACAGGTCACTTTCGGAAATTTTGCCTCGTCGCACTTCAGACCGGCGTCGATGACGAGCGTCCGCAAATTAGGAAGGCCAGCAAGCAAAGCGTCGATTTGTTCTTGCTGAAGTTTGTTGCCGTGGAGACTGAGAGTCACGAGCCCTTTGAGGGTCAGCACGGGGCCGATTTCGGTCAGTTTGAGACCGTCGAGAGACAAGGAGTCCAGCCGACCGGACGCCCAGCGTGCCGCACCTGTAGGGTTGCCGGACGGCCCTCCAAAGGAAGGGATGGCGTCCAGAAGTGCATCGACAGTGCGAACCTCTTCCGGTGTGAGGTCTTTCTTGCTGAACCACTCTTCGGTGGTGAGTTTTTTGCTCGCAGCAGTTGCGTCGATGTGTTGTTTGGAATCACGCGCACCCGCCGAAGGAGTCGGCGCGGCGTCTCCTTCGGCCGACGATTTTTGGATCCGTTCCGTGATCACTTGGCGACCCGCGGCTGTTTCGCTCTCGGATGACGTCAGTGGCTTGCAGGACGCAGTTCCCAAAACCAGAAACGGCAAACACCCCAGTGCAGCGTGAAACAGTTGTTTCGCTTGTGTTTTGCTTCGCACGGTGTGTTCCTCCCGTCGTGATTTGCGCCTCTTATCGGCAAAATGAGCTATTTTCTTGAATTTTTTGTTTATTTGATTTTTTAAGTGCCTGACTCTCCCTTATTTTTAATGAGTTATCCTCGGCGTGAAAGTCTCGGGAGACTGGGTTTTTCATTTTCACATCAGTTCGCCTCAGGTTGGTTGGGGCCCACTTTGGGTTCGGTGGATCAGGAATCGCCGAAGTTGACACCTCCGACTCTCTCTCACCGCTTCAGGTGCGATATCGTTGTCAGAGTCAATCTTTCCCTACGAGGTTTGTTTTGGGTCAGGAACTTGCGTGTCCATTTGTGGCGAGAGAGCGCTGGAGGCGGAACGCTGTATCCACGCATCCTTTGGTTCACGTGCTCAGCCCCGGACAAAATGCCACTGCCAGTGCGTCCAATGCGACCGTCGGATGGCTGTTGGGACTTTCAGGAGCGCACGCCGGTGAAGACTTTCGACTGACTGAAGGTGAAACCGTCTTAGGCTCGGGCTGGGATGCGGATCTCGTTTTGACCACGCCGGAAGTCAGCCGGCAGCATGCGCGGCTCAACGCGGTGTCTGGAATTGTGAATCTGGAGGACAACGGGAGTGCCACGGGAGTTTCCGTCAACCGTGAAAAAATCATGGGGCCTCACGTTTTGCAGCACGGTGATGTTTTGAAAATCGGCGTGGGCGAATTTTTGTATGTCTCGCTTGCCGGCTGGAACAACAACCATGGTCTGAGCGAGGCATTACAGGCGTTTTTGAAGGTCCCTCAAGCCACGGTGGGGTGGCTTTTGTGTCACTCAGGTGAATATGCAGGAATGGATTTCAGACTCCGTCTCGGGCCCAATCGAATTGGCACGCTGCCGGGGCTCGAGATCACTTTGCCGGATCCGAATTTGAATTCCGTTCATTTCACCTTGGACGTTGCTGAACAACGGTGTTTTTTGCGCAATCCGTCCGCAGGATGCGCCGTTTTCCGTTCCGGAAAGCTCATCGAAGGACTCAACCAATTGAGAGATTTGGACGTGCTGCGCATCGGAGCTTGTGAGCTGTCTTTGCGGAGTCTGCTGTGAAGAATAAAATTGCTTTCAAACTCGTCACGATTTTTTGCCTCTGCCTTCTTACAGATGCTGTTCGGGCCGAAGGCGAGACTGCCGTAAACAATTCAGTTCCCGCATTGCCCTTGCAGCGTCAAGTGTCACTGCGCGGCTATGAAGTCTATGACAAACGAAAGCTGCGCATGCATGTCATTGTGGATGAGTCGGACGCGGCCGGACGTTACCTTCTCAATACCCTCGATGCCAAATCCTTTCGGCTGCGCAGCGACAGCGACTCACATGCTCCCTTGGAACCCGTCTCACTCAGCACTTATGCCACCCGTTCGCCGGCAGTCCCTCGACAAACGGCACTTGTTTTTGAAGCGGGTCCGCATCTTCCGCAACGTCAATTTGACAGCATCCGCGCAGCCGCCGCCAATTTCCTGAGCGGATTTCGATCGGAAGTCTTTTCGGTGCGGGCAGCAACCGCAGAGAAAGAGTCTCGGTTGGCGTGGCTCGCTCCCGGCCAATCGGAAAATCCACGTGCCATCCAGAAGTCGATTCTTGAAAGCGGACCTGTGACCGGACGGCCCGGAATTGCCGCGGGATTTTGTGCAGCAGTGAAAGAATTTGAGACAGATTCTCCTGACAATGTTTTGAAGCAAAAAAGCCTGATTCTGCTTTCGAACGCTCCCACGGAGCCCGACGCGGCTTGGACGGAAGCGAAACGCTGTCTGGTCAGAGCGAATGAGCTCGGTGTGCGGATCTTTTGGATTCGGGTTCGAGACCAGTCGACGGCGACGAGCGCTGGAAATAAGTTCGATTCTGTCATCCAAACATGGGTGGAAAAATCAGGCGGTTTTGTGGCTCATTCTTCTGCGTTGGCGGACCCTTCCGCAGCACTGAACAACGTGGGCGCGTATCTTGATGATGAATATGTTCTGGAATTCGATTTGTCGCAGCATGAACCCTACTCAGATGCCTTCGAATTTGTTCTGACAGTCAATTATCATGGGAACATTCTGCACAGCAAAATGCTCGCCTTCAAAGGCTTCACAGCAGAGCCGCGGCCGGAAGACATCATTACGGCACAGCAAAGTGAAAAACGCGCGCGGCAAAACGAGCGACGGACACTTTGGATTCTCGGCGCGTCCCTTTTTTCCATCGCTTTGGTTGTTTTTTATTTTCTCAAGAAGACTTCAGCAGGCTGCCAAAAGTGTGGATTTCGAGTGCATCGGTCGTTTCAGGATTGTCCTTTCAAGAATCAAAAAACCTTCGGCAGATTGTCAGTGATTCAGGGGCCTGCGCTTGGGGCTGAATTTCCCCTCTTTTCTGGAATCAACACTTTAGGTCGAGGTCGATTCAATACAATTCACTGGAATGCTAAAGGTTTGTCGAAAAAGCACGCGCGCATCATTGTCATGCAGAGGAAGGCTCTCTTTGAACCCATCACCGGAGCTGAAACGAGAGTCAACGGTGTCAGAATTGCCGAGCCCCGTCTTTTGGGTTCTGGTACGATTTTGAGGATGGGCGAGAGCGTTTGTCGGGTGGATTTTAAAGAGGGAACATGAGAAATCGTTTTGTCATCCGCTTTGTTGCGGGTCCGCTCCATGACAAAACCTTCGAAATTGGCGAGCGGGAAGAACGCGTGTTTGGCAAGGGTGACGCTGCCGGAG
>JBEGJP010000049.1:0-12149 GCA_041184525.1 Pseudomonadota bacterium | reverse complement strand
CGTTGACATTGATGATGGGTGCCGGATCGGTTGTCACAGGACGGTAACGCCCTGTGTTCTGATTGAAGACACCGCCGGAGATCTTGTTGTAAGGGCCTCCGCTCAGATACTGCCAACGCCCGCTGACTTCCCACTGTCCTGTGATGCGGTAGCTCCCCACTAAATTCAGCGCGTGAGGGCGATCGAAATTGAAAGGCCTCCAGACGAGAAGTGCGGGGTCTTTTCTCTCAGAGCGGCTCCAACCATAACTGAACCATCCGTTCCAGCGGCCTTTGCGCGTTTTGCGAACCAGTATTTCAGCTCCCGATGCGCGGCCTTCAATGTTGTTCTCGTATTTCAATGCAGGATTCTTCACGGCCGTCGCAACCAGATCCCACATCTTTTTTTGGTAAATCTGAACATCAGCTTCGACATCGGCAACGATTTTCTGCTCCACACCTGCGACGTAATGGCGCGCTTTTTCTAGTTTCAGATCGGGATTCCCGTATTGAGGAGCGTCGAACTGAGGGCCCGGACGCTGGCTGTAGTTGCCGGCGGCAACCTTCAGCGCGGTGTCAGGGAGGACCTGCCAGCGAGTCGAAAAGCGTGGATCTGCCGATCGCTGCACACTGCGGTTGCCCTGCAAAAATGCGAGGCCCGGATTCACGACAACCGTTTCTGTCGGTTTCCACAGGACATCAAAATGTGCCTGAACCGAGCTCGTTTCACGTTTCAGATCGGAACTCGATTTCGGTGCTGTATCGGTATCGAAAAAAGGAGTGAAGCCGGAGGGAGGCAACTGGATGGCGTTCACTTTCGACGTGGTCCAATCGTGCTCAGGGCGCACACCCCACGAGGCCGCCCATTCCTCGTTGAATTTTTTGTCGAGCACCACATCGAACGCAATTTTCTGCCCGCGCACATCCACGCTGTTGTCGAAAATATTCTGCTCAATGATCACCAGCCGGTGCTGCGGAACCAGCGTGAGCCCCCAACCGTCACCCAAATTGAGGCCATAGCGGAAACCGCTCACCGCAAAATAATTGAAGAGCGAAAACTTCGCTGTGCCTTCCGCGTTGTTGGATTGTCCGGAGGGAACGACCAAACTCAGTCTGTCCGCTGCGCCCACCAGATACCCCTGCCATGTGCCGCGTCCATGCGTCCCGTTCAAAAAGAGTTGGTAATCGGTGATCTGCGGCACGGTGAAAAGCTGAAGATTCTTCCCGCCTACTCTCTTAATGATTGGGACAAGAAGTTCTATGTAGCTGCGGCGGAAACCGGCGCGCACACCGACGGGTGTTTCGCCGAACATCTCGGTGGGTGATTCCACAAAGACGGACGACTGCAGCAAACCCAATTCCGCCTCGCCGGAAAAGCGCGCCGGCACTTTGTTTTCCGAGCGGAGCTGGATCGTGGCACCAATTGCGTCATTGTAAAGTGAGGAGAATCCACCCGGATAAAAGTCGATTCCCTCCAGAGCGCGTGTGGGAACGACTGTTCCCAATCCGCCCAAATGAAAAACAAAGGGGAGTTCGAGGCGGTCGTAAAAGCTCTTGGTGTCTTCGGGAGCGCTCCCACGCACCACCACGTTGGCAGCGCCCGGAAACACAGGCAGCACACTGGGAAGAGTTTGAAGTGCTGCAACCGCATCGCCGCGCGTCCCCGGAACACGCTCCAGCTCGCTCCGTGTGAGACTTTGCTGACTCACTTCCACCTTGCGACGCGCGCGGATGACACCCACACCAAGAACTTCAGCAGAAGGCTCGAGCTGCAACTTGCCCAACGCATTCACGCTGGGTTCCAATTGCACCTCGAGTGGCAAATAGCCTTCCTTCTTGACCAACACGGCTTCGCTCGAGGCGGGAATCTCCATTTCAAACGAACCGTCGGGCGCCGTCTCGACCACGACGCTGCGCGACGGGAGCACAATGACGCTGGCATTTTTAATAAGCTCTTTGCTGCCGCGCACTCCCACGCGACCGGAAATGCGGCGCACTGCGGCCGGAGCAACTGCGGGTGATGCTGAGCCTTGTTGTGGGGCCGGTGACGCCACTGGCTCCGCCTTCGAGGCAGTCGCGCTTGGGGTGTCCTGTGCGTGAAGAGCGGGTGACACAAAAGATGAACACAGCAGAGCGCACAGTGAGAGCCGATGCTGGCGCAAAGCGACAGGCATGGACAATCTGTGCGGCGCACCACGCGTGAGAAAGCGGGAATCAGTCATACATCACCTTCCAAACCAATTTTTTTCCTGTGACGGCAACCGGACGCCCCGCAAGAACAGCGGGACTGCATTTCAATTTCAAAGCTGCTCGCAGGGCGACTTTGTCAATTTCGAATCCTGTTCCCACCTTGAGCTGAGCCTCTTGAATGGAACCGGAGGACGCGATGGCGACTTCAATGACAACTTCTGCATTCGTGACACCTGCGTTCAATGCGTCATTCGTGAGTTCCAAGTTGGGGGGCAACGGACACTGCGCCGGCGCGTCGGCCGCAACTTCTGCAACGGTGTCAGGCACGCCTGAGAGGGGTTCAGGAGGCGGCTTGTTGGCATCGTCGGGATTCACTTGGGCCAAACTTGAGTTCCCGACGGCGACAGCGGGTGCCGTTGCGCTGGCCTTGTCCGGTGGCGCAAGAGAGTCTGAAAGTCCCGCTCGGACCTCTGGGACGGGCTGCTTCTTCGCAGGCACAGGCACGCGGTTGTCCACGCGGACAGGCGGGCGTGTTCGCGGTGGCGGGGTGGGAGCAGCAGGGGCAGCAGTGACAACGGGCGAAGGCCGTGGCTGTGCGAGTGACACCTTCAATGCAGTGGTCTCGGGACGGCTCGGCCTCTCCGGCAACACGAGAACGGCGAAGCAAAAAAGCAACCCGTGGCTCACCACGCTCAACAGTGCGCTCTTGAAAACACCGTCAGCCACGCAGTTCCTCCCTCACGCTCTCGGCGCATCAATTTGACACGCTCACTGCCAACACTCAACCCATACAACCGAAAGTTCAGCATTTTCTGAGGACGTCAAAAGCGCGTCTTGGTCGAGTCAACAAATGCATCCGCAAGAGCTAGTCTGGTCGTAATTCCACTTAGACTTAGAGGAGCCATATGCCATGAAGACCAGCACCCGATGTCTTTTTGTCAGCATGGCTGCCGTCTGTCTTTGGACGGGAATCACCCAGACAGCGTGCGCATCGTTCAACGGACTCGACCTAAACGATTTGCCGCGCGACGGTGACGTTACGGTCCCCGGCGACTACCCTATCATGGTGCGAAGAAAAGGATCTGTGGTTCTCAGTTCGCTGAACGACAGCCTGACGCTCAATCTTGTGAATCCGAACAACCTGCCTGCAGTCGTGCAAATTGCATCTCCGGCAGAAAAAAGATCAAGGACGCTGAAGATCCCCTCCGGAGTGCCGACACTCTACAACGCCAAGTCCGGCCGCGAGGTCACATTGCGGGTCACCGACGGCGACGTCACGATCACAAGCATTCACCCTCTGAAGGTTCAACACTCGGGAACAAAAACGACTTCCGTCACCAAATGACCTGATGACGGAGATCGAGACGGTTCAGCGGATGGTGCTTGTGCTCATCCGCTTTTTCTTTTCAAGAAAGTATTGACTCTGGCCGCCTTCTGTACCCACAGCGGATCACGGGCACGTGCGTCCAGATGATTCATGACGGCGTCGAGAACCGTCTTCTCGCGCACAATAGACTGGCAACTGAGCAAAACATCACACCCCGCATCGAGAGCATCACAAGAGGCCTGCCGCAGGAAAGAGTCATCACTCACATCATCAGAATTCTGACCCGCGTCTTCGATGGCCGCTGTCACCTTCTTTTTTACACCGTAATAATCCGAGATCGCATTCATTCTCAAATCATCCGAGAGAATCAGTCCCTCAAAGCCCAACTCGCCGCGAAGAAACTCATTCAATATGCGCGGACTCAAGGTGGCAGGACGCACAGGATCGATGGCAGTGCACAAAACATGTGCTGTCATCATCAGACGCACATCGGCGCGGCGGATGAGACTCAAAAACGGCTTCCACTCCCGCTGACGGAGTGTGTCCAGATCCACATCAGTTGTGGCAAAACCTTTGTGCGAG
Source organism: Pseudomonadota bacterium (assembly GCA_041184525.1). Lineage (GTDB taxonomy): Bacteria > Bdellovibrionota_B > Oligoflexia > Silvanigrellales > Silvanigrellaceae > RFOM01. The sequence continues at coordinate 8,072 of JBEGJP010000049.1, read as the reverse complement.
TCCGTTGCAGTGTGCCCATGACCGGGAAAATGCTTCGCACAGCTGAGAAGTCCTGCCGCTTGGATTTCCTCCGCCACCACAATGGCGCGCTCAGCAACGACATCCGCATCCGAGGAGAATGCACGATCGCCAATCGCAGGGTTGTCGGGCCGCGTGAGAATATCGGCCACAGGCGCAAGAAGGCAGTCGACTCCTATAGCGCGGGCTGCGGAAGATTGAAGCATCACTTGCGACCGCAATGCAGCCTCGCGGGAAGGATCTGCAAAAGAGGAAGCGGGCTCGTTGCGGGGAAAGGGAGACGGCAACCGATACACGCGCCCTCCCTCTTCATCGATGGCAACAATCGCACCGCGCGGCTGGTGAGGAGCCCTCGTCAAAGAATGAATTTCTGCGCACAGGGCTCTCGCCTGCGCCAGATTCAAGAGACTGCGCCGAAATAGAACCACTCCTGAGGGCTTGTAAAGCATCAGAAGTTCACGCTCCTCGGGACTCACTGTTGCACCGGCAAGCGAGGGCCACACAAACAATCCGGCGCGCTGCTCACGGGTCAGCGCTTCCCACCACGGCACTCCGACGGTGTCATCTTGCACTGGCATGTTCACCCACCTATTCTCATCGTCATGTCACACTCCAAGGGTTGAGGTTACCATGGCGGATTTCATTCTGGCTATCGATCAAGGCACCACCGGTTCAAGCGCAGCCATCTTCAACGCCCAAACACTGGAAATGCTCTCTCATGAGAAGGTCGAATTCCGACAAATTTATCCCACATCCGGTTGGGTTGAGCACAACCCAAACGACATTTGGCAAAGCGTCGAAACTGCCATTGAGAAAAGCTGGAATTCTCTGTTGCGCGTGCAGCCTGCTGCCCAGAAAACGGCTATCATCGCCATGGGCGTGACCAACCAACGGGAAACGTGTCTGGCGTGGAACAAAACAACCGGTGAAACTGCAGGCAATGCCATTGTCTGGCAGGACAGGCGCACCGCAGACCGCTGCCTCCAGCTGCGCAATGGAGCGTGGCGTGATCCGATTCATTTCAAAACCGGATTGGTGTGCGATCCTTATTTCAGCGCCACCAAGATGGAGTGGATCCTTCAAAACAACCCTGCTGCTGCGCGTTGGCTCAAAGAGAAAACCCTGTGTCTCGGAACCATTGATACGTTTCTCATCTCGCGGCTGAGCGGAGGAAAAACGTTCGTCACCGATCCTACCAACGCATCACGGACGATGCTTTACAATGTGAACAACACATCGTGGGATCAGGAGCTGTTTGAACTCTTCGGAATACCTTTGTGGGCTTTACCTGAAGTGGTGCCCAGTTCGGGAGTCATTGCCAAAACCAGCGGCTTGAAATGTTTGCCCGATGGGATCCCTGTGACAGGCATCCTTGGTGACCAACAGGCGGCTCTCTTTGGACAGTCGTGCACTCAAGCTGGAGAGGCCAAAATCACCTTTGGCACCGGTGCCTTTCTTTTGATGAACACAGGCAAGAACATGGTGTTCAGTTCGTCGGGCCTCCTCACGACAGTCGCCTTCGGCCACGCCGACGGAACGGTGAGCTACGCTCTCGAAGGCTCTGCCTTTATCGCAGGTGCTGCAGTTCAATTTTTGCGTGATCAATTCGAATGGATTCGGGATGCCTCTGAAATTGAGGCACTGGCCTTGAAAGACGCGCGCGATCCGCATGTGCTTTTCGTGCCGGCACTGACAGGCCTCGGCGCGCCCTACTGGAATCCGCACGCCAAAGGAGCTCTGTTCGGTTTGTCCCGCGGCACAACCCGATCGCAAATTGCCCGCGCTGTTCTGGAAAGCATCGCACTTCAAAATGCACAACTGCTCGATTTGATGCAGACAGATTCCGGTCACGAAATCTCAAAGGTGGCTGTCGACGGCGGTGCCTCGAAGAACAACACGCTGATGCAATTCCAAGCGGATTGCTTGCAAACCACGCTGGTGCGCCCCACAAATGCTGAAACAACGGCGCGCGGTGCAGCAGCCGCAGCCCTCCAAGGAATAAAAGCTTCTTCCGCTCTGCCTGCCCCGCAGGCCGACAGAACGTTTGTTCCAAAAATTTCCGCCGTCGACGCTTCATACATCAACAGTGCTTGGCAGAATGCAGCTCAATGCGTGAATGCCTTCCACATGGAAGAAGGAATCTGAACCGCCCGACGAAAAAAAAAAACGCTGCCGGAGCAGCGGTTCATGGTCCTTCAAAAGGGCTCGTCTCATTCGTCGATGATGTGAAGTATGTACCTTTTGTTCAACTTGGCTGCACCGCAATTGAGGATGGTGCGAATCGCATCCGCCGTGCGGCCGTTTCTTCCAATCACTTTACCCACATCTTCCTTGGCCACCTTCAATTCGATGACGTTGGTCTGGTTGCCGGCAATTTCGTTGATTTCAACTTTTTCGGAATTGTCGACAAGTGACTTGGCAATATAATCAATCAGGTCTTTCATGCTTTCCGCATTTCCGTCCATTCAGTACCACCTCATTCTCGCAGGATGATCAACAGGAGCTTGGCTGGGGCAGGACCTTCACCCCACCCCCTACACTAGGAGTTTGTCCCCTGAGGGGCAAGGAAACTTCGGCTCAACCGCCCAATTACCGACAATCATGGGGCAAAGGGCGGAAATGCTGTCTCTTCGTCAAAATCCTGTCACCCGCCTCTCAATGAAAAACTACAGCTGGCGATACCCACAGGGAACCAACCCGCAAGGAGTTTGCCGTGAGCGAGTATTTTGGACTTAAAAACAATCAGCTCTTCGTTCTCGCGGAAGCTGCCGGCGGGGTTTACAACAGCGACCAGCTGAGGGTCCTGTGCGAAGTGGCAGACCACGAGTCGGCCTTCCTCAAAATCACCGAAGACCAGCGCATCGGATTCATGATTGATCCGGCGCGTTTGTCTGATGTTCAAGCTCAAGTGCGAAAATCTGGACTTCTGCTCCGTTCATACAAAGCCGCAGGAGTGCCTGCTCCGCGTGCATGTTTGGGCGAGTTGTGCACTTTTGCGCAACAGCCTTCACTCGGAGATGCATTGGAGTTGACCACACACCTCCTCAAATCGTTCCCTTCGCCCAAGCGTTATTCCAGCATTGGCGTGAACGGCTGCGGGCGGGCTTGCCTCGGCTCATCAACAGAAGATATCCACGTTGTCGCTGAAGAAACCGGATATAAGATCTCGATTGGCGGCAAAGGGTCGGACATCCCACAACAGGCTCAGCTGATCTTGGAGAATATCACGCGCAGTGATCTTCCGGTTGTCATCGAAAAGATACTTTCGGTCTATTACATGGAAAGTCAGGACGACGAACGGATTTTTGATGTCGTCGAACGCATCGGGCTCAGCCCGTTCCTCAATGCACTGCCCGAACACTTGATTCCCGTCATCTCTGACCTCGATCCGGAAACAGCCTCAACACAGGCCTTCCACACGGGCATTGAGGTGGCGGATGAACTCATGGGCAACGAGCGACAGAGTGAGGACCCGAGCGATCTCATGGTCAATGAGTTTTCTTCGGACCACGAGACGCTGTCCCATGAAATTGGGACCGATGAAACAGTCTTTGAAGAAGAAAGGGAGCCGGGAGATTCTTTCGGCGATCCCGTCGATATCGATCCTCTTGCGATTGACGAGGTTGAACTCGAAACGGCAGAACCCCTCGCCCAACAAGATCTGCTCGAAGAAGCCGAATTTGAAGACGGTACTGCAGAAGATGTGGAACGAGTCCGCGATGCCATCAGAACTGAGTTGTCTATGAATGACAATTCAACCGTCATTGAAAAGAGCCAGCCACGAGACATTCTTGATGAGCTCGATGACTTGGATGAGGCGTCATCGGAAGACGAATTCGACGCCCTTTTGTCGATGGACGAAGTCCCGCAAAATGGGAATGACTTGCTCGCTGCCGATGAAAGCGTTGAGAGCTTCTCAGACAGCGCCGATGCCGAACTCGACGTTGTTGCCGAAGTGGAGCATGCCAAACCAACGGCCCATCCGCATCACCATGCCGAAGCAGAAACCGCCAGCCATTCAAGAGCAAAGACTCCGTTTGCCGACAATCCGACAAACTTGGGAGGACGCCTGTCCATCAACTTCGTGGGCGATCAGCTTGCTGTTGAATTGCCCTCGGGCATGTGTTTCGAATTGCCCTTCGAAGCCGTCCAGAATGGCACCCAGCTGTCCATGAATTTGCCTGACGGTGAGTTGCGTATGCACCGTGAGGAAGGTGTTCTGGTTGTCAGCTTAGGCAAATTCCACATGCGTTTCCCCATCCCTTCCTCGCACCACGAAGAAGTGGCTTGAATCAAAATTGAGGGAACACAGGGCGGATTGTCAGAACGCAGAACAGGCTCGTTCAATTAAAAAGTCACTGCCATTCGGCCTATCACACCGTGATGCGGACTCCCGTCCGCTCGAAAATAATAGCCGGTTGCCGATTCAGAAAACTTATAAAGAGCTGTGATCGCCGAATTCGGCGCCATTTGATAATAATATCCAATCGTCCCTACAGCACGAAGAAAGTCGCTATGGAATGACCCATGGAGACCCAACTCATAATTGCCTGCCATCGCCGGCGCGTACCCCGACTGATATTTCAAGCCGTACTTGTCGTCAGGGTTTTCATAATGACTGCTGTATTGCTCATTGCTGAGGTCGTAGAAATAAACTCCAAACCCGAGCTTGGCGACCAAATAAATCCAATCCATCGCATAGTCACTCACCTCACGTCCCGAGAGAAGTGCAGCACGCACCGGATCGAGTTCAAAGCCAAAATGCAAGTACTGAAATTCAGGATTGGGATCAAAAAAAGATTTCTCATCGCCCTCAAACGGCTCTTGCGAAACATACACCATGGCAGGATAATTACTTTCACCGTAAGTCACATTCCAAAAATCTGAACCCTGATGAGAAAATATCCACGAATACTCGGTCGTGCTTGCCTTTTTTTTCCCAAACCCCAAGCCACGGCTGAAGCCGTAGTCACGTTCACTTTTCAGAAGCTCATCATGCGTGGTGAATTGCCTCACTGAAATGATGTCTTTGTCATCAATCACTGCACTCAATATAAAACCGGCGTACTGATTCTTAGGACTGAGGTTAATGCCTCCGAGGAACTTCGCAAGGCGTGCGTTCCCCCAAAAAAATTCAACCAATTTGGTGGTACCAGAATCGTTTTTAAACTTGGCTTCGTCGTTATAAGGCATGTTGCTCTGAGCAATGCCGTACTTCCATGAGATATAATTCTGCGCCGAGCGGCGAGGCTCGTCCGGTGAACTTTCTGCCCAAGCAGGGCGCGCAACACCAAGCGAAAAAATCAACACACTCAATCTCAGACAAACATCTTTCATGGAATGCGTCCCATTCTAATATCATGTGAGGAGCGTTTGGAGTTATGAAAAATAAATCACACCCGCACCGCCTCAGGGGTTCGCATTGGGAGGCAACTGGATTTGTGCCTCCAGAAACCGCTCGACCACACGGCGGTTCAGTTCACGTTCCAATGGCCACTGTTGACCCGGTTGTGTCCGGACTCTGGCACGCAGAACGAGAGTCGAGTTGCGGATGTTGTCGATACCCAGAAGTTCCGGCGGCAAGAGAATATCGTGAGCGAAGTCCCGAGCCAGCCTGCTGAGCTCGTCTGACAGCAACTCGCGCGCCACATCGACCTGAGACCCAAACACAATGGAAATCCGATAGTCGATCTGGGAAAAACCACTGGTCAGATTTTCTATTCTCTTGATTTCACCATTCGGTATCATCAGAAGACTGCCATCGCCAAGACGGATTTTGGTGAGACGCAATGTGACGCTTTCTACTGCGCCCGAGCGGCCTTCGATCGTCACGACATCGCCTACGGCAAACTGGTCTTCGAGCAGGATGAAAAAGCCTGCCAGCAGATCGCGCACCAAAGACTGCGCTCCAAAACCGATTGCAACGGAAGCTACACCTGCAGTGGCCAAAAGAGGAGCCACACTGACTCCCAACATTTGCAATGCCATCAGAGCGCAAACAACAAAAACAACCGCGTTGATGACGTATCCCGAGGTGGTGAGCAAAGTTTCCGTGCGTGCTCTGATGCGCGGATGCGATGCCATCGTACTTCCCGACACACTTCCCTTGAGCAGACCGCGCATGGCACTCTGGAAGAACTTCGCGACCCAGACACCCACAACTGCAACGAGCACAATGCGGACCATGATATCGGCGCCCTGCCGGATATAATTCGACAGGCGCTCCACATCGTCCGCAACTTTTGCGGCTGTGCTTCCATCGCGCCCCTTCGCCACGTTTTGAGCAATTTCAATGAGCGCGTACGAGACAAGATTGAGCACCCCCAATCCCACCAGAGTCCAAGCCAGCGACTGAATGGAACGTTTGACAGGTTCTCCGAAGCGCAACCAGAAAGGCTCCTGTTGCGCTCTGCCGTCCTCCGGCTGCTGTGCATCAAACTCTCGTCTGGCCATTTCCATGCGGCGATCAACAAGACCGCGAAGAAACACAGAAACGAGGAGCGCCAAAAGACCCAAACCCAAAAGAGTGAGGAACGCAACAGCTGAAGCATCTAAAAACATTCTATTGCAAGGCCTCCTGAACGCACGGGGAACGTCGGTGTACTAAGCAGCTGCATGGCCTGATGCCGCGCGTGAACGCATCCACTTGAACAACAATGGAAGAACGGAAAGGACAACAATCGCAACCACGACAACATGGATATATTCTTTGATGGCAGGAAATGTCTGACCCAACAAAAATCCGGCAAAAAGTAAAGACCAAATCCAGAGAACGCCACCCACAACATTATAAATGGAAAATGTGCGATAGGACATTTGCGCCACACCCGCCACGGTCGGGGCGAAGGTTCGCACAATCGGAATAAATCGCGCCAAGATGATCGTCTTTCCGCCGTGCTTTTCATAAAATTCTTTTGTTTGCTCGAGATGCTTGCGTTTGAAAAGAAGAGAATCGGGACGGTCATACAACTTTCCGCCCAGCTTGCGTCCAATCCAGTAACCGGTCGCATCACCCAAAAGTGCAGCTGCCGTGAGAACCCACGCCATCGACCAGATATCGAGGTGGCCGCCTGCAGCAAAAAGCCCTGCAGAAAAAAGAAGAGAGTCGCCCGGGAGGAAGAAACCGATCAGGAGTCCGGTTTCAGCAAAGATGATCAGGGTGAGTCCCAAAAGCCCCACGCTGGCAATCAGTGATTCCGGATTCTGCAACCAGACAAGCAACGTTTGAAAAAAAGAATTGATGAACTCCATCCCTCGAGTACCTCCGCTGGCGAGCACTCTAGCGAGCGAAAAGGTTCAGAGCAAGAACGACACCTGCAACCCGTAGTTCAGGTACGACTCTAGAATCTCACCTTCCGACTGACCATCGGGGTAGAGCGATCGTGCTGAGACGTTCTCGAGTGAGAGGTGGACCCCCAGCTGAAACGTTTTGACCAAATAATTCAATTGCGATTCCAAGAGAAAAACGGCGGGAGTTTTTGCAGCAATGCTCACCATCGGAGCACTTGCGGCTGCATCGAGAAGACGATTGTCAATGCGGTAGTCCAGCCCCAGAATCGTCCCCGCACTCAGGCGCGCGCGGAAGGAAGGGACAGGTTGAAATTGAAAACCCGCCAAGGCGTAAGCACCCGACAAGCCTAAATCGCGCAGCGGCGAAACTTCCAAGGTGCGCTCTCCTTGCGGAGCTCCCTGAATTTGACTGATGACGCTGGCAAAATGGGAATAGACGTAGCCCGTGCGCACATCCGCAAAAAGCCGCTGGGCCCACAACGGCACACGCACGACAACCCCTCCGCGTGCCGCGATTCGCTTCACAGCGAGATCAAGAGTGAGCTCTTGACCCGAAGCGGGGGATGGCACAGTCACACGCACATCCTTGCCCGCGGTCACATAGCGAAAGTTTCCTTCCAGACCCAACATGGCTCTCACGCCCGTCGAGATATTTGGAAACATCAATGGATAAACTTCACCGGAGGCCTCAATTTGCGCCAGCATGAGAGGGTAATCTTCGAGGACAACCTCGCGGGAAATTCCACGCAGCATCGCATTTGATA
>JBEGJP010000048.1:0-10830 GCA_041184525.1 Pseudomonadota bacterium | reverse complement strand
GTTGTGAATTTTGCCAGCCACTCTGCAGTCGTTGAGGCAGACATCAGTGTGAGCGATGTTCAGGCTGTGGTTGAAAAATTGGGCTACCATGCGTTTCCGCAAGAGACTGCCTTGGAGCGCGAGAAGCGCGAGAAACGCGAACAGCACGCGGCTCAGCGTCGGGTGGTGTTGGCTCTGGCACTGGCTGTTCCTGTCATTGTCTTGGGCATGGTGCACTCACTCGCACACGATGTGAATGTGCGTTGGCTCGGACTTGCACTCACAGGCCTCTTGCTGCTTTTTCCCGGGCGTGTTTTTTTCATCAATGCCTTCCGGCTGCTGCGACAGAAGACTGCGAATATGGACACGCTGGTGTCGCTCGGTGCCGGCCTGTCGTACCTCTGGTCCGTCTTTCAGGTGTTCACGGAAGGGACCCACGTTTATTTTGAAACGGCTGCTGCCATTGTCGCGTTTGTGTTGGTGGGCAAGTACGTTGAGCAACGCATGACGTGGCGCGCAACATCCTCATTGGGCGCTTTGCTGCGATTGCAGCCCTCTTTTGTCCAGCGCCTGACAGGTGCTGAAAGTGGTGGTCAGGACGAACAGGTGGATGTGCGGTTTCTCCGCACTGGCGACTTGCTTCGCGCACGTGTGGGAGAGCGCTTTGCCGCTGATGGTGTGATCGTTGAAGGGCAAACGGAGGCCGATGAATCGCTGCTCACCGGCGAGAGCCTTCCGGTCGTCAAACGTTCAGGCGACAAGGTTGCGGCGGGCGCTCTGAACTTGACATCGGCAGTGCTCTACCGCGCGGAAGCCGTCGGGCCCGCATCGCGCTTGGGTGAAATTGTAGCCTTTGTGGAACGCACACAACTCAGCAAAGCTCCGATTCAAAAACTTGCCGACAGGGTGTCTGCCGTTTTTGTGCCTGTCATTTTATCCCTCAGTGTTCTCACGTTTCTCGTTTGGAAATTTCTTCTTCAAAGCGACGGCTTCAATTCTTTGAATGCGGCAGTTTCAGTGATGGTTGTGGCGTGCCCGTGTGCTTTGGGTTTGGCCACACCGATTGCAGTTGCCATTGCCACGACGCGTGCTGCACGCATGGGCTTGCTCTTCCGCGACCTCTCTGCATTGGAAGCTCTGCAGGAGGTGCACACGCTTGTCGTCGATAAAACCGGAACCCTGACCACCGGTCAGCTGTCGGTTGTTGCCGAGCGGATCGTCTCGACTCAACCTCTGCCGGATGCACTGCTCACATCGGTTCTGGAACTGGAGCGCTCCTCTCAGCACCCCGTTGCTCTCGCCATTGTGAGTTGGTTGGAGAAACGCGCTACGGGAGCCGTAGGTGCGCCGCTGAAAAATCAACGCGAGCTCATTGGCAAAGGGGTTCAGGCAGAAGTGGACGACGGCGGCAATACGCACCAGCTTTTCATTGGCTCAGCTTCAGAGCTGGAAAGAAAACTTTTGGCAGAAAATGATTTGCTCGCTGAAAATGAAACTGTGTCGTGGGTGGTGTGCCGTTGGGACGGGGCTCCTCTTTTGGCCTTTGCGCTGCAAGACTCACTCCGGTCGGATGCAAAAAGTGTTTTGGATGAACTCAGGACTGCGGGAATTCATACTGTTCTCCTTTCCGGCGATCGCACGTCGGTGGTCACATCGGTGGCAACACACCTCGGCATTCAAGCTCAGGGCGAACAATCGCCTCAGATGAAGGCTGAGTTCATTGCTCAGCTTCAAAAGGAGGGCAAACGAGTGGCCATGCTGGGCGACGGTGTGAACGATGCACCTGCGCTGGCGCGTGCGGATGTCGGTATCGCGATGGGAAGTGGCACCGACGCAGCGCAAAGCACTGCCGGAATCACCTTGAAAGACGCGCAGCTTTCGGGTGTGTTGACGGCCGTCCGGCTTTCGCGGGCCACTTTCAAAAACATCCGTCAGAATCTGGCTTGGGCATTTGGCTACAACGTGTTGCTCATTCCGCTTGCCATGGCAGGGAAACTCACTCCGATGTGGGCTGCGGCTGCGATGGCATTTTCGAGTGTGTTTGTTGTTCTGAACGCACTGCGACTTTTGCAATTTGGAAAACAAGTGCGAGCGTCATGAGGCTCGAGACAGCTCCCATCCAACCTGCCGTTCCGTAACCCATCACCTGCCTGTTCTCTCCGGTTGAAATCACCGCAGAAGCGAGAAGTGCAGCACCTCCTTGAGCGAGCGACTGGAGAGAAGCTGTCAGACTCAGGTACGCACCGCGTCTGCGCGGCTCCATGACAGTCGAAAGAAGCGACATGAAGGGGACCATGCGGCCGCCCATGCACATCATGAACATCGCATTGACTGCAAAAACCACGATCTGATTGGAAGTCGTGAGATGCGTGAGTGTGAAGAGCGGGACGATCGACACCAAAAGTCCTACAGGAAAAGTCTTGTACGGTGTGAATTTGTCAGTGAAGCGTCCAATGAAGGGCATGGTGGCGATGCTTGCCAGCCCGCTGCACAAGTAAATGTACGGGAGGTGGTCTTCCGGAAAGCCGAGGTTGTTCACGATAAAAGGGCTGATGAACGGGATCACCATGAATTGCCCAAGAGTGATGAACACGGTTGCGGCGAATCCCAGAAGAGCTCTTTTTTCTTTGAAGAAGGACACGAGCTGGCGGATGCGCGCCCGAGAGGTGAAGGTGGGGTCAATATGGCCTGTGAGCGATGGAAAATGCAGATGAGCCACAAAGAAAAGTGCCAACAGCAAACCAGCGACGCCAACAAAAGGCGCATGCCAACCGATTTTATTGGCAAGAGTCAGGCCCAGAGGAACTCCGGCAACAGAAGCGATGGAGAAGGCCATCATGACGCGGCTCAGTGCGAATCCGCGACGTTCCGGCGGAAAGACATCAGCGATGATCGCCTGCACAAGGCCGCCCAATATACCGCCGAAGAATCCGGCCACGCAGCGTCCGAGCATGAGGATTGAGGCGCTCGGAGCCAAGCCGCAGAGCAGCGTTCCTGCAAAAAGCCCCACAAGGCATGCCTTCAAAAAAAGACGCCTGTCGAACCGATCGATCACGGTGGCCGAGAGCAGTCCGGCTATCCCGCTGCTGATTCCGTAAGCGGAAACAATATGCCCGAACTGTGATGTCGTAAGATCGAAAAGACGCATGAGCTGCGGGCCCAGAGGCATCATGATCATGAAGTCCATCACATGTGCAAACTGGATGGCGGCCAGCAAAATAAGCACTGTCTTTTCCCGCTGGCGGTTTTCTTCTGCGTTCATCGTTGCCTCCTCATAAGCTCTCCAGCTTAACACGCTCTGACCTTGGGGGGTGGAGTTGATCGGCAATTGATGGCAGACTCTTGGCACATTTGGAAATAAAACGTTCAATGCCGGCTGTGACCTGACGCTGGACTTCTGAGGGATTGCTCCCATGACGTTCGCCCCACTCATGCATTTTGAAATTGCCCCTCTGGAATCGGAAATGCATTTGCCTTTCCACATTTCCAAGGGTGCCGTGGAAAAGGTCGAAAATGTGCTTCTTGTGCTCCGTGATGCCGAAGGACGCACAGGATTGGGAGAAGCCGCGCCGTTTCCGGTTCTCACCGGCGACACCCAGCAAATTGCTCTGACTGCCGCCCACGATTTACTCTCTCAGTTGCAAAATCTTTCCCCCGCGTCGGCTTTGGAAAAGCTGCACAATACACTGTGGAAAGATTTCCGTTATGCACCTTCAGCACGCACAGGTGTTGAAATCGCACTTTGGGACTTGCATGCGCAACAGGTGGGATGTCCGTTGTGGATGTTGTGGGGACGGGCCGGTCGTGCGGGCGCGCACACCGATATTACGCTTCCCTGTTTGCCGCCCGACGATGTGCGCACCTTTTGGAATCATTTTTCGAAGGCACAATTTCCCTACGTGAAAGTGAAAGTGGGCGGAGGCAGCGTTCAAGATGACGTCGATCGGGTCATGACTCTGCTTGCTTGCACAGAGCCGGATATGACGATCAGCTTGGATGGCAATCAGGGGTTTACTGTTGAGAGCGCCAAGCGACTGGTTGCCGAATTGAAAGCGCGACACGTCGATCCGATGTTTTTTGAGCAGCCTCTACCAGAGGATGATTTTGCGGGCATGGCGCGCCTGTGCGAAACCTTGCCCATTCCCGTGTGCGCCGATGAATCAGTCAAAACGGCCGGCGATGCCCTGCGGATCATTCACGACCGTGCGGCACACATGATCAATCTCAAGTTTATGAAGTCAGGCGTGCGCGAATCGCTGCTGATTGCCGAACTCGCGCGGCAATTCTCTCTGCCGTTGATGATTGGCGGCATGGTGGAGAGTGAAATCGCCATGACAGCCTCTTTGCATGCCGTGTGCGGAACAGGGCTCATCCGTTGGTGCGATCTCGACACGCCCTTCTTCTTAAAGGAGCGGGTGACAATTGCGAGCCCATATCATAACGGATCAGCTCATTTGATGCTGCCACAAGGCCACGGGCTAGGCCTGCAGCTTTCTGAAACTGCTTTGAGCACAAAATCTCAATCAAGGAAATGAACCATGCTGGTCGAATCAGATTTCAACAAAGTAAAAACAAAATGGGGCTTGCTGTTGGGGCTGGGAATATTGTTGGCAGCACTGATTGCACTTGCGTTTCTGCAGCAGAGTCAGGGTGAGAAAGCGCCTGTGGCTGCGGGGCCTGTGCGGTTGGTGTTCACCACAAATTGGTTTGCTCAAGCTGAGCAGGGCGGCTTCTTTCAGGCCGCAGAAGAAGGTCTCTACAAGGAGGCAGGACTCGACGTTGAAATCCGCCAAGGCAATGCGCAGGTGAATGGGCCCACGCTGCTCATGAGCGGCGGCACCGACTTTTTTATGGGGAGCGGTTTTGAAGCGGTGAAGGCACTGTCACAAGACATTCCGATTGTCACAGTGGCAGCCCTCTTTCAAAAGGATCCGCAGGTGCTCATTGCGCATCCGAATGTAGGGAACGATTCACTCGAAAGTCTCAAAGGCAAACCCATCATGGTGTCGGCCACTGCCAATACATCGTTCTGGCCTTTTCTTGTTGCGAAATTCGGATTCACCGATGAACAAAAGCGGCCTTATACATTCAACGTGGCACCCTTCCTTGCCGATCCGCAGGCCATCCAGCAGGGCTACGGAACGTCAGAACCTTTCACCATTGAAAAGCAATTGGGCAAGAAACCCAATGTGTTTTACCTCGCTGATCATGGCTATTTGCCTTACGCGACAACGATCGAAACCAGACGCGAGATGATCGAGCGCCAACCGGATGTGGTGAGAAAATTCGTTGCGGCGTCCATCGAGGGTTGGAAAAGATATCTGCGCGATCCCACCGCTGGCTTCCGTGCCATCCAAAGAGTGAATCCGGAAATGAAGGACGAACTTCTGAATTATGGTTTCACACAGATGAAGGCGATGGGTTTGGTGGATTCCGGAGATGCACAGCTCAAGGGTGTGGGTGCCATGACAGCAGAACGGTGGCAGGCTTTTTATCAGAGTCTTGTCGATTCAAAGTTGTTTCCAGCCTCACTTCCTATTGAAAAAGCTTACTCTCTTGACTTCCTGCCGCTTTCTGAAAAGCAGCCATGAACAACGCGCCTGACATTCTCCTGTCCTGCGAAGACGTCGAAGTGGTTCTCGGCGGGAGAAAAATTCTAAATTCCATCTCTCTCGCTCTGCATGAGGGAGATCGTGTCGCCCTGCTGGGTCCTTCAGGGTGCGGTAAAAGCACACTGCTCAATGTGATGGCCGGTCTCCAACCGACCTCGCGCGGTGTTGTGCAGCGCAAAATAGCTGCTTCTGAAATGGCATTTGTCTTTCAGGAGGCGTCTCTTTTGCCTTGGAAGAATGTGCAGGACAACGCACTTGTTCTCGCCCGACTCCTCGCCCCAGATGCCAACAGTATTTCGGGCTCACGCAGTTCATCCCTGCACCCTCCTTCATTGCAAGGCTCGCCCGACGCGGCCTCGCTGCACGAGAGGCTCGACTTCCTCTTGGGCAAAGTGGGACTGAAGGAGAGAAAGAAGGCGTATCCCGACGAATTGTCAGGCGGGATGAAAATGCGTGTGGCCTTGGTGCGGGCACTGATGCTCCAGCCCCGCTTGCTCTTGTTGGACGAGCCCTTTTCGGCATTGGATGATCTCACGCGCGAAAAATTGCAGGATGAACTTTTGGAACTTCATGCAGCGAGCGGAACAGCCTATGTGCTTGTCACTCACAACATGGAAGAAGCTGTTCTCTTGGCTCAACGTATTTTTGTGTTCTCGGCTCATGGATCGATCCTCAAAGAAATTCGCACCTCCGACACACCTCAGGGTGAAAAAATCGCGCGCGGTTCAACAGCCATCATGAGCTTGCGGCAAGAAATTCGTGATCTGTGGCAGTCCGCGCAAGGGGGTGAGTGAATGCGCAGCGTTCTATCGTTCCTGAGCGTCCTTCTGATTTGGCAGATCGTTTGTATTCTCTTTTCTGTACCGGCATGGTTTTTGCCGACACCTTCGGCTGTCGCAGTCGCGCTTTGGACAGACGGCGCTGTGCTTTTTCACTCCCTTGTTTTCACAGCAAAGGTCACAACGCTGGCATTTTTTCTGGCGTGTCTTTTTGGAGTGGTGGTCGGTTTCTTTTCCTACATTTCGAAAAATGTCCGTGAAGGATTGCTGCCCTTCACCATCCTTCTGCAAACCACTCCGGTTGTTTCCATTGCACCGCTGCTGATTGTCTGGTTCCGCAACAACGCATTTGCCGCATTGGTGGCTTGTGCATGGCTCGTGTGTGTTTATCCGATGATCAGCGCCACGGTGTCCGGTTTCCGAGCGACGGATGCCAACCTGCGGCGCCTCTTTCGTCTGTATCGCATTTCCCCTTGGAAAAGCCTCTGGCATCTTGAGTTGCCCTCTGCGCTGCCTTTCATTCTCAATGGTGTGCGCGTGGCAGGAGGATTGGCACTTGTAGGAGCAATTGGTGCTGAGTTTGTTGCCGGCACGGGCGGTCAGGAGCTTGGACTCGCGTATCGGCTTCTTATGGCAGCCTACAATCAGGAAACAGCGCGTCTGTTTGCGGCGTTGAGTGTGGTTTCGCTCTATGGCGTGAGCATACATTTTTCACTGGAGTGGCTGGAAAAATGGGCAGCGCGACGGTGGCGCGTGAAAACGGCTTCAGCAACCGACGTTTGATTTGCTCGTCGAGACGGGAACCGCCTCATCTTCATCACCCACCTGCGGCAAAGGAATGATGCTCGCGCCGCCTGATGTGGCTTCGCCGTCGACCGTAGACAGAAGACCGACGGGGATCACGCCAAAGATGGCGAGAATAGAACCGCTTGCCCCTTTGACAGGATTGATTTGCTGCGTAGCAGCATCATAGTTGATCAAAAACGTGTTGTTGCTCTTGGAAGTGCTCCGCAGGGCATACTCGAACGAGAGCACCGAGCTCGAGTTCAGAGAAAATATTTTGGCAAGACTTTTGGCAACGTCTGAAGAACCCGTTGAGGGAATGTTGTTGGTATAAAATCCGTAGTAGCTGTTGGCAGTGAGTCCGAAGGAGCTGCTGGAAATTCCGCTTGGAATTTGTGGCCCTTGGTCGACAAAACTATTCCAGAAGGACACGCTGATGTTGCCCATGTCGCATGCAGTCAGCATCGTCAAATCCAGTCCGGCAGGTAAATTTGTCGCAGAATAACCGTTGCAACCCAGAGTGGCCTTTCGCAGAGTCGTCAAGTCGCGCGACGTGTCGCTGTAAATACCACTCGCCACAGCAAGGTCGTTGGTGCTCAAGCTGATTGTCAATTGAGAAATGATTTGATCGCGGTAAGGGCACAGTGCCGTCGAATCGGGAGTGTTGGGGTCGTCCGAAGGGGGTCGTTCTGCACTTGTAGCGGAGCAGAATTTTGTATTGAGAAGGTATGACAGACCTCGCAAATCGGCGCGGCGACGTTGCTCAGAAGAATGTGAAATGAGATAGGCGTCGACAACGCTTTTGAAATCGCTGCTGAGTTGGTCCATGACCGACTTTTCACGATTGCGCACTTCGGTCATCACTCTGTTCAGGAGAGGAGCTGTGGTTGCATCGGTTTGGAGGGTGGCTTTCATGCCGCGCATTTCGCTGCGGTTGAAACAGGCGACGTTCTTCGCATTGCTTCCGAGTGTGCTTCTGAATTTTGTTTCTTCCGCTTGACAGACAGACGCTTGGGCACGAGGCAGAGCATTGCTCACGTTTTCGCGCACTCCGGCAGGAACAAAAGGCATGTCCATGAGCGCGGCAAACGATTTTGAAAACTGCGCTGTTTCCTCGAGGTCAGTGAAGACCACGGGCACTGTAAAATACCCTCCATCGAGATAAATCTGGAGGGTGTATTTTGATTTTTCAAATTCCACAGTGAACGGATCGAATGAACAGTGACCTGCAGTCCAGACGCGCACGGAGGTGTCGCTCGCATCGATGGGCCTCACGTTCATGGTGCAGCGCTTTTGAAGTGGAGTGTTCGATGCGTCGCTTGTGGTGATGTCGATGAATCCTCCACCGACCGCAGGTTGGCCCCACGGGCCCGATGAAGAGTCCGTGAGCATGAGTCCGGAGGGTTTCGATGTTGTCGTTTTCCCAGTGACCGTCTTCGGCTTGCCGCAGTTGGAGACACCGCCTTGGACTCCGCCGGAGGTGGCAGCACTGCAGCTGACAAGCAAAAACAAAGCAAACGCCGGCAAAACCGCCGCGCGCACGCCGTGTTTTATGTCGCTGCTCAGGGCTCTCATCGGTGCCTCCATTCGGCTTATCGGAGAACCCCATGAATAAATTTAGGAAAATTTCTTAAATCGAGACTAAATTCAATGATTCATGGATTTTGCTTGATAAAGGAGAGAGGGTCGGCTGAAAACGAAGCGGCGAAAGCGGCGGCAGGTAAAGGCGCGGCTCTGCCTGAAACCCTGCTGCCCGCGAGAGCGCCCGCATAGCCTAAATAGAGATCCTCAACGTTGTTCTTCTCATCATCCGCACGGAACGGCGTGAGAGGCGCATTCAAATGGTCCAAGAGATCGGAGTAGAGTGTGTCGTAGGCGTTCCATTTTTCCACCAGACGTTTCTCCGAGGGTGAAGCGTCGCGCGGCACCTGAACGTCGTGGTGGTTGGGTTCCTTATCTGGCTGTTGTGTTTTTTGAATTTGATGCAGTTCATAAACGCTGTTGAACAGGAACGGCAGACGCGCTGCCATGTCCGGACGGATGCCGCTTTGGCGCAATTGCTGTGAAAGGAAACGCGGGACATAGTAGTGGTAGAGAGCCGTCCTTGTGATGTCGGTGTTCTCCGGATACGCCGTTGCCTTTTTCGCCTTCAGAGCTTCTTCGAGCACCTGTAGGGTTTGCGCCAAATTCAGCGCCTGCGGATGCTGAGCGATCAGCAGATATTTCACCTGTGCCGCTGTTTCGGCACCGTCCTGAATGAGGACCGCGAGCTTTTCTGTTGCAGCCGTTGCGCTTCCGTTGCTGTGTTGCAAGGCCAGCGACCACAGGTTGAACTGTTTTCCGGCGTAGAGCGCATCTTCCGATGCGGTTTGCAGAGCGGCGAGAAAAGTAGATGTGCTCTGATTATCGAGCAGCTTTTTCAGCCGACGGTGCATGAAAACAAAGGCGCTTTGGCCATCACTGCGGCGCACGAAATTGAAGTCCAGTTGTGCAGCCATCGCGGCTGCAGCCTTTGCGCAATCTTTCTTTTCTGTCACGCTCTCCGGAAACAGAAGGTCACATTTCAGAATCATCTGTTCGGAGATCGTGTTCGTGATCTCTTCGTCGATGATGTCGTTGGAACTCAACTGCAGGGGTGTCGCGGACGCGGTTTCAGAGGAAGGCAATGGTGCTCCGCAGGCCGCAACGACGCTGCAAAGAAAAGTCAGCAAGGCTGTCTTTGTAGTGAGCAATTTCATTGCCTGAGACCTCTGGAAAAACATGACGATGAGAGTCAAAGCCCTTCAATCACGCGCTGGTGATCGACGCTGCGCAGTCCCAAACCTTCTGCGTCTGCCAAGGTCATTTTCTGTTTCAACGCTTCAATGCGACGATACGTGTCAGGGTGTGTGGAAAGCCAGTCATGTCTTTTATTGTCTTGGGGATCATTTTTTGCGAGTGCGTTTCTGAAGAAATAAATCATTTGTTCGGAGGCGTATCCGGCGGCACGCAGGTTTTCAAGGCCAAAGCTGTCGGCTTCAAATTCGAAGGAACGGCTGCGCGGGAGCTGGAAAAGAACGGCGGATGTGAGGCCAATCATCATGCCACCCAAGCCTCCCACTCCTTTGATCCATCCTCCCAAAGCGGCCTGATTGGCCATCGCCTGAAGCGAGTGTTTTCTGCCAATGTGGGCCATTTCGTGTGCCATCACCGAAGCCACTTGCGCTTCATTTTCAGCAGCTTTGAGCAGACCTGTGTGCACGTAGACATAGCCTCCCATGCTGGCGAAGGCATTGATGGAGTCGTCTTGCACGAGCTGGAAAGTGTAGGTCACGTCATTGCGCAGGGAAGTGCTGATCAATTGATTCCCGATGCGACGGATGTATCCTGCTGCAGGGTGATTCTCGATTGTTTTGATGGTCACTCCGGTTTCCTTGGCGCGCGCAGGGTCCTTGATGGCGGTATCGAAATCAGTGCCCAGTTTGTATTCTTCCGGCAGACTCAAATTCCTCAGTTTTTCTGCCTCTTGCTGTCCGGCACTCACCGAGGACCCCCATTCCTGCGGTGCGGCGGTTTGTACCTGCGTGCTGCAGCCGACGCTGGAAAGTGCGAGCGATGCCAGAAAAAGGAAACCCTGACGTGGATGCTTCATGGGGGTGTCTCCGAAAAGAGGCGGTGCGATCACCGCGTTGCGCGCG
>JBEGJP010000047.1:0-2705 GCA_041184525.1 Pseudomonadota bacterium | reverse complement strand
GTCGTGCCCGCAACAATTGTGAGGTTTTGCGATGCCGTCAGACCGCATTTTTGGAAAGAAAGTGGATGTGTTGTTGCTTTGTAGAACCGAAGAGTCGCGGTCGAGCTGCTGGAGTCGGTATCTACGTATGTGATTGAATCGGGGAAAACTCCCGCGAAATTGCCTGAAACTTGAAGTCCAGAACATGTCTGTACGCCCGTCGGTGGAATTGTTGTGGTGTTCGTATACGTGTCCTTCAGGGTCACCGTTGCTTTGACAAAATTCGAACTAGAATAGCTGTCCACATTAAATCCAGCTGGCGGAAGGGCAGCGTTGCTCGAGTCAGTGAGGGAAACTGACAATGAGGATCCTTCAATGGGCTTTACTTCGGGCAATTGCACGTCCACAGAGATGCCTCTGAGTGTGACGGTGAACCTCTTGCCGGATGCTTCAATGCGTTTGAAGTTCATACTGGCAGAGGTCGTGCATTCCGCAGTCGAAGCAAATGCACACGAGTGTGTGCCGGCGAAGACATCGGTTGAAGCGTTCGATGCAGCGCCGGTGCCAAAAGTGTTGTTGAGAAGTCCTCCAGTCGCTGGAATAGAGATTGCAATCGTTTGGTTGCCGCTGAAACCGGGCATTGCAATGGGTTGGCCGGCCTTCAAGCTTCTGAGAGTGAATTTATTGATGGAAACGTTCCCCATACCGGCATTGATAGAGCTACCCGCGAGAGTGTAAACATTGCCCGATTTCGTGGATGCGGGAGTCGTATCGATATCCAATTTTGCGGGGCCGCCATAGAGCCGCACTTGATTGAATGTGAGTCCGGCATCACTGCACTGAACCAATTCATCAATTGCCGGAGTCGTGTTGTCGGAAGCGCGTGTCGCGCTGTGGACTGGGCTTGTTTGCGCTGCCGTCGGCCAAGACGAAAAGGTCGAACTTCCCTGAACCTGTCCCTGCAAGAGGCATTTCTGATTGGAAATATCCGAATCTGTGACAGCTGTTTTGTTGCCGTACTCGTCATACTTGTACACATACAGAGTTGGGCAGGTGACACCGTTGTTGTTTGTGTTCAAAGTGGAACATGCCACGTCCAAAGTTGTTCCAGCGCTGGATGTTGTCCAAGTGGCAATCTCTGTGGGCGTCGCCGCATTGGAGGTGCTCAAAATGGCGTATTTATCTGCCTTCGGAGCTACGGGCACATTATTGAGGGAACCAAAAACATTGGTGCAACCTGTTGCTGTGAAGTAAAGAGTCTGAAGACCGCTTGCATATAAAATTGCCTTGGCTCCGGGGAAGGTACTGTTGACGGAACTATCGAATCCGCTGCTGTTCCAGCTGAACGAGGCAGGACGGTTGTCAGGTGAAGCTCCGGCTCCGGACATCGACACATCGGTGCATCCTGCCAGTGTCGGATTTCCAAACGGATCCCGTCCTTCAATCACTGGAGAGAACTCGGTACCGGCTGTCTTGCCGCCGGCCGAGGAGATGTTGAGCGTGCTTGGAGCTGACGCTTTCACTTTGATAGATTCGAGGTCAGTCTTGTTGCCATCGAGAAGCGAATTCACTCCCATAACGCTTATGATCAGTTTTCTCGCAGTGGAGTCTGCTTTGGCGAAAGTGAAATTGTAAGCACTTGAAGGTGTGCAAATGCCGTTTGCGAAAGTGCACGCGGTCGACGTTGTACTTGTGAAAGGTGTGCCATTGGGCGCTGCAGAGGCATCAGTCGCAAAAGAAATCGTTTGACTGCCAGTTACCTGTGTGGCGGCAGAAGCAACACCATCCACATAGGCTAGGGCTTCAATCTTGGAAACATGAACGTTGTCGCTGGCTGCGGCTATGAAACCGTTGATGTCTTTACTTGCGATTGTTGCGGTGACCTTGAGATGACTGAATCCGCCTTGCAATTTAATTCCACCGGTGCTGGTTGTCGCTGCTGCCCCTGATTTGATGCATTTGAGAGTGGCGTCCAAGTTTTTCTGGTGCGTGACCACAACAGTCGAAGCGTTGTTGGGAAGGTTGGACCATGGGACTGTGGTAGGTGCGACGTTGTTTGGATCTTTTTGTGCTGTGAGAGTCCACGAATCGCATGTTTCGTTGGTCCGTAAGTTTTTATATGTGTCGTAGAAATAAGTATAAACGATTGGGCAGGTGGTACCGCCCCCATTTTCAATGGAGCATGTGATTGACTCGAGTGCTGTTGCGCTCGCCGATGTTTCTCTATTGAGAAACATCTGATTTGCTGCGCCCGCGGAGATATTGAAAGTAAAGGTTTTGTCGACGCCGCAAATTGAAAATGTGACATTTTGACTGCCCGCTTTTGTAATTTGCATATTCCGCAGCTGCGAGGGTGTCGACGGTTCTAACGTTGGAGCCGTGAAAGCACTATTTCCGAGTGGGTTGTTGCCTAAGGATTGGTTCCAGCTCACCGTGCCACAGCTCGTTCCGTCTGCTCTGTTCCGTGTTGTGACATTTCCAAAGGCATCCTTCGCTGTGATGTTCATACCGAAGGTTTGGTCTGCTGTGAAATTTGTATCCGTTTTTAAGTTGTTTGAGGAATCCAGCAAATCAAAGGTCGTCGTGGTGGCGTCTGCTTTTGCAGCAAATGCAGTAAATAATTTTGTGTTGTTTGAGGAACCCGTGAGAGTGGATGTGAGGCCTCTCAGGTTGATTCGGATTTCGCGACCCGATTCGACTTTTCTGAGACTGAGTTTGGGCAATGA
>JBEGJP010000046.1:0-2912 GCA_041184525.1 Pseudomonadota bacterium | reverse complement strand
GATCCTCCGACGACTCCGGAAGCCAAGTTCAATTACACGGACGATGTCATTTCAACCACCGATTACACCAAGACGTATTTCCGCGCTGAATACCAAAAGCGCTGGGTCCTTTCGCTTTCTGAATTCATCGACCGTAAGCTCGATCGCGATGCACAGGTCGTCGTTAAGATCATCCCCCGAGAAAAACAGTTGTTGCGTCGGCTGCAAGCCATGAAAGATAAAATTGAACCGGATCATGCGAGCGAAGAAATCGCCCGCATGCGCGGAATTGAATCGGAAGCCGCGAAGGACATGGCGGAGTTGTTGGGCAACAAAGAAAACTATGCGAAGTTCAGAGCCTTCAATCGGGACTTCTTTGAGCAGTTCAGAAAAGAACCCAAAAACAACACAGCCTCGGGTTCCAGCACGGCACCGCAGGGAATGAATCGCTGAACAGCCTCGCTGACGAAACTCTGCTGAATCACAACCACACCGACCACAATAAAAAGTCAGTCGTGACGCGATGATTGTGTTCGGGCTTCGGAGAGATGGCAGGCCAGGAGGGATTCGAACCCACAACCCGTTGATTTGGAATCAACTGCTCTACCGTTGGAGCTACTGACCTAGGAGCTTTCCGTTTATGCCGGAAGATGCATCGGGGTCAAGCTTTGACGGTCAGAACGAAAAATGGTTTCGTCCGGTTGGAGGTTTTACCCATGCTGAAAAAGAATCTTGTGAGCTCAAAAGTCGGTGGACTTGGACGCCGCATTTTGCCTCAGGCATCGGCCGGAATTGCCCGCGTGCTGCGAAAATTCCCCGTTGAGCTGAAGGGCGCGTTGCCTGTGTTGAGTCTTGAGAATTCGCGGTCTGACTTCGATGCCCTGAGCGACGTCTCATACGCAACGTCTCTCTCTGCGGGCTTTGACCTCAAAGCTGCGGACGATGTTGTGATTCCCCCCGGCGAATGGCGACTTGTGGATACCGGTCTTCGCCTTGCACAAACAAAAAGCAAGCCGGCAGTTCGCGTGAAACTGGGGAGAACAGGTTTCGATATTGTCGCCGAACTTCAAATCCGACCTCGAAGCGGACTTGCTGCAAAAAGAGGCTTAACAGTCCTCAACGCGCCGGGAACGGTCGACGCCGACTATGAAGGCAAGATCATGACTTGTCTCATGAATCACGGAAAAGAGGACTTTAGAATCAGGCGCGGGGACAAGATCTCTCAGGGTGTTTTTGCACTTGCCATCCGGCCCCACAGCCTTGAAGTGGACTCTAAAACACGCGGAGATGGTGGATTTGGTTCCACTGGCGCTTAATTGACTTCGTGGCCAATTTTAGGCAGACTCCGCGATGAGCGCCACACACTGCAGCATTTTTCGAATTCATCACATGCAGCAGACATGGTGCCTATTTAGGAGCTGCCCCCATGGGCGATGCCAGTCAGGCCAGTTTGAAGTCAAGTCCACAGAGACACACCTCACCCGATACGCCGGATCCCCAATCCGTACCTCCGCAAAATGAGCGGGAAGACCAGATCGACGATCTGCTCAAGAGGGTTTCGGTTCTTTATTCGCACAGCGTCGAGCCCGCGCCGAAAGATTTTCCTCTCGAGAGTTGCGTCGTTTGCCATAGTTTTGACGCGCTGCTTCTGTTGCTGGAGGACGATCAGGTGGACGAACTCTGGTTCGATGAAACAGTCAGCGCTCATGAATCTTCTTACATTTTGGGCTGGGCGAGAATTTTTCGTCCCGACTTGCATGCTCAAAAGCTGCAGCGTCACCGTTTTGCCAACTGACGTCGGATTCCCTCGCCCGTCAGCCGTCTGACCGAGACTGAAAACTTTTTCCTCAGGATTCGGCTGCATTTCTTTCATCATGGAAGTGATTGCTTCTACCCGATGAAAGAAGAGCATCAGATGGCTTTTTCGTTGAAGGACATTTTCACAGGAACGGGCGGTGTCCAGCTGGGCATTGACGTCGGTGCGTCGGCCATCAAGGTGGTTTCCATTGAAAAGGGCTCAGACGGAACACAACTTCTCGGGCTGGGCTGGGAGGAAACTCCCACGGGTGCTGTCGTAGACGGAAGTTTGAACGACATCCAGACCATCTGCAAAGCAGTCAAATCGGCCTTGGATCAAACCCGAACCCGGTACAGTGGCGCTTCTGCCACCGTCGGCTTGCGTGGTCTCAATGTCATCTACAAACGGTTGATGATCCCCTATCAGGGTATGGCAGAACTCCCGAAACAAGTTTTGCTCGAAGCTCAGCAACACGTCGATTCCGATCTCGACCACTGGCAGATTGACTATGAACCGCTCGAGGCAGCCAACACAGAGGGTCAGATCCCCATTTTGCTTGTAGCTGCGAAGAGAACCCTCGTGGAACAGTACGTCGAAATGCTCAAGCAAGTGGGGGTGAAACCCTGCGTACTCGACTGCGACGCTTTTGCGATGACCAATTCTTTTGAATTCACACATCCAGAGGCACAGCAAACAACTTTATGCGTGGATGTGGGAAGGGACTCAACCAAAGTTCACATGCTGCGTGCGGGAAAATCGGTCATCATAAGAAGCTTGCCTCTGGGTGGAGGTCACTTCACCGATCTGCTCTCAAAAAACCTCAACATCAATTATACCGAAGCGGAATCCATCAAATGGAATGTCGGAAATCCGGATTTTACAGCGGGCTATCCGGATATCGACTCTGTCTGCAGACAACACACCAACGAACTCTGCGAGGAGATCAAAAAGACAATCGAATTTTACGGTGGTGCTGATAGCCACGGAGGAGACCGTCTCGTCGATGTCGTCGTGCTCTCCGGAGGCGGTTCTGTTGTCCCTGGTTTGAGTGAAAGTCTCAGCACGCTCCTCGGCGCAGATGCCATCTATGCATCGCCGTTCAAAGGCATGACTATCAACAAGAAAGTGAACAACG